>DASPKT010000149.1:0-29126 GCA_035627915.1 Azospirillaceae bacterium
GTCCACCCGGAAGCCGCCCTCGACCCGCTCCGCCCGCGCCGATCCGGCCAGCCAGTCGGACCCGCCGCTGCTGACCAGGATCAGCCTTTCCGCGGCGACGCGGCGCAGCAGCCCCTCCATCGGCGCGCCCTCCCGGCGCCAGCGCCACGCGGCGGTGGCGACCTGGTGGGTGTGCATGGAGAAGGCCAGCGCGGTGGAGCCGCAGGCCCGGCCCAGGATGCGCAGCATCGCCCCCAGCTCCACCGGCCCCAGCCCCCAGCCGCCGAACTCCGCCGGCACGCCCGCGGCCGAGAGGCCGGCGGCCTTCAGCGCCTCGATGTTGTCGCGGACGAACCGGTCGCCCTCGTCGTGCGCCGCCGCGCGCTCCCCGAACCGGGCGGCCAGGCTCTCCGCCGCCGCCTGCCAGTCCGCTTCCCCCGTCTTCCGTGCCGTGCTCTCGGCCATGTCCTGATTCCCTACGCTCGATCTCCCGCCCCCCGAGACTGTTCCTTGCACCCGGCCCTCTCAAGTTCATTATGTGAACCGGGGCGGGAGCGGAGGCGGCGATGGACGGGTTCGGGCAGTTCTGTCCGGTGGCGAAGGCGGCGGAGGTGCTGACGCCGCGCTGGACACCCCTGGTGCTGCGCGAGCTGATGTTCGGCAACACCCGCTTCAACGAGATCCAGCGCGGCGTGCCGCTGATGTCGCGGGCGCTGCTGGCCCAGCGCCTGCGCGAGCTGGAGGCGGTCGGCGTCGTGCTGCGCGGTGAGGACGGGGAGTACCGGTTGACCGAGGCGGGCCGGGCGCTGCATCCCATCGTGGAGGCGTTCGGCGAGTGGGGCCTCACCTGGGGCACGGCGCACCTGACGCCCGAGGATTTGGACCCCGGCTTCGTGATGTGGAGCGTGCGCCGGCGCATCCATTGGGCCAGCGTGCCGGAACGGCGCGTCGTGCTGCGCTTCTCCTTCCGCGGCATGCCGCCCCGCTACCGCGCCCGCGGGGCCTGGTGGCTGGTGCTGGAGGCGGGCACGACGGACCTCTGCCTGAAGGACCCCGGGCACCCCGTCGAGCTGGAGGTGCGCGCCGACGTCTCCGGCTTCGCGCGCTGCTGGCTGGGGCACGCGACCTGGGCGGAGACGCTGCGCGCCGGCTCGGTCGCGGTGGAGGGCCCGGACGCCATGGTGCGGGCGCTGCCGGGCTGGCTCTGCATCGAGGGCAAAGGCAAGGGGGCCCGCCCGATGATCCGGGTGCCCGCCTGATGCGCCCCGCCGGCCGCCGCTGGACTTTGCCGACCAGGGAGGCACCCCGCCCCGCCGCGCCGGGCACTTTCGGCGTCGAAACCTGCCCGTCCGGCGCCGGGCCCGATTCGCCGGCGATAATCCCCAGATCGGCGACTTGTCCACTGGACTTTGCCGACCGCGCCCGGCCGGCCCGCCGGAGTCGCCGCCCCGTCCCGTTGGACTCTGCCGACCCGGGCTTGGACTCTACCGACGGATCAACACTTATCCACTGGACTTTGCCGACCATACTATTAGTTGGTACAAATACCTTCCCAAATAGACTCGGTCGGCAAAGTCCAGTTTGACTCCGCCGACGCCCGGAGTCACCGTCGCCTCCATGGCAGACATACACCAGCTCCTCCGCCTCCATGGCCGCGACACCCTGCTGAGGCTCGCCGACAGCAAGGAGGAGCGGCGCGTCATCGAGATCGCCTCCGAGGTGATGGCCGACGAGAGCGAACGGCTCGGCATCACCTACAGCGGCTTCTGCCTGACCTCCCTGCCCCACCGGGCCATCGCCGAGACCTCCTGGGTGCGCCAGGCGCACAAGGTCACCCTGGTCGTGCAGAGCGGCGTCGACCGCGAGGGGCAGCCGGTGGGCGTGCCCTACGGCAGCCGGGCGCGCATGATCCTGCTGTACCTCCAGACCCGGGCCCTGCAGACCAACAGCCGCGAGGTCGAGCTGGGCCGCTGCATGGCGGAGTGGCTGGAGCGCATGGGCCTGTCGGTGGGCGGCAAGACCTACCGCGACGTCAAGGACCAGGCGAACCGGATCAGCCGCGCCATTCTCCAGTTCTTCTGGGACCTGCCGGAGGGGCGCGAGGCCCGGGCGAAGGAGGGCATCGTCAGCCGCGACATCGCCTTCGGCGCCGACGGCCGCCAGAACGAGCTGTTCCCGGAGACGGTGGAGCTGTCGGAGACCTTCTTCCGCGCGCTGAAGGAGCATCCGGTGCCGGTGCTGGAGAGCGCCATCCGCCAGATATCCAACAAGTCGATGGCGCTAGACGCCTACATCTGGCTGGCCTACCGGCTGCACAGCCTGGACCGGCCGACGAAGCTGTCCTGGGCGGCGCTGTACCACCAGTTCGGCGCCGGCTTCGCCAGCCAGAAGCACTTCAAGCCAGAATTCACCCAGGCGCTGCGCATGGCCGTCGCCGCCTACCCCGAGAGCCGCATCGAGGTCGATGCCAAGGAGGGGGCGACGCTGTATCCCTCCCCGCCGCCCATCGCCAAGCTGGCCATCGGCGGTCGGTAAAGTCCAGGCGGCCTCCCGACTTTCCGGGGCCGGTGCCCGCCGCCGCGGGGCCGGCCCTTCCGTTTCCCGGAGACTTGGACTTTACCGACCGAGGGCGCCGGCCGGCGGTCCCCGTCAGGGACTCCCCTTCCCGGCTCCATCCCTGGCGGACGCGCCGGGTGGACTTTGCCGACCCTGCGCGGCGCGGTCGGTAAAGTCCAAGAGTCGGTAAAGTCCAGGAGTCGGCAAAGTCCAACGCCGGGATCGCGGCCCCCGCCGATCCGCCAAGGGCAGGCGCCGGCGGCTCCCTGCCGCCTTGCGTCAAGCCAGGGGAGACCACCCGCCCCGGCCGGTCACGGGCGGCGCCGGTTCCGCGGTTCGGTCGGTAAAGTCCAAGACCGTCGGCTCCGGGCCCATCGGCGCTACCAGGATTTCGTGCTTCATTTCAGGGGCCCGCTCCGCGCACACTCAGACCCGACCTGCCTGCCCACCGCGTGGAGTTCGCCACGATGACACCGCTTACCCGCCGGGATTTCGTCCTGGCCTCCGCCTCCGCTGTCGTCGCCGGCGGGCTGGCGCCGGTCCCATCCCGGGCTGCGCCGGCCCCGCGTGTCTGGACCTTCGACAATCTGGGCACCGTCGGCGGCCGGCCATTGCGGGTGGAGGGGGCGCCGAAGCTGGTCGACGGGCCCGGCGGGCCGGCGCTGGCGTTCGACGGTAGGTCCGACGCCCTCTTCATCGATGAGCATCCCCTGGCGGGGGCCGCGACCTTCACCTTCGAGGCCGTCTTCCGTCCCGACGGCGGGGCCTTCGAGCAGCGCTGGTTCCACCTGGAGTCCGACGAGCAGCCCCCGGCCGCTCCCGGCAAGGGCAGCACCCGCATGCTGTTCGAGATCCGGGTGGTGCAGGACGCGTGGTACCTGGACGCCTTCATGACCGGGCCGGGCTACCGGCAGGCGATGATGGTGCCGGAGAAGCTCCACCCGGTCGGCCGCTGGTACCATGTCGCGCAGACCTACGACGGCTCGGCCTACCGGTCCTTCGTGGACGGCGAGCTGCAGATGGAAGTGGCCATGCCCTTCACGCCCCAGGGCCCCGGGCGGGCCGCCGTGGGCGTGCGGATGAACCGGCTCGACTATTTCCACGGCGCCATCCGCGAGGCGCGCTTCACCCACGCGGCGCTTCCTCCCGCGCAGTTCTCCCGCCCGTCCCTCCGCTGACCGCGGCAGGCCTCAGGCCGGCACCGGCAGCATCGCCCGGGCCGCTGCCGCCTGCCGCATCGCCTGCTCCAGCGCGGCGCTCAGCCGTCCGCCGGCGGGTGCGATGTCCTGGGCGGGGTCGCGCGCCGCGCGGTCCGCCGCCCGGCAGGCCTGCGCCAGCTCCATGAAGCCCAGCGACGCCGCCATGGCGCCCAGCGCATGGGCCTGGAAGCGCAGCGCGTCGCGGTCGCCGGGCGCCCCGGCGATGAGGTCGAGCGCCGTCCCGGCGGTCGCCCGCATGTGGTCCAGCAGCTCGGCCGCCACCTTCTCCCCCACCCCGGCCACCACGCCCCGCCAGACGGCTTCGTCGTGGACCGCCTCCACGGGGGGAGGTTCCGCGGCAGAGGCACGCGCGGCGACGGCGCCGGCGCGGCGGACCTCCGCCAGCATCGCCTCGCGCTCGATGGGCTTGGCGACGTGCCCGTCCATGCCGGCGGCGCGGCAGGCGGCGACCTCGTCGGGAAGGATGTTGGCGGTCAGGGCCAGGATCGGCACCCGGCCGGCGTCCCCCGGCAGGGCGCGGATGGCGGCGGCGGCCTCCAGCCCGTCCATGACCGGCATCTGCACGTCCAGCATGACTAGGTCGAAGCCGCCGCCGCGGGCGCGCTCCAGGGCGCTCGCCCCGTCCGCCGCCGTCTCCACCCGGTGGCCGGCCCGCTCCAGGTATGTGGAGACCAGCAGCCGGTTGGTCGGCAGATCCTCCGCCAGCAGGATGCGCAGCGACCGGGCGGCGCCGTCCTCGCCGCGGCGCGCCGCGGGAAGCGGCGGCGGCTCCGTCGCGGCCAGCGGCAGCTCGGCCCAGAAGGTGCTGCCGCGGCCGGGCTCGCTCTCCACGCCGATGCGGCCGCCCATCTGCTCCACGATGCTGCGGCTGATCGCCAGCCCCAGGCCGCTGCCGCCGTAGCGGCGGGCGATGGTGGCGTCGACTTGGCTGAAGCGCTGGAACAGCAGGTCCAGCTTGTCCGCGGGGATGCCGATGCCGGTGTCCCGCACCTCCAGCCGCACCCTGTCGCCCGCGGCCGACGCGGCCAGGACCACGCCGCCGCGGTCGGTGAACTTCAGCGCGTTGTTGAGCAGGTTCAGCAGGACCTGCCGCAGCCGGTGCGCGTCGCCCAGCACCCAGGCCGGCAGCCCGTCCCCCACCTGCACCGTCAGCGCCAGCCCCTTCTCCGCCGCGGCGGCGGCGACGATGCGCGCCGAACCGTGCAGCAGCTCGTGCAGCTCCACGGGCTCCGACACGAACCCCATCATGCCGGCCTCGGCGCGGGAGAAGTCGAGCACGTCGTTCACCACGGTGAGAAGGGCCCGGCTGGCGTCCCGAACCACCTCCGCCCAGGCGCGCTGCTCCGGCGGCAGCGGGGCCTGCAGCAGCAGGTCGTTGAAGCCGATGATGCCGTTCAGCGGCGTGCGGACCTCGTGGCTCATGCTGGCGAGGAAGGCCGACTTGGCCCGGGTCGCCGCCTCCGCCGCCTCCTTGGCCACCGCCAGCTGGCGCGTCCGCCTCTCCACGATGCGCTCCAGCGTGCGGCGGCGGCGGTCCAGCTGCAGCATGCGGAGATGCACCAGCCCCAGGACCGCCGCCAGACCCGCCATCGCCATCGCCCCCTTGAACCACAGCGTCTGGTACCAGGCGGGGACGACCGTCACGGCCAGGGCCACGGGCTCCGACCAGAGGCCGCCGCGCCCCGCCCCCTTCAGCAGCAGGCGGTAGGTGCCGGGCGGCAGGTTCGTGTAGGTGGCGGTGCGGCGGGTGGCGTCCGTCTCCACCCAGTCCCGGTCGAACCCCTCCAGCCGGTAGGCGTAGCGGCTGCGCTCCGGTGCGGAATAGTCCAGCACGGAGAACTCCACCTCCAGGCTGCGGTCCTCCGGCGCCAGCCGCAGCGGCAGGCCGGGGGCGACCGGCCGCCCGGCCACCCTGACCTCGTCCACCAGCACCGGGGCGGCGTAGGTCCAGCCGGCCATCAGCTCCGGCCGGATCATGGTGATGCCCCCGTTGCCGGGGAACAGCACCGTCCCGTCCGGCGCCAGCACCGAGCCGCGCGGGGCGTGGCTCTGCACCGCGACGCCCTCCGCGGCGCGGAAGCGGCGCACCGCGAAGCTGTCCGGGTCGACGGCGACCAGGCCGTCGCTGACCGCCCAGATGCGGCCCGCGCGGTCCTCCACCATCGTCCCGGCGCCCGCCTCCGCCCCGTCGCCCAGCGGGACCCGCCGGAACCGCGGCTTGCCGGGCGCATCCGGATCGAGGACGGCGAGGCCCGATTGCGTGCCGACCCAGAGCCGCCCGCGCCGGTCCAGCAGCAGGCTGGCGACCGCGTCCTCGGGCAGGCTCTCCGGATCGGCCTCGTCGTGCAGGAAGCGGCGGAAGGTCTCGGTCCCGCGGTCGAACAGGTTGAGGCCCCGCCGCGTGCCCACCCAGAACCGGCCCCGGTGGTCCAGCAGGGCCGTGCGGATGCCGTCGTCGGAGATGGTGGCCGGGTCGGAGCGCGAACTGCGGAAGCTGGTCACCTCGCCGGTTGTGGTGTCCAGCCGGTCCAGCCCGGCGGCGTTCCGCCCGGCCCAGACGAAGCGTCCGTCGGCCACGACGGTGCGCACCAGCGTGTCGCCGAAGGGCTTGAACCGCTCCGCCCGGCCGGTCGCCGGGTCGATGCGGGTGAGGCCGCTGCCGCCGACCCAGAGCTCGCCCGTCTCCATCCGGTCCATGGCGAAGACGGGGCCCGCCAGCAGCCCGTCCCCGTCGGCCTCCGGGCGCACCGACAGCAGCCGGCCCCGCCCCGGGTCGATCAGGTCCACGCCCTGCTCGGCATAGCCGACCCAGAGCCGGCCCTCCGGCGTCTGCTTCAGCGCCCAGACGTCGCGGCCGGACAGGCCGTCCCCGGGGCGCGCCGACATGCGCATGGTCCGCGCCATCCGGTTGGCGGGGTTGTGCAGGTCCACCCCGGCGTTGGAGCCCAGCCACAGCAGGCCGGAGCGGTCGACCAGGCTGCTCCAGAAGATGTTGCTGGAGGGGCTGGAGGCCTCCGTCGGGTCGTGCGGCACGCGGCGGACGGCGCCGGTGGCTGTGTCCATCACCAGGGCGATGCCGCGGCACACCACCCACAGATCGCCGGGCAGCGGCTCGGCCAGGCTGACGACGGAGGAGCAGGCGGCGTCGCGCCCCAGGTGCCGGGTCAGGCGGCCCCCCTCCAGCGTGGCGAGCTCCCCGCTGGTGGAGCCGATCCACAGCCGGCCGCCATGGTCCTCCAGGACGGTGTTGACGATGCCCTCCAGCACCGGCTTCGTCTCGACCGTCGTCACCCGCCCGTCGGGGTCGCGGCGGTGCAGCCCCTTGTCGGTGCCGATCCAGAGCGCGCCCGTGCGGCCGCGGGCCAGCGTCATGACCACGCCGCGGTCCAGCAGCGGGTCGCGGACCCACCTTCCGGTCGCGGTGTCCAGCCGGTACAGGCTGTTCAGCCCGCCGGCCCAGACCGTGCCGCCGCCGTCCACCGCGATCCTGTTCAGCGAGCCGAGCTTGCCGCCGTCGTCGGCGGGGAACGTGGTGAAGCCGTCGGTTGCCGGGTCGTAGCGCGCCACGGCACCCGACTGCGTCGCCAGCCAGAGCCGCCCGTCGGTGCCGGTCGCCAGCGCCATGACGGCGTTCTGCGGCAGGGAGGCGGGGTTGCCGGGCTGGTGGCGGTAGGTCCTGACCCGATACCCGTTCCAGCGGGCCAGCCCGTTCAGCGTCGCGAACCAGACGGCGCCGGCGCCGTCCTGCTCGATCGCGGTCACGGTCAGGTTGGAGAGGCCCTGCTCCTGCGTGACGTGGGAGAAGACGGGCGCCGTCCAGCCGGCCCAGGCCTCCGCCGCCTGCGCCGCGGCGGGGCGCCCCGCCGCCAGGGCATGCAGCAGGGCTGCCAGGAGGACCGCCCCCGGGAGGACCGCTCTTGGACGCCGCGCCGGTCGGCGCGGGCGGGCGGAGGTGCGGTCGTGCATCGGGCTGCGGTCCCAAGGTCCCCTGGCGGTCGGGTGCTTCTACTGTCCCAAAGGTTAAGAAGGGTTTGTGACCGGCCGCCCGCCCGGCGCCGCGACCCTGCCTATGCCTTTGGCCTTGCCTATCCCTTTCGGGTAGGACGGCAGCGGGCGTCTTGCCTTGGGCCGGACTCAGCGGCACAAGGGCGGTGAAGGCAACCACCGTTCCCTGGGGGAAACTGCGACATGAACAAGTCCGAACTCACCGCCTCGGTCGCCGAGGCCGCCGGCATCAACAAGGCCGCCGCCGACAAGGCGATCGACGCGGTGTTCGACGCCATCACCGGGGCGCTGAAGAAGGGCGACGACGTCCGCCTGGTCGGCTTCGGCACCTTCTCCGTCTCCGAGCGCGCCGCCCGCGAGGGCAAGAACCCCCGCACCGGCGAGGCGATCAGGATCGCCGCCTCCAAGGCGCCGAAGTTCACCGCCGGCAAGGGCCTGAAGGATACCGTCAACGGCTGACGCCCCTGCCGCGGCGGCGGGGCCCCGGCCGTACGGGCCGGCCCCGCCGCCAGCGCCCCGCCGACGGCGGCGGACGCGCCCGCGGGGTGTCGCGATTGCCGCTCCGCCAGCAATATCAATCACGTCGATCCTCTATTGCGCGGGTTCCGCCCCGCTTCTGCCAGCCCCGGATCGTTGCCGTTCCGGCTGGAAGCTGGCAAGAATGGCCCTGCCGCGGCCCCGCGGCCGCGACGCCGGTGCGCCTGTCCCGGCACCGGAGGTCCCCGATGAGCGACGACGACCTGTTCTATGCCGAGGCGCCGGCGGCGGCAGCGGCTGACCCGGCGCCGCCCTGGACCGTGCTCATCGTCGACGACGACCCGGGCGTCCACGAGATCACCACCTTCGCCCTGGGCCGCGTGACCTTCCGCGGCCGCCCGCTCCGCTTCCTGCACGCCTACTCCGCCGCCGAGGGGCTGTCGGTGGTCGAGGCGACGGAGGATCTGGCGCTCGTCTTCCTGGACGTGGTGATGGAGACCGAGGACGCGGGCCTGCGCTTCGTGCGGGCGCTGCGCACCGAGCTGGAGCGGCTGAGCGTCCGCGTCGTGCTGCGCACCGGCCAGCCCGGCCAAGCCCCGGAGCGCCAGGTCATCGTCGACTACGACATCAATGATTACAAGGAGAAGACCGAGCTGACCGCGGACCGGCTGTTCGTGGCGACGGTGGCGGCGCTGCGCGCCTACGACGACCTGCGCACCATCGAGCGCTACAAGGACGCCGCCTATGCCACGCTGGCCCAGGAGACCGGGCTGGGGCAGCAGCTGCTGGACTTCGTGCCGGTTCCCCTGCTGCATGCCGACGCGCTGCTGGCGGTGACCGGCTGCAACGCGCCCGCGGCGGCGCTGCTGGGGGTGCCGGCCGAGGCGGCGGTCGGGCAGTCGCTGGCGGTCCTGCTGGGCGACGCCGCCCTGGAGCTTGCCGGCGGGCAGCCGGCCGACATCCGGATCACCCTGGCGGGCGGCCCGTGCCGCCTGCTGGCGGCGCCCGTCCTCCTGGCGGACGGTGCCGCCGGCGGCTGCCTGGTCCGGCTGGAGGCCGGCGCCTGCCCTGTCCGGCCGGAGGCCGGCGCTTGATGGAGCGTCCCCGGGCACGGCTCGCCGACCTGCCGCAGGTCGGCATCCTCATCTACGAGCCGGAGGCGACCGTGCGCTCCGTGCTGCGCGGCATCCTGCACGGCGCCGGCGCCCGGCTGATCATGACCGCGTCCGGGCCGGAGCAGCTGCACGACCCCCTGATCGCGTCGAAGACCGGGCTGATGATGGTGCGCCTCGCGCTCGGTGCGGAGCTCACCACCGCCGTGCGCCACGGCCGGGTGGCGATCCGGCCCGACCTGCCCATCGTCGCCTTCCAGGCCGCCCCCACGCTGCACGACGTCTACCGCGGGCTGAAGCTGGGGATCGACGAGTTCGTCGCCCTGCCCTTCACCGGCCGCGCCGTCATGGCCAAGGTCGCCACCGCCCTGGAGACGCCGAAGCCCATGGTGGCGACGCCCGACTATGTCGGGCCGGACAACGCCGCCATGCTGAAGGCCCTGGCGGACGCCGCCCGCCGGCAGGGCGCGCCGCGCTAGCGCCTCCCGGTCGGCCTCCCCTCAGCCCGGGCCGCCCGCGGGCAGCGTCAGGGTGACGCGGGTGCCGGAGCCGGGCGCGGTGTCCAGGGACACGGTCCCGCCCAGCGGTCCCGTCACCAGGTTGTGCACGATGTGCAGGCCGAGCCCGGTGCCGCCGCTGCCCCGCCGCGTGGTGAAGAACGGGTCGAAGGCGCGCGCCCGCACCGCCTCGGGCATGCCGGCCCCGTTGTCGGCTACCGCGACCGCCACCCGGCCACCCTCCTCCGTCAGGCCGATCCGGATCTCCGGCGCCCCGGCGTCCGCTGCGAACGCGTGCAGGACGGCGTTCTGCACCAGGTTCGTCACCGCCTGGGCCAGGGCGCCCGGCTCGGTGGTCAGCCGCACGCCCGGGGGCAGGTTCAGCACCAGGCGGATGCGGCTGCCGGCCAGCAGAGGGCGCAGGCTCTGCGCGACGTCGGCCAGGTAGGCGCCGGCGTCGACGGTCTGGCGCCCGCCGGCGGTCCGGTCGGCCGCCACCCGCTTGAAGGAGCGCACCAGCTCGGCCGCGCGCGCGAGGTTCGCCAGCAGGATGCCGGTCCCCTGCCCGGCGCGCGCCAGGTAGCCCTCCATGACTTCGCGGTTCATGCGGCGGGCCTCGTAGTCCCCGGCCAGCTGGCGGCGCTCGCCGTCCAGCTGCGTGGCCGCCGTCAGGGCGATGCCGAGCGGCGTGTTGATCTCGTGCGCCACCCCGGCCACCAGCGCCCCCAGCGATGCCAGCTTCTCCTGCTGCACCAGCTGCGCCTGGGCCGCGCGCAAGGTCTCCAGCGCGTCCGCGGCCGCGGCCCGCGCGGCCTCGGCCTCCCTGAAGGCGTCCGCGTTGGCGAGCGCGATGGCGGCGTAGCCGCACAGGGTGCGGAACACCAGCCGCTCGCGGGCGCCGTAGGCCAGCGGCCGGTCCGCCTCCACCGCCAGCGCGCCGACCAGCCGGTCGCCGGCCAGCAGCGGCGCGTAGAGGGCCGTGCGCAGGGTCCGCCCGCCCGGGCCGGCCGCCCCGTCGCCGCGGTCGATCAGCAACTCCGCGCGTTCGGCCAGGCACTGGACGGCGGGGTCGCCGGGACCGGCGGCGACGGCGGGTGCCGCACCACCGTCGAGGCGGCGGCCGGTCATGCGGCCGTCGGCCTCCCGCCGGTAGAGGCTGAGCGCGTCGGCCGGCAGCAGCGCCTGGACGTGGCGGTGCAGGGCGGCGGCCACGGCCTGCGGCTCCAGCAGCGCCGTCAGCTCGCGGCCGATGGCGACCAGGCGGTCGAGCAGCCCCGCCAAATCCTGGTGGTGCCGGGCCTGCTCCTGCGCGCGCTCGGTGTCCAGGCGGACCTGCAGCACGGCCTGCCGGTCCGTCGCCTCGCGGGACTGGCGGGCCAGCCGCGCCGCCGCCGCCCGCTTGGCAAGCGCCAGTGCCGCGCGCGGGTCGTCCCTGGCCTCGTGGATGGCGGTCAGCCGGTCCAGCACCTCGGGGTCGGGGATGGCGCCCTCGATCCCCTCGAACAGGGCCAGCGCCTCCTCCAGGATGGCGCGCTCCGCCTCCAGCCGGGAACCGGCCGGCCCCGGCGGCAGGTCGAACTGCCGGTAGAGGCCGGCGAGCGCGGTCAGCGTGTTGCCCTCGTCGAACCGGTTGCCGGTCCGCCGGGCCAGGGCCAGCGCCTCCTGCACCGCCGCCCAGGCCGCGTCGGCGTGGCCCAGCTGCGCCTCCGCCTCGCCGATGCGCCGCAGCGCGGCACCGGCGAGGTCGACCGCCTCCAGCGCCTGCGCGCGGGCAAGGCTTTCGCGCAGCCAGGGCAGGGCGACCGCCGCCTGTCCCCGCTCCAGCAGGACCTCTCCCTTGTAGCGGTGGGCGATGGCGACCTGGCGGGAGCGGGGCGCCCGCTCCAGCAGCGCCAGCGCCTCGTCCAGCGCCGCGTCGGCGAGGTCGTGGCGGCGCAGCAGCTTGTGCGCCACCCCCATGCCGTTCAGCGCCGCCGCGGTGCATTGCGGCCAGGCGGCGCGCCGGCCGATCTCCAGCGCGCGCTCGAACCAGGGGAGGGCGGCGCCCATGTCGTTGAGGTTCAGGATCATGACGCCGACATTGTTGGCGCCGATGACGGCCAGGCGCAGCAGCCCGCAGCCGGCGGCGAGGTCCAGCGCCGGCACGCTGAGCGCGATGGACCCACGGAAGTCGCCGCGCTGCACCGTGACGAAGGCGTGGAAGGCCAGGACCACGGCCCGCAACGCCGGGTCCTCGAAGGCCCCGTCGGCGGGCAGCGCCGCCGCCCAGTCCGCCTGCGCCTTGCGGGCGTCGATGTAGCTCTCCGCCCAGGCGGTCCACGCCTCGGCCAGGCGCGTGCGGGCGGCGTCCCCGGCCCGCCGGTAGTGCCCGGCCGCCGTCCGGTAGGCCGCGACCTCCGCCCGCTTGGAGCCGTCCTGCAGGGCCAGCATCGCCTCCGTCACGGCGGCGTCGCCCTCCAGTACCGGGTCGTCCAGCCCGGCCAGGGCATGCCGGGCGGCCGCCAGGGCCGCCGCGGCGGCCGCGGCCTCGTCCAGCAGGGCGAGCGCGTGCGCCTCCACCAGGTGCAGCCGCGCCCGCTCGGCCGGCGCCGGGTCGCGGCGCAGCCCCTCCGCCGTCAGGTCGAGCGCCCGTCGCCCGTCGCGCTCGCGCAGGTGCCAGGCCAGCGCCACCAGGGCCGCCGTCCGGGACGGGCCGTCCCCGGCGGCGGCCAGGGTCGTTTCGGCACGGGCGGCCTCGTCGTCGGCGACATAGAGCGGGAGGGTCATGCGGATCTTGGCGCAGGGGAGGGGGCTGTCGGGTCGCGGACAGCCTACGCCGAAGCCGGGGGCGTTGCCCAGGCCGGGGAGGGGTGCCGCCGCTCCCTAATGACGGTTCCGAACTCAGAACCGTGCTTCGGGATCGCGCCGCGCCGGTTGCCGCAATGTCGCTTGACCATATGCGTCAAATCAGTCAGAAGAACTTGACGCAAAAGGAGTGGGGCGGCATGTCGCTGGTGGCGAGCAACGAGATGATGCGGCGCGTGCGGGTGCGCAAGGCGCTGAACCAGCAGGAGTTCGCCGAGTGGCTGAACGCCATGCTGGACCGCCGCTACGACGCGGCCAAGGTCAGCAACTGGGAGAACGGCGGCGTCCGCATCCCCAAGGAGGTCGACGCCCTGATCGGCCAGGAGTTCGCCTCCGGCCTCGCCATCGCCTGCTGCAACCAGAAGGGCGGCGTGGGCAAGACCACCACCAGCGTCAACCTGGCCGCGGCGCTGGCGCTGCGCGGCCAGCGCGTGCTTCTGATCGACGCCGATCCCCAGGCCAGCGCCACCGCGGCGCTCACCATCGACGCGTCGGAGGCCTTCAGCGACAAGGCGACCCTCTACCATGCGCTGCTGGAGGGGCGGCCGATGGCAAGCGTGGTGCGGGACACCGACATCCCGGGCCTCGCCTTCATCGCCGCGCACATCGACCTGTCCGGGGTGGAACTGCTGCGCACGGAGCCCGGCGTCGACATGCTGCTGCGGGAGAAGCTGGCGGAGGTCCGCGGCAACTACGACTTCGTCATCATCGACGCGCCGCCCACGCTGGGGCTGATGACGCAGATGATCCTGACGGCCGCCGACCAGCTGCTGATCCCGGTCCGGCCGGAGCCGCTGGACAGCATGGGCCTGGCGCAGTTCCTGGTCGCCATCGGCAAGGTCCACCGCCGCACCAACAAGGGGCTGAAGATCATGGGCATCCTGCCGACGCAGGCCAAGGACAGGGCAGGGGAGCGGGAGATCATCGAGCTGCTGTCGGCCAACGTGCCGGAGCCGATCCTGAAGCCGGTGCCGGAGAGCGGCCTGTTCGGCCAAGCGACGCGCGCCGGCAAGGTGGCCGTGCAGCGCTCGCCCAACGGCAAGGGCGTCGCGGTCTATTCGGAGATGGCGGCCCGGCTGGCGGCCGGCGAACCGCTGGCGCGCGCACCGCTCGCCGCCGACGCAGAGGGGGCGCACTGACCATGGCGACGACCCGGCCGACGAAGAAGAGCGGGAACGCGCTGCTGGCGAAGTCGCTGGGGCACGGCAGCGGCAGCCTCCAGGGCCTGGCCTCGGAGCAGGAGATGCGGCTGCGCCGGGTCGGCGTGGACCGGCTCCGCCCGAACCCGGACCAGCCGCGCCGCAGCTTCGACGAGGCGAAGCTGGCGGAGCTGGCCGACAGTATCCGCGCCAACGGCCTGATCTCGCCGCCTGTCGTCAGCCGGCAGCCCGACGGTTCCTACATGATCGTCGCTGGGGAGCGGCGGTGGCGCGCCGTCCAGCGCCTGGGCTGGACTGAGATGGACGTCATCGAGGTCGACGAGGGCTCGGAGGTCGCGGCGCTGGTCGAGAACATCCAGCGCGAGAACCTGACGCCGCTGGAGGAGGCGAGGGGGCTGCAGCGCCTGGCCCAGCGCCAGGGCCCGGACCAGAACCAGACGCTGCTGGCCGCCTCGCTCGGCAAGCCCAAGAGCTACGTCTCGGAGACGCTGGGCCTGCTCCGGCTGGAAGAGGCCATCCTGGAGCATCCGCTGCTGGCAGAAGCCTCGCGGAGCGCGCTGGTCGAGCTGTCCACCCTGCCGGCCGAGGCGCAGCTGGCGCTCTGGCGGTCGGCGGCCGCAAAGGGCGCGCCGGTGACGACCCAGCAGGTGCGCGCCTACAAGGGCGGGGCCCCGGCACCGTCCGCGGACCGCCAGGCGCCGCCCCCCGCCGCCAAGCCGCTGCGGGCCAAGGGGTGGGAGAAGATCCTGACGCGCATCGACGAACACCTCGCCAGCGGCGCGCCGCTGGGCCGCAAGGAGCGGGAAGCGGCGGAGCGGCTGCAGGCGCGCTTGGCGAAGCTGCTGGAAGGCTAACCGCGGTTCCGATCTCAGAACCGGCCGGACCGGGGGAAAGGGCGCCGGACCGGTTCGGTGTGCGGACGGGCCCGCCCCACTGGAGGGGCCGGCGTCCGGCGCTGCGCATCGGCCCCTGCCATCCGCCGGCGGCACCCGCCTGCCCGGCGCGTCCCACCGCCGGCCCGCGCTCCGGGGAGGAAGCGGCTTCCACCCACGTTCCCAGGTGGGGCGCTTGCGGGGGCGGCCTCCCGGCTCTCCGTCCGTCGTTCCGGCGCAAACCGGAGTCCGGCAGCAGGTTGCCGCCGCGCGTGCGACCTTCAGAGCCCCGGTTCCGTCAGGGGTAGCGGGAGGAGACCGTCGGGGCCCCAACAGCGCAACGGGCTTGCCGCAGAGCTCAAGCCGCCGACGAACCGCAGGTTCACGCGGTGGCGCCACCGGGGGCAAGTCCTTGGGCGGGCAGGAAAATGGGTATGAATTAAACATTGTGGCGGCTTTTGCGTAATCTTCTGCCGGTTCAGGGAATGCGGATGGTGATATTTGCGCTTATCGCCATCCCACCCTGCTCCATCCCCCGCCACGGACCCCGGGAACTCCCGCAGAACGCGGGCTCCGCGCCCGCGCCCCGGCAGGGCCGGACGGCCCTGCACCCGTGACTTGGCCCCGCGCCGGCCGTCTGTCGGGTGGCCCTTGCCCCGGCCGGCAGCGGCGGGGCGAGGGCGCCGGCCCGGGCCTCGGGTGACCGGCGCGGTCAGATGTTCTGGCCGCCCGACACTTCGATCCGCTGCGCGGTGACCCAGCGGTTGTCGGGCCCGAGCAGGCTCGCGACGGCGGGGCCGATGTCGTCCGGCATGCCGACGCGGCCCAGCGCGGTCATGGCGGCGAAGGCCTGGTTGTAGGCCGGGGTATCGCGCACGGCGCCGCCCAGGAAGTCGGTCTCGATCGCACCGGGCGCAATGGTGTTCGCGGTGATGCCCCGGCCGGCCAGCTCCTTGGCCATGTAGAGGGTCAGCACCTCGACCGCGCCCTTGGCCGCCGAGTAGGCGGAGAAGCCGGGAGACGCGATCCGGGTCAGTCCGGAGGAGAAGTTGACGATGCGGCCGCCGTCGGCCAGCAGCGGCAGCAGCGCCTGCGTCAGGAAGAACACGCCCTTGACGTGGACGTCGAACAGGCCGTCGAACTGCGCCTCGGTGGTCTCGGCGAGGCCGGCCATCTCGCCGTGCCCGGCATTGTTCACGAGATGGTCGAAGCGGTCGCGGCCCCAGGTCGACGCCAGGACGGAGCGGACGCTGTCCGCGAAGGCCGGAAGGGCGGAGACGTCGCCGACGTCCAGCCGCAGCGGCACGGCCCTGCGGCCGATGGCTTCGATCTCCGCGACCGCCGCCTGCGCGTCTGCGGCGCCGTTGCGGTAGGTGAGGATGATGTCGCCGCCGCGGCGGGCGATGCTGAGGGCGGTGTTGCGGCCGAGGCCGCGGCTGCCGCCGGTGACGATCGAAACGGTGGTCATCGGATGCTCCTTCGGGATGGGCGTTGCGGTGTCCCCACTTTCGCCCACCTCACCCGGCCCGTGTTTCCGGTTCCTCGGTCATTCTTGCCCATTCCTACGACCCGAGCCTCGGCTGACCGCGGCGAGCCCCGCACGTGCGATTTCACGGGTTGCTGAGAACGCCATCCCCTTGCCTGTTCCTCCGGGCATCATTGTGGAGAGGGGCGGTTGGCCCTATCATCACCGGATGGACTCAACCCTGCTCGACACCGTGCGCCGCCACGCGGAAGCCCTTGCGGACGAGAACGGCGTCGCCCGGACGCCCATCCCCGGCCTGACCCTCATCCGCCAGCGCGCCCCGACGGCGTTGCAGTACGCCATCTCCAGGCCGCTCGTCGCGCTCGTGCTCCAGGGCGGCAAGCGGGTCACGATGGGGAGCAGGACGTTCGATTTCGGTGCCGGGGAGTCGCTCCTGATCGCCGCCGACGTGCCGACGGTCAGCCAGATCACGCGCGCCGACCTCGCGACACCCTATCTCTCGCTGGTCGTGGACCTCGATCCCGCCGTCATCGAGGGACTCATCCTCGACATGGGGGCCGTCCCGGCCGCGGCGGACACGCAGGTCCGGGTCGATCCGACGGAGGCCGAGGTGGCCGACGCGGCCCTGCGCCTGATGCGCCTGCTGGACCGGCCGGCGTCGCTGCCCATCCTGCAGGCGCAGCTGATCCGCGAGCTGCATTACTGGCTGCTGGCCGGCCGCCACGGCGCGGCCATCCGGAGCCTCGGCATCGCCGACAGCCACGCGCAGCGCGTGGCGCGCGCCGTGGCGCTGATCCGCGCCAACTTCGCCGGGCCGCTCCGGGTGGAGCGCCTGGCGGAGGCCGCCGGCATGAGCATGTCGTCGTTCCATGAGCATTTCCGGGCCGTCACGTCGCTGACGCCGCTTCAGTTCCAGAAGCAGCTCAGGCTGATCGAGGCGCGCCGGATGATGCTGGCGGACGGGGCCATGGTCAGCAATGCCGCCTATGCCGTGGGCTACGAGAGCGTGCCGCAGTTCACGCGCGAGTATGGGCGCCTGTTCGGGCTGCCGCCGGCCCGCGACATGAGGGCCGTCAGGGCGCGGCCGCACCGGGCGGCATGACACCTGTCCCCCGTCCTCGCCCGCGGCGGCCCGGGGACAGCCGCCCCGGCGATCGTTGGCGGCGCTGCCCTGCCCGCGTCCGCACTCCCCTATGACGCCGCCCGGGGGCCGAACAGGATGATGGCGGCGCCGGCCAGGCAGACGGCGGCACCGATCGCGTCCCAGCGGTCCGGCCGGGCCCCCTCGACGATCCAGAGCCAGAGCAGGGACGCCCCGATGTAGACGCCGCCGTAGGCGGCATAGGCGCGCCCGGCGGCATCGCTGTCGACCAGGGTCAGCAGCCAGGCGAACAGCATCAGGCAGGCGATGCCGGGCCCGATCCACCACACCGGCTTGCCGAGCCGCAGCCATGCCCAGAACGAGAAGCACCCGGCGATCTCCGCCAGGGCGGCGCCGGCATAGGCGAGGATGGTGGTCATGGCCCTTCCGGCGGTCTCAGCCGCAGCAGGTCGATGTCAGGCGGGCCGGCCCTGCGGCCGGGGAGGCGAGGTCCTCCAGGATCGTGCAGTCCGGCCCCGGCCCGCCGGCGCAGGCGATGGTGCAGGCTTCCACGAACCGCGCCAGGCTGCGTTCGAGATCCCGAAGTTCGGCGAGCTTCCGCCGGACGGTGTCCAGGTGGGCCTGGGCCAGGTCCCGGGCCTCGAAGCAGTTGCGGCCGGGGTCGTCGACCAGGGCGACCAGGGCCCGGACCTGCTCGATGGAAAAGCCGAAGTCCCGGCACCGGCGGATGAAGGCGAGGCGCCGCAGCGCGTCGTCGCCGTAGGTGCGGTGGCCCCCGGGCTTGCGGTCCGCCTTGGGCAGCAGGCCGATCTGCTCGTAGTAGCGGATGGTCGGCACATTGCTGCCGGTGCGCCCGGCCAGGGCGCCGATGGTCAGTCCAGGGGATCGTGCCATGGGGAGGCCTGCGGTTTGCGCTTGAACCTCAAGTTACTAGAGGTCGTAGTGTCGGGCAACGCCGCTCACCCGGCACCCCTCGATGGAGATCCCCCATGTCCGCAACCGAAGCGCCGATCGCCTGCTCCCTGGACGGAACGAGCCTGACGCTCCGCATCGCCTGGATCAGGACGATGCAGCGGCGTTTCCTGGCGGGCCATCGGCGGGAGGGCCCCACGCTGCATCTCGCCTTCGCCGGCGCCGCCCGCGCGGAGGTGGAGGAGCTCATGCGCCGGGAGAAGGCATGCTGCGGCTTCCTGGAATTCCGCCTGGCGGACGCGGGAGGGCTGGCGACCCTGTCAATCACCGTGCCGCCCGCCGCCGCGGCGGCGGCGGACGAGATGCTCTCGCCCTTCATGCCGGAGCCCCGCGACGCCGCGCCGGGGCCGCCGTCCTGCGGGTGCCCCGGCTAGGACCGGCGCCCCCGGCCGGGAACGCCCCGGAGGACAGGCCGGACCCGGCAGAATTTGCCCACGTCACCGGCCCCGGCGCCGGAAACCCGCCCGACGGTGCGCCGGCGCTGCCCTGTCGGCGGTCGGCACGGGACTTGCTTGGATGGCAGATCGCCAACTCCAGCAACGCGGGCAAGTTTCCAATTTGGTCGGTGATCTTCGCTTGCCGCCGGTGCTCGGGGCGGCCGTGTCCTCCCTGCGGGATATCGGCGCCTCGATCGACGTCACCCAACGCCGGCTCGCCTCGGGCCGGCGGGTGGGGGAAGCTGCCGACGATCCCCCGGCCTACTTCGCGGCCCGCAGCCTGGCCGGCCGCGCCGCCGACTTGGCCGCGCTGAAGGAGGCGATGGGTCAGGCGATCCAGACGGTCAAGGCGGGCGATACCGGCATCCAGGCCATCGGCACCCTGCTGGAGCAGGCGCGCGGCCTGACCGTCACCGCCTATGCCAACCTCAATACCGACCCGACCTCCCTCCTGACCCGGCGCGGGCTGGCCCAGCAGTTCGACCGGATCCGCGACCAGGTCGCGCGCATCGCCGCCGACAGCGGGTTCGCCGGCAAGAACCTCATCGCCGGCGACGGTAGCGCGTTCGGGGCGACACCGGCGTCGCGCAGCGACGTGCAGTCGATCGACGGCATCACCAACGTCCAGGCAAGCAATCTCCAGGGCGCCGACACCTACGCCCTGCGGGTGCGGGGATCGCGGGCCGTCGGCGGGGACGCGGGCGACATCGAGGCGGCGATGCGGGCGCGGGGCTTCAGCGACCTGCAGGTCGGCGGGACCTATTCCCTCGCCGAAGGAAACCTGTCCGACATCTCGATCGAGCTGCACGGCGTGCCGGGCGGCGAGCGCACCGTGGTCGTCCGCGAGGGATCGGAGTCGCGGACCTACAGCTTCTTCGGCGAACCGAGCGGCATCAGCACGGTGACGACCCAGCCGGGGGCTCCGCCGGGCGGCGGCGGTGGTGGCGGAGGAGGAAGCGGGACCGACAGCCAGGTCACCATCACCGGAAACGTCAAGGAAGGCGACACCTTTACCATCAACGTGAACAGCTATGCCTTCACCTACACGGCGACGAAGCAGGACGTTCAGGGGCAGTCGCAGCAGATGCGCCGGCAGAACGTCGCGGCGGCGCTGCAGTCCCTGGCCGATACGACGCTGACGCCGCTCGGCTACACCGTCAGCCCCGCCGTCGACGGCAGCTTCTCCATCGGCCCTGCCGGCTTGGTCGGCGGCGGTGGCGGCGGAGGCGGCGGTGGGGGCGGCGGGGGCGGTGGCGGCGTGGCGCCGACGGCCACGGGGACGATCGCCGGGAACATCCAGTCGGGCGACACGATCACGGTCAGCCTGTTCGGCCAGACCTATTCCTACACGGCGACCCCGGCCGACGCTTCCGGCGGCCAGGCGAACCGGCGCCTCGCCGTCGCGACGCAGCTCCGGGCCATCGTGGATGCGAGCCTGACCCCGCAGGGCTACACGGTCGGCGCGGTCACGCCGTCCGGCGGCGGCGGACCGACGACCTACAGCTTCACCGTGACCGGTCCGGTGGTGGGCGGCGGGGGCGGCGGTGGAGGTGGTGGTGGCGGTGGCGGAGGGGGAGGGGGCGGTGGCGGCGTCGTCCAGCCTCCCGTCGTCTCGGGCTCGGCGGTCAGCGTCGCCCCATCCGCGTCGCTCTATTTCAACTCGGGCACGACGGTCAGCTTCACCCTCGACACCGGCCTGCTGGAGGAGCTCGGCACCGCGGCGAGCGGCCGGTCCTTCATCGAGAAGAACGTCGATATCGAGGTCAGCGCCACCGACCTGCGGGGCGTCACGGCGGTGCGGTCCGCCGCCTATGACCGCGGCGAGGGCAAGCTGACGGACGGGGAGAACGCGCTCGTGCTGGGGACCGGGACCGTCCGCGTGACCGTGGATGCCGCGCGTCTCGGCCTGGCGGCGCTGGAGTCGGCCGCGGGCAACCTCGTCGTCGAGCAGCGCGCGTCGGCGACGACGGCGAACGACCTGTCGGTGCGGCTCAATGAGACGGGCGCCTCCACCCTGACCGTGCGGGCGCTCGACCTGCGCCCGGAAGGGCTCGGCCTGGACCGGGCGGCGAACGGATTCACCGACCGGGCCGATGTCGACCTCGCGGTTGCGGGACTGGACAGGGCGCGCGAGCGGGTGCGGGCCGCCGGCCGCGAGCTCGCCACCCGCCTCGGCATGCTGCGGACGCGGGAGAGCTTCACCACGGAATTCTCCGACATCCTGGTCGAGGGCGGCAACCGCCTCACCGAGGCCGACAGCCAGGAGGAGGGCAGCCGGATGCTGATGCTGCAGACCCGCCAGCAGCTGGCGGCCGTCAGGCTCAGCCTGGCGACCGACTCGCTGCGCACGATCCTGGGCCTGTTCTGATCCGGCCGCCGTACCGGCCTGCCCACCTTTGCCACGCAGCGTTCCCGACGCGCTGCATCACGCCGTACCGCCCGAGGCACCGCCCCAGCCGGCAGCGGCGTGACCGATGCGCTGCCGGACGATCCCGTCCGGACCGGGAGGGACCCAGCCTTCCGGCGGGGAGAAGCCGTCCTCTCCCCTCAGGCGGCGATGCCGCGCTTCACCATGTGCAGGAACTGCTCGACGATCTCGGCGGCGCTGTACTCGCCGCCCTCGCGGAACCAGCGGCACATCCAGTTGAAGGCGCCGAAGATGAAGAAGGTCGCCAGCTTGGCGTCGGTCACCCGGATCGAGCCGTCGGCCATCCCCTGCTCCACGAAGGCGCGCAGCTTGGCGTCCAGGTAGCGCTCGCCGTCGCGCAGCTCCTTCTGGGTCTCCGGCTTCAGCACGACGTTGCTGACCAGCACCAGGCACTTCCCGAAATCGTCGAAGATGTGCTCGGTGTAGAGGCGCAGGAAGGTGCAGAGCTTGTCGAGGCCGCTGCCGCCCAGCTCCTCCGCCATCTCCACCGCGCGCTGGGTCCGTTCCAGCCCGATGCGCTTGCACTCGAACAGGATGTCGTCCTTGCTCTTCACGTAGTTGTAGAGGGCGGGCTTGGAGACGTTCAGCTGCCCCGCGATGTCGTCCAGCGAGGTCTGGTGGAAGCCCCGTTCGTTGAAGGCGCGCGCGGCGGCGCGCAGCACCGCCTGGCGCTTCATCTCCTGCAGGCTCTGGGGGTCGATGACCTCGTTCGACCACCGCGCCCGCTTGGCGGCCGGCCGGGGGGAATTCTCGTCGCTCGCCATGATCTCTCGAAATCTCCTGGATTGAGGGAAGGTGCGGGCCGGCGGTCAGGTCACCCGTTCCTTCCGGCGCGCCGCCCTCAGCTCCTGCTTCAACACCTTGCCCGAGGCGTTGCGGGGCAGCGCCTGGGCGAACTCGTACAGCCTCGGCACCTTATAGGCCGCGAGGTGGCGCCGGCAGAAGGCCTCCAGTGAGGCGCCGTCGGCCGCGGCGCCCAGGCGCAGCACGACGAAGGCCAGCGGCGTCTCCCCCCAGCGCGCGTCCGCGACGCCGATGACCGCGGCCTCGCGCACGTCCGGGTGCTCCAGCAGCACCGCCTCGACCTCCGCGGGATAGATGTTCTCGCCGCCGGAGATGATCATGTCCTTCTTGCGGTCGCAGACGTAGAGGTAGCCGTCGCCGTCGAGATAGCCGATATCGCCGGTCCTGAGCCACCCGTCCGCCAGCGCCGCCGCGGTGGCGGCGGGGTCGTTCCAGTATTCCGTCATCACCTGGGGGGAGCGGATGCAGATCTCCCCCGGCGTCCCGGCCGGGGCCTCCGCACCCGCCGCGTCCAGGATGCGCAGCGCCACGCCGGGCAGCGGCCGTCCCGCCGACTTCAGCAGGCCCGGTGCGGCGACCAGGGCGCGGGCATGGTCCTGCTCGGTCAGGAAGGTCACGCCCGCGGTCGACTCCGTCATGCCGTAGGCCTGGAGGAAGCGGCAGGGGAAGGCGCGCATGGCGGCGTTCAGCTCCGCCGGCGCGATCGGCGAGCCGCCGTAGATCAGCACCCGCAGGCCGCCGCAGTCGGGCGCCCCGGCGGCGGCGTGCGCCTCCACGCAGGCGCGGATCATCGCCGGGACCAGCGCCGTCACCTGCACCGCGCCCGACGCCAGCGCCGACACCACGGCGGCGGGCGAGAACTCCTCGTGGACGACCAGGGTGGCGCCGCAATGGACGGCGATGAAGGCCAGCAGCGCCGCCGCCGCGTGGAACATCGGCGCCACCACCAGCACGCCGTCGCCGGTCCCCGGCTTCTCCCCCAGCGCCGCGACGTACTGGGTGACGCTGGTCAGCACCGCCGCGTGGGAGATGCAGACGCCCTTGGGCAGTCCGGTCGTGCCGCTGGTGTACATCTGGTAGGCCGGCGTCAGGTCGCCCGCGGGGCACAGGCCAGCCTCGCCCACCGGCAGGTCGGCGAGCGGCCGCCAGCCGGGCGGGCAGGCGTCGCCCAGCGCCACCAGCACATGCCGTCCCTCCTCCGCCCAGCCCAGGGCCGGGGCGAACTCCGCCTGGGCCAGCACGACCCGGGCGCCGGCATGGTGGACGATGTGCGCGATCTCCCGCGCGCTCAGGCGGAAGTTCAGCGGCACCGGCACCGCGCCCAGGCGCGACGCCGCCAGGAACAGCAGCACCATGTCGGGGCTGTTGCGCGACAGGACGGCGAAGCGGTCCCCGGCCCGCACGCCCAGGCCCGCGAGCCGGCCGGCCAGCATCTCCATGCGCGCCGCGGCCTCCGCGTAGGACAGGCGGCCGCCGCGGTGCACGGCGAAGACGCTGTCCGGGCGCAGCCGCGCGTGCCCCTCCAGGAAATCGACCAGCTTCATGGCTCCAGGCCCCTCCGGTTCGCACTCGTTGGTTCAAGACCTTACCCATCGGTAATTTTCCTGACAAGCGGGTTCTTGCAGAGGCTGGCGTCACCATGGGCGTTGGCCCCGGCCAATCCGCGGTGTTCCGACAATCTCATGCCTTCCGGAAGATTCCCTGTTGACAGCGACCGGTGGTTCGGGATGATTACTCGTCAGTAACTTCGAACAGCGACACGGAGCGTGTGCAGTCATGAGCCAGCGTGTCTACGTGGCGGGCGTCGGGATGACGGCCTTCCGCAAGCCGACCGAGAGCCCCTCCTACATCGAGCTGGGGCAGGCCGCCGTGCGCGAGGCGCTGGCGGACGCCGGCATCGGCTACGAGGCGGTGCAGGCCGCCTATGCCGGCTACGTCTACGGCGACAGCGGCTGCGGCCAGGCGGTGCTGTACGGCGTCGGCCGCACGGGCATCCCCATCGTCAACGTCAACAACAACTGCTCCACCGGCTCCAACGCGCTCTTCCTCGCGCGCCAGGCGGTCGCGCACGGGATCGCCGACTGCGTCCTGGCCGTCGGGTTCGAGCAGATGACCCCCGGCGCTCTGCAGGAGGTCTACACCGACCGCGTCTCCCCTTTCGGCCACCTGCTGGACCGCGCCCGCGACGTCCAGGGTGAGAGCGAGGCGCCGGTGGCGCTGCAGCTGTTCGGCGGCGCCGGCGCCGACTACCAGCGCACCTACGGGGTGGCGGACGAGACCTTCGCGATGGTGTCGGTCAAGGCCCGCCGCCACGCCGCGGAGAACCCGCGCGCCATCTTCCGCAAGCCCGTCACGGTGGAGGAGGTGCTGGCGACGCCGAAGCTGTTCGGGCCGCTGACGCGCCTGCAATGCTGCCCGCCCACCTGCGGCGGCGCCGCCGCGGTGCTGGTATCGGAGAGCTTCGCCAAGCGCCACGGGCTGCGCACCGACGTGCTGGTCGCCGGCCAGGCGCTGACCACCGACCCGGCCGCCGCGTTCGAGCACGGCATGACGCGGCTGGTCGGCTACGACATGACCCGCAGCGCCGCCGGCGCCGTCTACGAGCAGGCCGGCACCGGCCCGGACGAGCTGGACGCGGTGGAGCTGCACGACTGCTTCACCAGCAACGAGATCATCACCTACGAGGCGCTGGGCCTCTGCCCCCCGGGCGGGGCGGAGCGCTTCATCCGCGACGGCGACAACACCTATGGCGGCCGGGTCGTGACCAACCCGTCGGGCGGGCTGCTGTCCAAGGGGCACCCGCTGGGCGCCACGGGGCTTGGCCAGTGCGCGGAGATGGTGTGGCAGCTGCGCGGCACCGCCGGCCCCCGCCAGGTGGAGGGCGCCCGCGCCGTGCTTCAGCACAATCTGGGGCTCGGCGGCGCCTGCGTCGTCACCCTCTACCGCAAGGCATGAGGACCGCCATGCTCGGACGCGACATCATCGGCACCAGGTGGCCCCCGCATTCCGTCCTGGTCGAGCGCGGCCGCCTGCGCCTCTTCGCGGAGGCGATCGGCGCGCCGCCCGCGGCCGCGGCCGACCGGCCCCGGGTCCCGCCCACCCTGCTGTTCGGGCTCGACCTGGACGGCCGGCCGGGCGAGCGGCTGGCGGCGATGGGGGTGGACCTGCGCCGCGTCCTGCACGGGGAGCAGGCCTTCACCTACCACCGGCCGGCCTATGCCGGCGACACGCTGACCTTCGAGACGACCATCACCGACCTCTACGAGCGGCGCGGCGGGGCCCTGCAGTTCATCGTGCTGGACACCCGCGTCACCAACCAGCACGCCGAGCACGTGGCCGACATGCGCTGCGTCACCGTCGTGCGCAACGGGTGAAGCCATGAGCACCACGCCCGCGGCCGACGCCGCCCCTATCGCCGCCCCCCTGGCCGAGCAGACCTTCGGCCCGATCACGCGCCAGACCCTGGCGCTGTTCGCCGCCGGGTCCGGCGACTTCAACCCCATCCACCTGGACACCGACTTCGCCCGCGCGGCCGGCCTCGACGACGTGTTCTGCCACGGCATGCTGTCGATGGCCTATCTGGGCCGGCTGCTCACCGACCGGTTCGGCGAGGACCGGCTGCGATCCTTCCAGGTCCGCTTCGCCGCCATCACCCACGTCCACGACACCGTCACCTGCCGCGCCGTGCTGCGCGGCCGGATCGACGTCGGCGGGACTGCGCACCTGGTGCTGGACCTGGAGGCGCGCAAGCAGGACGGCACGGTAACCCTGACCGGCGAGGCGCTGGTCGCCGACGCCCCCGACGCATGAGGCACAGAGATGAGCAAGCTCGCGGGTAAGACCGCCATCGTCACCGGCTCCGGCCGCGGCATCGGCCGCGCCATCGCGCTGAAGCTGGCCTCGGAGGGGGCGGCGGTGGTCATCAACGACCTGGACCCCGCCCCGGCGGAGTAGACGGCCGCCGACATCCGCGCCGCCGGCGGCCGGGCCGCGGTGTGCGCCGGAGACGTGACGGCGACCGACTTCGCCGACCGCTTCGTCGGCACCGCGCTGGAGAGCTTCGGCGGCCTCGACATCATCGTGAACAACGCCGGCTACATCTGGGACTCCGTCATCCAGAAGATGAGTGACGAGCAGTTCCAGGCGATGCTGGACGTCCACCTGGTCGCCCCGTTCCGGGTGCTGCGCGCCGCCGGCGGATTCCTCAAGGAGCGTGCCCGGGTGGAGCGCGAGGAGGGCCGCGAGGTCTTCCGCAAGGTGGTCAACATCTCCTCGCTGGCCGGGCTCTACGGCAATGCCGGCCAGGCGAACTACGCCGCCGCCAAGGCCGGCGTGGTCGGCCTGACCAAGGCCATGTGCAAGGAGTGGGGGCGCTACAGGGTCAACGTGAACTGCGTCGCCTTCGGCCTGATCGGGACCCGGCTGACCCAGCCGCTGGGCGGCGAGGCCAGCAGCATCGAGATCCAGGGCCGTTCCATCCCCGTCGGCGTCCAGGCCGACGTGCTGAAGGCGGCCGGGGCGATGATCCCGCTGGGCCGGGCCGGCACGCCCGAGGAGGCGGCGGGCGCCGTCTACCTGATGTGCGCGCCGGAGTCCGACTACATCAGCGGCAACGTCATCGAGGTCAGCGGGGGGCTCGTCATCTGATGGGCATGACAGCTCCAGACCTGGCGGAGGCGCCGCTGCTGGCGGAACGGCGGGGCGGCGTCGCCGTCCTGACGCTGAACCGGCCGCAGCGCCTGAACGCGCTGACGGCGCCGATGCTGGAGGCATTCTCGCGCGAACTCGACGCGGCGGAGGCCGACCCCGGCGTGGGCAGCCTGCTGGTCCGCGCGGCCGGGCGCGGCTTCTGCGCCGGCGCCGACCTGCGCGAGTTCTCCACCGGCGGGGCGGCCGAGCAGGCGATGATGCGCGACCTGCTGAACCCGCTGATCCTGCGCCTCGCCCGCAGCCGGCTGCCGGTCGTGTGCGCGGTCAACGGGCCGGCCGCCGGGGCCGGCGCCGGGCTGGCGCTTGCCGGCGACGTGGTGCTGGGCACCCCGCAGGCGGACCTGCACCTGGCCTTCGCCCGGATCGGCGCGGTGCCGGACGCCGGCACCTCCTGGTCGGTCCCGGCGCAGCTGGGCTTGGCGCGGGCGCTGCCCCTGTTCCTGCTGGGCGGCACGATCACCGCCGCCGAGGCGCTGGCGCACGGGCTCTACTGGCGCCTCGCCGAACCGGCGGCGCTCGAGGCCGAGGCGATGGCGGTGGCGGCGCGGCTCGCCGACGGCCCGCGCCGCGCCACCGCCCGCACCAAGGCGCTGCTGCGCGGCGGCGACGTCCTCGCCGGCCGGCTGGACGCGGAGCTGGCGCTCCAGGCCGCCTGCTTCGGCGACGCGGAGATGGCGGAGGGCGTCGCCGCCTTCCGCGAGGGACGCACGGCGGATTTCCGCCGGGCCCCCTGAACGAAGAGACAGTACGGACAGACAGGGAGACGAGCGCCGTGGCACCGACGAACCGCCAAGTGCGCCTTGCCGAGCGTCCCGAGGGGTCGGCCATGCCGACGCTCCGGACCTGGCACTTCACCGAGGAGCCGGTGCCGGAACCGGCAGACGGCCAGGTGCTGGTGCGCAACCTCTACGCCTCGATCGACCCGGCCATGCGCGGCTGGATCCGGCCCATCCCCACCTACGTGCCGCCGGTGGCGGTCGGGTCGGTCATGCGCGCCGGCACCGTCGGCCGCGTCGTCGCCTCCCGCCATCCGGACTTCCGCGAGGGCGACCATGTGTCGGACGTGGCGGGGAATTTGGGCCTGCAGGATTACGGCCTCAGCGACGGCACCGGCCTGCTGAAGGTCGATCCGGAGGCCGCCCCGCTTGCCGCCTATGCGGGCGGGCTGGGGCTGAACGGCTTCACCGCCTATTTCGGCCTGCTGGACGTGGGCGCGCCGAAGCCGGGGGAGACGGTGCTGGTGTCCAGCGCCGCCGGCGCCACCGGGGCCGTCGCCGGGCAGATCGCCCGCCTGAAGGGCTGCCGGACGGTCGGCATCGCCGGCGGTGCGGAGAAATGCGCCTACGTCGCCGACGAGCTGGGCTTCGACGCGGTCGTCGACTACAAGCGGGGCGACCTCCCCGCGGCGCTGGCCGCCGCCTGCCCCGACGGCATCGACGTGTTCTTCGACAATGTCGGGGGCAGCACGCTGGACGCCGCCCTGCTGCGGCTGAACCAGCGCGGCCGGGTGGTGGTCTGCGGCGCCATCTCGCAGTCCGGCCCGCAGCCGGAGGCGGTGCGGCTGCACCTGCGCCTCGCCATCGTGCACGGCCGCATGGAGGGCTTCATCGCCTACGAGTACCGGGACCGCTTCCCGGCGGCCCTGGCCGAACTGACCGGCTGGTACCGCAGCGGCCGGCTGACGCTGCGCCAGGATCTGGTGACCGGGCTGGAGGCCTTTCCCGGGACGCTGGAGCGCCTCTTCACCGGCGGCAACTTCGGCAAGCTGGTGCTGAAGATCGCGGAGGACGCCCCGTGACCGCAACCCCCACTGACGATCCGCCGGTGCGCCTGGCGGTGGACGACGATGGCGTCGCCACCATCACCCTCTGCCGGCCGGAGAAGCGCAACGCGCAGGACACGGCGTTCATCTACGCCTTCTCCGAGCTGATGGACCTGGCGGCGCGGTCCAGTGCGGTCAAGGTGATCCGCCTGCGGGCGGAGGGGCCGCACTTCTCCGCCGGGCACGACCTCAGCGAGACCGATCCCTACGGCAGCATGAAGGGCCACATCCAGGGCACCTGGGCCGACAATTGCGGCGCCGGCGTGGAGCCGCAGATGGCACGGGAGCGGGAACTCTACCTCGACCTGTGCGAGCGCTGGCGCAACATCCCGAAGCCCACCATCGCCCAGGTGCACGGCGCCTGCATCGCCGGCGGGCTGATGCTGGCCTGGCCCTGCGATATCATCGTCGCCAGCGACGACGCTGTGTTCCAGGACAACACCATCGACATGGGCGTCGGCGGGGTCGAGTACTTCGTGCACCTCTGGGAGCTGGGCCACCGCAAGAGCCGGGAGTACCTGTTCACCGGCGACACGTTCGGCGCCGCGGAGGCGCACCGGCTGGGCATGATCAACCACGTGGTGCCGCGCGACGAACTGGACGCGTTCGGCCTGGACCTTGCCCGCCGCATCGCCGCCAAGCC
>DASPKT010000150.1:0-8858 GCA_035627915.1 Azospirillaceae bacterium
ACCTGATGGATGCGGTACCGGTGACGCTGGGACAAGAGGCCGGCGGTTGGGCCACCCAGGTGCGATACGGGATGCAGCGGCTACAGGCATGTCTGCCTAGGCTCGCGGAGCTGCCGATCGGCGGGTCCGCGGTGGGCAGCGGGCTCAACGTGCCGGAAGGGTTCGGCGCCGCCGTGGTGGCCGAGCTGGTCGAGAGCGGCGCGGGTGCCGAGATCGCGCGCTCGCGCCGCCAGGAGGTGCGCAACCGCCAGCGCCTCGCCCGTACCCTGCTCTGCGTCGATCCGGCCAATTCCGATCCCGCCGCGCCGCACATCTGGCTGCAGCTTCCCGACCCTTGGCGGCGCGAGGATTTCGCCCGCGAGCTGCTGAACCGCGGCGTGCGGGTGAGCCCGGCCGACGCCTTCGCCGTCGCCCGCGGCGACATCCCGCACGCCGTGCGCGTCTGCATCTGCTCCACCGAGCGGGCCGACACGCTGGAACAGGGCCTGCGCACCGTCGCCGACCTGCTCCGCGACCCGCTGGCGACCAGCGGCGCGGTGGTGTGAGGGGCTGTGGCGCGCACGCGATCCGCAAGGCCGCCTATCGCCCTGCCATTGACCGTCACCCCGGCGGAAGCCGGGGTCCAGGAGCCACGGGCATCACCGCAAACGGCCCCTGGATTCCGGCTTGCGCCGGAATGACGGCAATTGGAAACGGAAGCCGTTCCTCACGCCGCCCGCCGCGCCTCCAGCCGGCGGATCAGCGCGGCGGCGTCGGGCGGGGGGCGGCGCTCCACCCGGCGGTAGGCGCTGCAGTCGGTGCTGCGGATCGCCAGCCCGTGGTTGCACAGCTCCCGGCGCAGCAGCGCGTGGTCGCCGAACAGATGGAGGTCGCGGAGCAGGTCGTTGACCGCCCGCTCGGTCAGCGTCTGCCGCGGTGGCAGCCTGGACCACAGCACCCACAGGCAGGGCACCTGCTGGCTGAGCTTGGCCGGCCAGCGGGCCAGCCGCCCCGCCCCGTCGAAGCAGCGCAGCAGCCGCTCCACCTGGGCGTGGTCGACCGGCGCCTCGGGCGGCGGTGCCGCGTCCAGCCGTCCGCGGGCGGCGGCGTCGGCGCGCAGGTGCTGGAAATTGCGGAAGCCGGCGGCGCGCGCCAGCATGGACAGCATCTCGACATGGCCGGGCGGGTGGCCCAATTCGCCCAGCTGCGCGCGCAGCGACTTGGCGACGGCGGAGATGTCGTCGGCGTGGAAAGGCAGGATCGTTCTGGACATGGCTCATCCCTCGCGTGCCGCAGGGACCCCCGGGGAGGGTGTCGGCGGTCGCCCTTCCGACGCGGCACGGGACGAGTGTGTCGGTCGATCACTGATTGAATGGCAGGTTTAGCTCCCCTCGCGGGGCGGCGACGCCTCGGTGAACTGCCGACCGGGGCGCAGTATAGCTGGACCGGCGCTAGCCGTGCAAGCCGTCCCCCTCAGGGGAACGGCCTGACCGTGTGCGCGTGGTTCAGCGGCCCGTGCCCGTGGCCGAAGCCGGGCGCGCCGCGGATCGCCAGCTCCACATAGGCGCGGGCGCGCCCCACGGCTTGCGCCGCCGGCAGCCCCTGGGCCAGCCCGCAGGCGATGGCGGAGGCCAGCGTGCAGCCGGTGCCATGGGTGTGCGGCGTGTCCACCCGCTCGCCGGTGAAGAGGTGCTCCCCGTCCGGCGTCGCCAGCAGGTCGGTGACGACCGCGCCGGGCAGGTGCCCGCCCTTCATCAGCACCGCCCTGGCGCCGCCCTCCAGCAGCACGGTGGCCGCCCGGCGCATGCCGTCCAGGTCGGCGATGGCGATGCCGGTCAGCGCCTCCGCCTCCGGCTGGTTCGGGGTCAGCACGTCGGCCAGCGGCAGCAGCCGCTCGGTCAGCGCCGCGGTGGCGCCGGGGTCGAGCAGCCGGTGGCCGCCCTTGGCGACCATGACCGGGTCCACCACGATGGGCGCCCTGCCCCGCAGCCCTTCCAGCTCGTCCGCGACGGCGCCGATGACCTCCGACGTCGCCAGCATGCCGGTCTTCACCGCGTCGGCGCCGAGGTCGTCCAGCACCACACGCATCTGCTGGCGGATGAAGTCGGTCGGGATGGGCAGCACCCCGTGCACGCCCAGCGTGTTCTGCGCGGTCAGCGCGGTGATGGCGGTCATGGCGAAGCCGCCCAGCGCCGTCACCGCCTTGATGTCCGCCTGGATGCCGGCGCCGCCGCCGCTGTCGCTGCCGGCGACGATCAGGACCCTGCCCCTCATTCGGCCACCTGCGCCTCGGGCGCGCCCGCCTGGGCGGCGGACTGGACGGCGGCGACGATGTCGTCGACGACGCGGCGGACCAGGGCACCGTCGGCGCCCTCGGCCATGACGCGGATCAGCGGCTCGGTGCCGGACTTGCGGATCAGGACGCGGCCCGCCTCACCCAGCGCCGCCTCGCCGTCGGCGATCGACTGGCGGACGTGCGGCTGCTCCAGCAGGCGGGCGGCACCCAGCGAGGCGTCGAAGCGGACGTTCTTCAGCACCTGCGGCAACGGGTCGAACACCCGCAGCACCTCGGAGGCCGGGCGGCCGGTCTGCTGGATGCATGCCAGCACCTGCAGCGCCGCCACCAGCCCGTCGCCGGTCGTGCCGTGGTCGGACAGCACGATGTGCCCGGACTGCTCGCCGCCGACATTGAAGCCGTGCTCGCGCATGTGCTCCACCACGTAGCGGTCGCCGACCGGCGTGCGGGCCAGCTTCAGCCCGCGGCCCTTCAGGAACAGCTCCAGCCCCATGTTGGACATGACGGTGGCGACCACGCCGCCGCCCTTCAGCCGGCCCGCCTCGGCGTAGCTGCGGCCGATCAGGGCCATGACCTGGTCGCCGTCGATCTGGGTCCCGGTCTCGTCCGCCAGGATCAGCCGGTCCGCGTCGCCGTCCAGCGCGACGCCCAGATGGGCCCGGTGGGCGGCCACCGCCTCGCGCATGGTCTGCGGGTGGGTGGCGCCGCATTCGTGGTTGATGTTGGTGCCGTTGGGCGACACCGCCACCGGCACCACCTCGGCCCCCAGCTCCCACAGCACCTTGGGCGCCACCTTGTAGGCGGCGCCGTTGGCGCAGTCGACGACGATCTTCAGCCCGTCCAGGCGCAGGCCGCGAGGGAAGGTGCCCTTCACCAGCTCGATGTAGCGGCCGGACGCGTCGTCCAGCCGCTGCGCCCGGCCGAGGTCGCGCGGCGCCGCCAGGTCGCCCTCGAACCCCTCCGCCAGGCGCGCCTCGATGGCGGCCTCCACCTCGTCCGACAGCTTGTACCCGTCCGGGCCGAACAGCTTGATGCCGTTGTCCTGGAACGGGTTGTGGGAGGCGGAGATCATCACGCCGATGTCGGCGCGCAGCGACCGCGTCAGCATGGCGACGGCCGGCGTCGGCATCGGGCCGACCAGCACCACGTCCATGCCCATGCCGATGAAGCCCGCGGTCAGCGCCGGCTCCAGCATGTAGCCGGACAGGCGGGTGTCCTTGGCGATCACGACGAGGTGGCGGTGGTTGCCGCGGCGGAACTGCAGCGCCGCCGCCATGGCGACCTTCAGCGCCGTCTCGGCCGTCATCGGCGGGGTGTTGGCGGTGCCGCGGATGCCGTCGGTGCCGAAAAGCTTGCGGGTCATTCGAACGCTCGTTCCTCTTCGCCCCCGGGGGCCGGTGTTCCCGCGCTTATACCAGATCGGCCCGGCCAAGCCACGCGCGCGGGCGGGCTCAGCCGTTCAGGGCCAGCCAGAGGGCGCGGGCCTGCGCCGTCTCCGCCACGTCGTGCACGCGCAGGATCTGCGCGCCCTGGTCCAGCGCCGCCAGCCCCGCCGCCAGCGAGCCCGCGACCCGCTCCTTCGGCGGCTCCCCGCGCGAGAGCGCGGCGATGAAGCGCTTGCGCGACACCCCCACCAAGAGCGGGCAGCCCAGCGCGTGGAACAGGCCCGTGTGCCGGAGCAGGTGCAGGTTGTGCTCCACCGTCTTGCCGAAGCCGATGCCGGGGTCGACCGCGATGCGGCTCCGCGGGATGCCGGCGGCAAGGCAGGCGGACACCCGCCCCTCCAGGTAGTCCGCCACGTCCAGTGCGGCGTCCAGGTAGCGCGGGTCCTCCTGCATGGTACGGGGCTCGCCCCGCATGTGCATCAGCACCACCGGGCAGCCGGCCGCCGCCACCGCGGACAGGCTCCCGGGGTCGCCCTCCAGGGCAGAGACGTCGTTGACGATGCGGGCGCCGGCGGCGAGCGCCGCGCGCATCACCCGGGCGTGGCGGGTGTCCACGGAGACGACGGCGCCGGCCTCCGCCAGCCCGCGGACGACGGGCACCACCCGCGCCTCCTCCTCTTCCGGCGACACCGGCGCGGCCCCCGGCCGGGTGGACTCGCCGCCGACGTCCAGTATGTCGGCGCCGGCCGCCAGCAGCTCCCGCCCGTGCGCGACGGCGGCCGCCGGGTCAAGGAAGTCGCCCCCGTCGGAGAAGCTGTCGGGCGTCACGTTGACGACGCCCATGACCAGCGGCCGCCCGGGGGCGAAGCCGGCGAACCCCTCCCGCGGCGCCGACAGCGCGTCCAGCAACGCCTCGGCCCGCGCCGCCAGCCCGCGCGCGGCGGCCCAGCCCCTGATATCGTCCGGCCGCGCCCAGGCCCGCGCCACCTGCGTCTCCCCGCGCACCAGCACCTCCACCATGGCGAAGGCCACCGGACCGCCGGCCAGCCGCAGCGCGCCGCCCGCGGCGACGGCCGCGCGCGCGGCCCCGCCGGTCAGGAACGCCGCCGGCCGCAGGTGCAGGTCGCCGGGCCGCCCGGGCTCCGGCAGGTCGGGAAGGGACGGCGCCTCAGCGGCCACGGCCTATCCCCATCAGGACATTACGCAAGAGATACATCCTTGGTGACAGAGTAATTCATTGCAATTCTGAGACATTACGTAAGAGACAGTCAAGCACATGCATGTCTCGAGTCCATTGACACATGCTCACTAGTTCGGCATTTACTGTACTCCGAGGGGCGACAAAAAAGTGACCAGGAGTTCAAAATGCCTACCAACAACGGTTCGGGGTCGTCCCTGTCCGTCGATCCCGGCGCCGCGGTGTCGCAGATCGCCCTGTGGGAGGGCCCGCTGCCCAACCTGCCGCAGATCGAGCCGGGTCGCCTCGTGCTCAGCGAGAGCGGGACGGTGCGGCTCAACGTCGCCGAAGGTCAGGTCCGCATCCTCCCGGTGATCGACGCTGCGGGCAACGTCGTCGATGCCGACGGCAACCCGATCAGTGCCGAGGACCTGATGTGGATCCAGCTGCCGGCCCGTGAGGGCGGCGAGGGTGACGGCGAGGTCCGTATCCTCCCGGCGTTCGACGGCCCGGGCACCGACGGCGAAGTTCGCATCCTCCCGGTGTTCGACGCCTCCGGCAACGTCGTCGACGCCGACGGCAACCCGATCAGTGACGAGGATCTGATGTGGATCCAGCTGCCGGTCTGGGACGGCGGCGAGGGTGAGGTCCACATCCTGCCGGCCAAGGACGGCGACGCCGTCGTCAACAACCTCGGCATGCTGCCGCCGGGCGTGCTGCCGACCGGTTCCGACCTGCCGATCCAGATCTCGCCGTACCGCGGCGGCGTCTTCATGGGCTACACCTTCGAGATCAACCCGGAGACCGGCGAGGTCGTCTTCCGCAACGCGGACGGCTATGTCGTCCCGGCGCTCGAGGGCGGCCCCGACGCCGATATCCTCATCAACTTCGCCGAGATCATGCTGAACGGCATTTCGCTGGTCGGCGTGACCGAGGTGATCGAGTCCTTCGTCCAGGGCTGAGGCGCCATCCGATGACGCGGCCGTCTCCGCCGGCCGCGGCTGCGGAGGGTCCCCGGGGGCAATGAACCCCTCCCCCGGGGACTTCCGCGTGTCGGCCCACGGCAAGGGCGCCGGAGGCCGGGGCGCCCGCCCGGCCTTTCCGGAGTACCCATGACGGCGGGGGCTCCTGGCGGCTCCCGCCTTCGCCTCCCACCTCTTCCGGAAAAGCCGGGCAGGTGAGGAGACTGGTCAGATGCGGCCCATGCCAGCGGCGCAGGTGCCGCCGTTCCTGCCCCATGCCGCCTTCTTCCTGCACGGTTTCGAGATGGGCGGCGCCCAGCGCATGACGCTGGCGCTTGCCGGGGCGCTGGCTGCCGCCGGCGCCCGCGCCGACATCGTCGTCGCCTCCGGCGAAGGTCCTCTCCGGGACGAGGTGCCGGACGGCGTCCGCGTGGTCGAGGTGGGCACGCTGGGCCGCGTCCTCACCAAGCGCCGGCACCGGGTGCGCCTGGCCGTGCCGGGACTGGCCTCCTGGCTGCGGCGCGCCCGGCCGGACGTGCTGGTCGGCGCCGCAAACCACGCGGCCCTCGCCGCCGTGTGGGCGCACGCGCTGGCCGACGTTCCCGGGCAGCGCCTGGTGCTGCGCGCCACCAACCCGCTGGGCCGGGAGGACGGCGGCAACCGGCTGAAGCGCCTGGCCGCCCGCCGCTTCTTCCCGCGCGCCGACGCGCTGATCGCCGTCTCCCCCGCGGTAGCCGCGGACCACCTGTCGCTGGTGCCGGGCCTCGCCGGCCGGGTGGAGGTGATCCCGGAGCCGGCGGTCGACGCCGGCTTCGGGGACCGCCTGGCGAGGGACCTTTTGACGGGACCGGCCGGCACGCCGCCGCCGGGCGACGGGCCGCTGGTGCTGGCGATCGGACGGATGGTCGCCCAGAAGGACTTCACGACCCTGCTGCGGGCGGTGGCGCTGCTGCGCCGCCGGCACCCGGTGCGCCTGGTCCTGGTCGGCGACGGGCCGGAGCGGGCGGCGCTGGAGGCGGAGGCGGCGCGGCTGGGCCTGGGCGGCGCGGTGCTGTTCGCCGGCGCCCTGTCGAACCCCCTGCCCTGGCTGCGGCAGGCGGACTGCCTCGCGCTGTCCTCCCGCTGGGAGGGGCTGGGCATCGTCGCCATCGAGGCGATGGCGGCCGGCGTGCCGGTCGCCGCCACCGATTGCGACGGCACCCGCTTCGTGCTGGACGGCGGCCGCTACGGCCCGCTGAGCCCGCCCGGCGACCCGGAGCGGCTGGCCGACGCCATCGAGGACGTGCTGGAGACGCCGCTGCCGCCGGACGTGCTGCGCCGGCGCGCCGCCGACTTCTCGGTGGAGGGGGTGCTGCCCGCCTATCTCGACCTGTTCGCCCGGTTGGGCGGCGGGGCCGCGCGCCGGGTCGCCTGACGCCCTTCCCCCTCCGGAAAGAGAAAACCCCCGGCCTCGCGGCCGGGGGTTTCCGTTTCTCCGTCCCTGGGACGGCCGGGCCGTCAGGCGCCGGTCGGCTCGGGCTCGAAGCCGGTGTCCTTGGAGCCGGTGGTCGGCACCGAGGTCCGGCGGCCGCTGGCGCGCGGCGGCTGGGTCTTCGGCGCCGGGGGCTCACCGGCCTCCGGACGGACGATCGGCTCGCCGCGCAGGAGGGCGCGGACCTCGTCGCCGGACAGGGTCTCGTACTCCAGCAGCGCGTTGGAGATCTTGTGCAGGTCGTCCATGTGCTCCGTCAGGATGCGGCGGGCGTGGCCCTCCGCGTCCTCGATGATGCGGCGCACCTCCTCGTCGATGAGCTGCGAGGTGGCTTCCGACACGTTCTGCTGCTGGGTCACGGAGTGGCCCAGGAAGACCTCCTGCTCGTTCGCGTTGTACCGGACCCGGCCCAGCTTGTCGCTCATGCCGAACTCGGTGACCATGCGGCGCGCGATGTTGGTGGCCTGCTGGATGTCGTTGCCGGCGCCCGTGGTCACGTACTCCGCCCCGAAGATCAGCTCCTCGGCGACGCGGCCGCCGAACATCATGGCCAGCTTCGACTCGAGCTCGATCTTGGAGAAGGCGTACTTGTCGCGCTCCGGCAGGCTCATGGTGACGCCCAGCGCGCGGCCGCGCGGGATGATGGTCACCTTGTGCAGCGGGTCGTGCTCCGGCATGTGCAGGCCGACCAGGGCGTGGCCCGCCTCGTGGTACGCGGTCAGCTTCTTCTCGCGCTCGGTCATGACCATGGAGCGGCGCTCCGCCCCCATCATGACCTTGTCCTTGGCGGCCTCGAACTCCGCCATGCCGACGACGCGCTTGCCGGCGCGGGCCGCCAGCAGGGCCGCCTCGTTCACCAGGTTGGCGAGGTCGGCGCCGGAGAAGCCGGGGGTGCCGCGGGCGATGGTGCGGGCGTCCACGTCGGGTGCCAGCGGCACCTTGCGCATGTGGACCTTCACGATCTTCTCGCGGCCCAGCACGTCGGGGTTCGGCACCACCACCTGGCGGTCGAAGCGGCCCGGGCGCAGCAGCGCGGGGTCCAGCACGTCCGGCCGGTTGGTGGCGGCGATGAGGATGACGCCCTCGTTCGCCTCGAACCCGTCCATCTCGACCAGCAGCTGGTTCAGGGTCTGCTCGCGCTCGTCGTTGCCGCCGCCAAGGCCGGCGCCGCGGTGGCGGCCGACCGCGTCGATCTCGTCGATGAAGATGATGCAGGGGGCGTTCTTCTTGCCCTGCTCGAACATGTCGCGCACGCGGCTGGCGCCGACGCCGACGAACATCTCGACGAAGTCGGAGCCCGAGATGGTGAAGAAGGGTACATTCGCCTCGCCGGCGATGGCGCGGGCGAGCAGGGTCTTACCGGTGCCCGGAGGGCCCACCAGCAGGGCGCCCTTGGGGATCTTGCCGCCCAGGCGCTGGAACTTGGCCGGGTCCTTGAGGAAGTCGACGATCTCGGCGAGCTCTTCCTTGGCTTCGTCGACGCCGGCCACATCCTCGAAGGTGACGCGGTTCTTGTTCTCGGTGAGCAGCCGGGCCTTGGATTTGCCGAAGCCCATGGCGCCGCGCGCGCCGCCCTGCATCTGGCGCA
>DASPKT010000151.1:0-19115 GCA_035627915.1 Azospirillaceae bacterium
CGCTCATCAACCTGGCGGTGAACGCCCGCGACGCCATGCCGGCAGGCGGCGAGCTGGAGCTGTCGGCGGAGAACGTGACCCTCCGGCCCGGCGAGCGGCCGGGGCTGGACGGGGAGTTCGTCCGCCTGTCGGTCTCCGACACCGGGACCGGCATGCCGCCCGAGGTGGCGGCGCGCGCCTTCGACCCGTTCTTCACCACCAAGGAGGTCGGCAAGGGCTCCGGCCTGGGGCTGGCGCAGGTCTACGGGCTGGCGCGGCAGGCGGGCGGCACCGCCTGGATCGAGAGCACGCCGGGCCTGGGCACCGCCGTCGTCCTGCTGCTGCGCCGCTCCACCGCGGCGCCGGCGTCCGGCCTCCCGCCCGCCGCCGCCGGCGCGCCGGAGGTGCGGGAGGGGCGGGTGCTGATGGTGGAGGACGACCCGGTGGTGGCCTCGACCGTGGGCGCCGCGCTGGAGGATGCGGGCTACACGGTGGCGCGGGTGGCGACGGCGGACGAGGCGCTGCCGCTGCTGGCCGGCGGGGCCCGCATCGACCTGCTGTTCTCCGACGTGGTCATGCCGGGCCGGCTCAGCGGCGTGGACCTGGCGCGCGAGGCGCGGCGCCTGCGCCCGGCCCTGCCCGTCGTGCTGACCACCGGCTACAGCGAGGAGGTCGCCCAGGCGGAGGGCGTGCGCGTGCTGGGCAAGCCCTACCGGATCGAGGAGATCGTCCGCACCCTCGACGCCGCCCTGGCGGAGGCCAGGGAGCGGCAGGGGACGGGGCAGGGCGCCGCGACGGACTAGCGGCCGGACAGCAGCTCGCCCTGCTTGACTGCCAGCATGACGCGGCGCAGGGCCGAGAGGTCGCGCGCAGGGTCGCCGTCGACGGCGATCAGGCTGGCCTCCGCCCCCTCCTCGAAGGCGCCGATCCGGCGCTCGGGGAACAGCAGGCGGGCGGTGTCGGCGGTGGCGATGCGCAGCAGCTCGGGCCGCGGGATCACGCCCAGCCGGTCCACCGTCTCGATCTCGTCCACCACCGAGCCGCCGAACACGTCCGACCCCAGGGCCAGCCGCACCCCGGCGGCGCGCAGCCGGCGGATGTTGTCGGCGTAGGTCTCCAGGATGGGCTTGGCGCTTTCCGGCCGGCGCTCGATGGCGTAGCGGGAGGCGGCGGTGGTCGTCACCACGGCCGTGCCCCGCCGCGCCGCCTCGGCGATGGCGGCGTCGGCGATCCGGTAGTCCGCCGCGGTCTTGCCCTCGGCGATGCGGTAGCCCGGGAGGTGGCCGATGATGTCCGCCCCCGCCGCGACCGCGATGCGGAAGTCCTCGGCGGTGTCGACATGGACCACGATCCGCGCCCCGATGCCGTGGCCGCGCCTCACGATCTCGGGCAGCAGGGCGGGGTCGATGCCGTTGCGGCCGAACAGCTCCGGCTTCCTGCGGTTGGCCGCGTGGTTGGCGCCGTCGATCAGGATGACCTTGATGAGGGACGGCCGGGAGGCGGCGATGCGCTCCCACCGCGCGTCCAGGTCGGCCGGCGTATCCACCGACCAGAAGGCGTTGTCGCGGATGTCGTCCGCCGACGCTTTCATGCCCTCCGCCTCATAGGATTCCAGCGCCATGGCCAGCGGATGGCCGTCGGAGGCGGAGATCACCGCGTTGGCGAAGACCGCGTCGACCGCGCCCGGCCCGCCCAGCAGCCCCCGGAACGGCGCCACGTCCTTGGCCGCGGCCGCCATCTGGGCGGAGTAGAAGATGCCGCGCGCCAGGTAGCGGCCCGCCATCATCCGGGCGGTGAAGGCGTTCTGCATGTCGTGGTTGTGCGCCTCGGCCAGGGGCGGCAGCACGTGGCGCCCGGCCAGGTCGATCACCGCGTCGACCCGCGCCGGCCGGGCGGCCGTCAGCTTCCCGCCGACCGCGTACCACTCCATCGGCCGGAAGCCGGACCCGTCGAACCAGAGCCCGCCCCTGATGTGCAGGCTGGGGGAGGGGAGCGCCGGCGCCTGGGGCGGGCCGGCCGCGTGGTCGCCGGCGGCGATGGCGGGCGGGGAGAGGAGGGCGGCCGCCAGCAGAATGGACGCGAGAAACCGTGCCATGCCCGGGATGACCATCATTCCGTGTTCGCAATTATCCAAAGGGGGCAGACGCGCCGTCCCCGCTGCCCAGGGACGCGGCCCCGGGCGGGAGGGAGGGCGGCCCTGCCGGGCGGCTCACGCCACCCGGTTCATGACCTCCAGGAACTCGCGCGGGCTGACGCGGAGGGCGGCACCCGTCGGGCAGGCGCGGACGCAGGCGGGGCCGCCGTCCAGCTCCTTGCACATGTCGCACTTCACCGCGTGCTTGCCGCCGGTGCGCTTGGCCAGCGCGTCGGGCGACTTGTCCTCGCCCGGGCCGTGGCCGCGGCCGAAGAACAGCCACTGCCAGAGGCTGGGCTTCTCCGGCGGCACCGCGGCCAGCTGGATGACGCCGTAGGGGCAGTTGCGCTCGCAGTTGCCGCAGCCGATGCAGTTGTCGGTGATGTAGACCTCGCCCGTGCTGGCGCGGTGGATCGCGTCGGCGGGGCAGTCCTTCATGCAGTGCGGGTGCTCGCAGTGCCGGCAGGAGGTGGGCACGTGCACGTTGGCGAAGGTCGGCCCGGCCTCGCGGTTCAGGCGGGAGACGCCGTGGTGCGTCTCGGCGCAGGCCTTCTCGCAGTTGTCGCAGCGCACGCACAGGCTCTCGTCGATGAGCAGCACGTCCGTCGCCTCGCCGAGGCCCTGCTTCATCAGGAACTCGGTCATGCCGCCGACCTCGCGGTGCTCCTCGCGGTCGACGTTGGAGAGCGTGCGGGCGCGCAGCGTCGCCTCCACCTGCCGGCGCACGTCGGGCATCCGCTCCAGCAGGTCGCGCATGGCGCCGCTGTCCAGCCGGATCGCCTCCGTCGCCACCGCCGCCTTCACGCTGGCGGAGCGCTTGGCCTTGTTCAGCAGCGCCATCTCGCCGACATAGTTGCCGGCCGGCACGTAGGAGAGGACCGTCTCCCGCCCCGCCTCCTTGCGCGACACGACGACCGAGCCCGAGCGGATCAGGTACATGCAGTCGTCGTCGTTGCCCTGCTCGATCAGCGGGTCGCCCTTCTTGAAGGCGACGATCTCCGCCTTGCCGATGACGTCGGCCAGGATGTCCTTGTTCACCTTGGGGGCGAGGTAGGTCTGGATCTGGCGGACGATCGCCACCTCGTCGATGGCGCGCTTCACCTCCGGCACCGAGTTGTTCAGCCGGATCATGGTGTTGCGGGCAACCTCGATGAGCAGCGACGGCTCCTTCGACACCACGGTCGAGGTGCGGCGGCGGCCCGAGATCAGGCCCATCTCGCCGAAGAAGTCGCCGGAGCGCAACGTCACCACCTCCTTCGGGTTCAGCGGGTTGACCTGGATGTCGACGGCCCCGTCGACGATCGCCCAGAAGGTGTTGGTGTAGTCGTTGCGCTGGAACACCGTCTCGCCCGGGCGCTTCACGTGCACCTCGGTCGCCAGCAGCATCTCGCGCACCTGCAGCGTGGTCAGCTTGGCGAAGACGGGCAGGCGCTGGCGGATCAGCTCCACCAGCTCGGTCACGGTGAGGTCGACGCGGGCCTTGTCCAGCTTCTCCTGCAGCAGCGGCTCGTCCGCCGGCGGGATGCGGTTGCCCTGGATGAACTCGACGACCTCGTACCCCTGGTTCATGCACTGCTTGATGAGCGGGTAGCCCGCCAGCGCGCCGATGATGTAGAGGCCGGGGACGTTGCTCTCGTACGTCTCGCTCACCTGGGGGAAGGCGGACGGGGCGGGCGAGGGGAACTGGACGCCGCAGCTCTCCACGAACTTGCGGGGCGGCAGCGCGCCGATGCGGGCGATGATGCGGTCGCAGGGCACCTCCACCTCGCCGTCGGGCGTGTTGAGGGTCAGCGTTCCCGGCCGCACCGACTTGGCGGACGAGCCCATGAAGCCCGTCATGTTGCCGGTCTTGATCGCCTCCTTCACCATGGCGGCGTTGGCCGGCTTGGCGTAGGCGAACTCAGGGCCGTTGTTCACGATGGTGACGTCGTTGTTGGGCATCAGCGCCAGCGCGTTCTCGATGCCCGCGTCGCCGCCGCCGATGACGACGATCTTCTCGTTCTTGTACTCGTCCGGGTCGTCCAGCTGGTACTGCACCCGCTCCCAGTCGTCGCCGGGCACACTCAGCTTGCGCAGGTTGCCCTGGCAGCCGATGGCCAGGATCACGAACTCCGCCGTGATCGCGTCCCCGTTCGCGAGCTGGAGGGTGAAGGCGCCCCGCTCCCCCGTTATCGCCGTCACCTCCGCCTTGAAGCGGACGTTGGCCTTCGCCCGGGAGATGCCGTCGGTGGCGGCGCCCAGGATGTCCTCGCGCGCACCCTCCTGGAACCCCACGTCGCTGCGCAGGGGCAGCTGCATGGGGTGCGCCATCACGTGCTTGCGCTTCTGGTACTTGTAGATCGTGTCGGAGAGGTGGTCGGTCCGCTCCAGGAGGATGTGCGGAACGCCCAGCGAGGCCGCCCTTGCCGCGGCGCTGATGCCGCCCGGGCCGGACCCGACGATCGCAATCCTGTAATGCTCTGCCACTGCCCCCTCCGTGGAAGACCCCCGTCACGCGCGGCATAGTACTTTGAGCGGGTATGGATTTTCCAGTGAAGTTGCAGGGAAAGCGAAGGAAACGTAGCCTTTGCCCGCAATTCCTCCACATTCGGCTTAAAGCCGATGGGGAATAACGATATGGTGGCGGGAGCGCCATGCCGACGGAGCCGCCGATGCACAGTTTCGACAGCGCCGCCGTCCTTCTGGACGCCTTCGTCGGGCGGCTCGAGGACACCTTCCTGCACGTGTACGGCCCGCTCTACCCGGAGCACCTGAACACGCTGCGCACCTCGGCCGCGCTGTCGCTGGAGACGATCGTCAACACCGACGCGCTCTACCACGACGCCGAGCACACCATGATGGTGACCATGGTCGGCCAGCAGATCGCGCTGGGCAAGATGCTGCGCGAGGGCGGGGTCGACCCCACCGACTGGGTCCAGTACATGGTGGCGCTGCTGTTCCACGACGTCGGCTACGTCCGCGGCATCTGCCCCGGCGATTCCGGCAACCGCTGCGTCGTCAACGACCAGGGCGACATGGTGGAGATCCCGCCGGGCGGCACCGACGCCTTCCTGACGCCCTACCATGTCGAGCGCGGCAAGATGTTCGTGCGCTGGCGCTTCCGCGGCAACGCGCTGGTCAACTGCGACTTCGTGCGGGAGTGCATCGAGAACACCCGCTTCCCCGTGCCCAACCGCAACGACGCCGCGACCGACGACTGGCCGGGCTTGGTGCGCGCCGCCGACCTGATCGGGCAGATGGCCGACCCCTACTACCTGCGCAAGCTCCCGGCGCTGTTCCACGAGTTCGAGGAGACCGGCACCAACGCGCGGCTGGGCAACCGCACGCCGGCCGACCTGCGCCGCACCTACCCCTCCTTCTTCTGGAACAACGTCCACGCCCATATCCGCGGCGGGCTGCACTACCTGGAGGCGACGCGCGAGGGCAGGGACTGGATCGCCAGCCTGCTGAGCCACGTCTTCGTGGAGGAGCACAAGGACGCGCCCGCCCCCATCCAAGCCTTCTGCGGGGCCTGACGCCATGTTCCGCCCCTCCGACATCGTCATCGACGCCTTCGTGGCCCACCTGCGCGACAGCTTCTGCGCCGCCTTCCCGGCCGCCCCTGGCGCGCACCTGGACGCGCTGGTGCGCGCCGTCCGGGTCGGCGCCAACCGCATCGCGCTGGCCGACGCGCTCTACCACGACCTCGACCACACCGTCGTGGTCACGCGGGTGGGCGAGGACATCATGCGCGGCAAGATGATCCGCGACGGCCGCGTGACCTCGCTGGACTGGGTGCACTTCACCGCGGCCCTGGTCCTGTTCGCCATCGGCTTCTGCCGCGACCTGGTGCCGGGCGACCGGGGGGAGAGCTGCGTCATCTCCCCGTCCGGCATGCGGTTGCGCCTGCCGGAGGGATCGACCGCCGGCCGCCTCTGGCCCTGGTTCGCCGAGCGCGGGATGATGTTCGTCCGCTGCTTCTTCGAGGACGACCCCGTGCTGGACCCGGACCGGCTGGCGGCGATGATCGACTATGCCCGCTTCCCGCCGCCGCTGGACACCCACCCGGAGATCGCCTCCTACCCCGGCCTTCTGCGCGCCGCCCACCTGATCGGCGCCATCGCCGACCCCTACTTCCCGCAGAAGCTGAAGCCGCTGACGCTGGAGCTGGAGGAGTCGGGCATGCTCTCCCAGCTGGGCTTCCGCAACGTGGTGGAGTTCCGGGCGGGCTATCCCAAGCTGTTCTGGGAGCTGCTGAACCCGATCATCAAGGACGGCGTCGACCTGCTGGAGTACACGCCGCCCGGCCGCCTCTGGCTGGCCTCCATGCGCGCCCACCTGCTGCGCGAGGAGCATGTGCACCGGCTGTGACCCCCATCCGGCGGGATTGACCCCGCCGGGCCTTTGCGTCCAGGCTGCGCGCCGGTTTCCGCAGAGGACAGCCCGCCATGGCCGACCGCTCCCGCTTCCACCTCGCGTTCCCCGTCCACGACCTCGGCCAGGCCCGGGCCTTCTACGGCGGGCTGCTGGGCTGCCCGGAGGGGCGCAGCTCCCCGGAATGGGTGGATTTCGACCTGGACGGCCACCAGATCGTCGCGCACTTGGCGCCGGAGGAGTGCGGCCACCGCTCCACCAACCCCGTCGACGGGCACGACGTGCCGGTGCGCCATTTCGGCCTGATCCTGGAGTGGGAGGCCTGGCACCGGCTGGCCGACCGGCTGAAGGAAGCCGGCCAGCGCTTCGTGATCGAGCCCGGCATCCGCTTCAAGGGACAGGTGGGGGAGCAGGCCACCATGTTCCTGCTGGACCCCAGCGGCAACGCGCTGGAGTTCAAGGCCTTCCGCGACGAGTCCGCGATCTTCGCGAAGTGACCGCCTCCACCGGCGGCGGAAAATCGACGGTCGCGGTGGAGAAGGGCCTGGACAACCGGTGATGGGCGCCTAAGCTGTTCGCAGCCTGAATGGTCAGGGCCCATCGCCAGCCGTGTTGACCCGCCGCGCGTCCCTGAAGCTGATCGCCGCCTCGCCCGTCGTCCTGGGCGGGGCCACGGCGCATGCCGCCGCACCGGCCAGCGCGCTCAGCCGGGAGATTCCGGGCCTGGTCATGGCCGATCCCTACAGCCCCGGCTACCTGCACGAGCTGGTGCATGAGGCGGCGTCGCGGCTGGGACGCACGGTGCAGGTGTCCATCGTCCCCTGGGCGCGGGCGATGAAGCTCGCGGCGCTGCGCCAGGCCGACCTGATCTTCCCCGTGCCCCTTGAGCTTGCCCGGCGGGAGGGGCTGACGCCGCTGGTGCGCCTGCTCGACCTCGACCACGTCTTCGTCACCGCCGGCCGGTCCGTGAACGGGATCGAGGAGGCGAGGGGGCTGGACCTGGTGGCGGTCTCCGCCGGCAGCGACGGCGAGGCGGAGCTGCGCGCGGCCGGCCTGGGGAACCTGGAACCCTCGGACGGGCGGACCGCCGCGCTGAAGCTGGCGGGCGGCCGGGTGCGCGCCTGGTACACCAGCCTGCCGGAGGCGCTGTGGACCTGGCGGGCGGAGCGGCTGCACGGGCTGGCCGCCCTGGTCCCCGGCCGCACGGTGCGCACCGAGCCGCTCTACCTCGCGGGCTGCCGCCCCGACGCGGGCGAGCCGGACGGCTGGTCCCGCGCGCTGGAGGCGCTGGCCGCCGACGGCACCGTGGCGGCGCTGAAGGACCGGTACAACCTGGTCTGAGCGGGCCGCAGCCGCCGGCCGCACCCGCCCGGTTCCGCGGCCGCGCGGCCGGTGCTAGGGTGCCGGCCCCGCCAGCCGCCCGAGGGTGCGTCCCATGCTGTTCATGGTCGTCGAGAAGTTCCGCAACCAGGACGCCAAGGCCGTCTACGCCCGCTTCCGCGAGCGCGGGCGCATGATCCCCGAGGGGCTCACCATGATCGACAGCTGGGTGTCGGCCGACCTCGGCCGCTGCTTCCAGCTGATGGAGGGCGACGACGTCACCCTGCTGCAGCGCTGGGTGGCCGAATGGGCCGACCTCATGGAGTTCGAGATCGTCCCCGTCATCCAGGGCCGGGAGACGGCGAAGGCCCTGGCGCCCGCATAAGCCTCACCCGGCCCCGGCGGCGACCCGCTCCAGCGCCGCGGGATCGCGCAGCACCACGCCGCGGTAGCCGGGCTCGACCCAGCCCCGGCGGCGCCAGGCGGAGAGGTGGCGGCCCACCGCCTCCCGCGTGGCGCCGACCAGCCGGCCCAGATGCTCCTGCGTCAGCGGCACCTTCAGCCTCGACCCCTCCGGCTCCGCCGCGGCCAGCAGGCGGCGGGCCAGGCGCTGCTCCAGCGGCAGGAAGGCGGCCTCCTCCAGCAGCGTGCCGGCCAGCCGCAGCCGGGCCGACAGCAGCCGCGCCAGCGCCATCGGCACCGACGGCTCGCGCCGGCAGAACTCCAGCACGTCGCGGCGGCGGAACAGCAGCAGCTCCGCGGCTTCCGCGATCTCCGCATCGACCACGCGGGGGCCGCCGTCCAGCAGCCCGATCTCGCCGAACCAGTCGCCGGGGCCGGCGGCGTTGACCAGCAGCCCGCGCCCCTCCAGCGAGCCGGCGCCGAAGCGGACCCGGCCCGCCATCACGCCCCACAGCCCGTCCGCCCCGTCGCCGCGGCGGTAGAGGACGGCGCCGGCCGGCAGCGCGCGGGTCACCAGCAGCCGGTCCAGCGCCGCCAGCGCGTCCGGGCCCAGCTCGGCGAAGAGGGGGCTGTCGGCGATCAGCCGGGGACGCGCGACCCGCTCCATTCCGCTCCCCCCTCCGGCCCGGCGTTGCGCCCGTGGTTCCAACGTCTCTTCCGGAGATTGTGATCCAGATCGCAGTCGGCGGGCAAGGGCGGGCGTAGCATGCGCCCTTCAACGAAGCGCGGGGCCGTGGTCCCCGCGGCACGAGACGGGAGGGAATTATGGCCAACGCGGTCCGGGTCGAGCGTCCCAACATGTCGGAGGAGGAATGGCGCATCCGCGTCGACCTCGCCGCCTGCTACCGGCTGGTGGCCCAGCACGGCTGGGACGACATGATCTTCACCCACATCTCCGCCCGCATCCCGGGGCCGGAGCACCATTTCCTCATCAACCCCTACGGCATGCTGTTCGAGGAGATCACCGCCTCCTCCCTGGTCAAGGTGGACCTGCAGGGCAACAAGCTGGACGACAGCCCCTTCCCGGTGAACCCGGCCGGCTTCACCATCCACAGCGCCGTCCACCAGGTGCGCGAGGACGCCCAGTGCGTCATCCACCTGCACACGCTGGACGGCACCGCCGTCTCCTCGCAGAAGGAGGGGCTGCTGCCGCTGAACCAGACGGCACTGCTGATCCGCCACGACCTGGCCTTCCACGACTACGAGGGGGTGGCGCTGGACCTGGACGAGAGGGAGCGGCTGCAGCGCGACCTCGGCCCGACCAAGAGCGTGATGCTGCTGCGCAACCACGGCACGCTGGCGCTGGGCCCCACGGTCGCCGACGCCTTCATGCGGATCTACTTCCTGGAGCGGGCCTGCTCCATGCAGGTGCGCACGCTGTCGGGCGGCACGCCGCTCTACGACGTCAGCCACGAGGCCGAGCACAAGACCTACCAGCAGGGCAGCGACCAGGCCATGATGCAGATGGTCACCCGCAAGCTCGCCTGGCCGGCCCTGCTGCGCGGGCTTGACCGGCGCGACCCGAGCTACAAGAACTGACCACGGCGGCGCGGGGGGACGGCCTCTCCCCGCGCACGCCGGCAACCCCGGGGAGGACAGCGATGATCGAGCTCTACACGGCGCCGACGCCCAACGGCTACAAGGTCTCCGTCATGCTGGAGGAGCTGGGCATTCCTTACAATGTCCACGTCCTCGACCTCTCCAAGGGCGTCCAGAAGGAGCCCTGGTTCACCGCCATCAACCCGAACGGCCGCATCCCCGCCATCGTCGACCGCGACAACGGCGACTTCGCCGTCTTCGAGTCCGGCGCCATCATGATCTACCTGGCGGAGAAGACGGGGAAGCTGCTGCCGGCCGATGCCAAGGACCGCTCGCGCGCCATCCAGTGGCTGATGTTCCAGATGGGCGGCGTCGGCCCCATGATGGGTCAGGCCAATGTCTTCTACCGGTACTTCCCGGAGAAGATCCCGGCCGCCATCGAGCGCTACCAGAAGGAATCCCGCCGCCTCTTCACCGTGCTGGACGGCCATCTGGCGGGGCGGGAGTACCTGGCGGGCGAGTACTCCATCGCCGACATCGCCAACTGGTGCTGGGTGCGCACCCACGCCTGGTCGGGGGTGGACGTCGAGGGCCTGCCCAACCTGCAGGCCTGGATCGACCGCATCGCCGCCCGCCCGGCCGTCCAACGCGGCATCGAGATCCCCCGCCGGGCCGAGAGCGCCGAGCAGGTGGTGAAGGCCGGCCAGAGCATCGTCGTGCGCTGACGACCCCTACGGGACAAGGAACGAACGCCCCATGAAGCTCTACGACGATCCCATCGCGCCCACGCCGCGGCGCGTGCGCATCTTCCTGGCGGAGAAGGGGCTGGAAATCCCCCGCGTGACCGTCACCATCGGCCGGGGCGAGCACAAGGGGGAGGAGTACCGCAAGGTCTCCCCCAACTCCCGCGTGCCGGCGCTGGAGCTGGACGACGGCACCGTCATCCGGGAAAGCGTCGCCATCTGCCGCTACGTCGAGGGCATCCGGCCGGAGCCGCCGCTGATGGGGGTGGACGCCCGCGACGCCGCCATCGTGGAGATGTGGCAGCGGCTGATGGAGTGGGAGCTGCTGCTGCCCATGGCCTCCTGCTTCCGCCACACGCATCCCAAGATGGCGGCGCTGGAGCGCCAGGTGCCGGAGTTCGCTGCCGTGCAGAAGCCCTGCGCGGAGGCGCGGCTGCGCCAGCTGGACGCGGAACTGGCCGACCGGCCCTTCATCGCCGGCGAGCGCTACACCATCGCCGACATCACGGCGCAGACGACCCTGGACTTCTTCCCCCGCCTGATCGGCGTGTCCCTGGACGACCTCCCCAACGTCCGCCGCTGGCACGCCGCCGTCTCCGCCCGCCCCAGCGCGCGGGCGTGAGGGGGCACCGGCCGGACCTGGCGGCCTTTCCGGGAGCAGCTCGACGTCCCTCAGCCTGAGCCTGTCGAAGGCCGCACCACGCCGCCCCTTCTAAACGGACCGTAAACCCCTGGACGGCCAGGATGCCGGCGCAACCGCCGCCGGAGCTCCGCCTGCCCATGTCCCGCCTTCTCCCCGCCTTGCGCCGGGCCGCGCGCCTGGCGGCGTCGGCCGCCTTCTGGTACACGGCGGCGCTAGCGCTGCTGGTGCCGATGGTGCTGGACGGCACCGTCGCGCCGGAGGGGCTGGGGGCGGCGGCGCTGGGGTTCGGGCTGCCCTTCTGCGCCGCCGGCATGGGGGCGCAGGCGCTGGCGGCGGGCAGCGCCGGGCCGGGGCTGCGCCGCGCCCTGCCGCACTTCCGCCGGGCCCAGCTGCACTTCACCGCCGCCTTCTGGGCCGCCGCCGCGGCGGTCTTCCAGGTCTTCGCCTGAGCCTTCCCTCTTCCGAGTCGTGCTGCCGCCGGTGACGAATTCGGGTCCTGCGCCGCACCCGTGCACGTCCGGGGCGTCGCGCGCGGCGGCGCCACGACCTTGGGTCGCCGCCGTCCACTACTAAGGGCTGAGGAGCCCCTGGCGGTCCGGGGTAGCCGGTGAGGCTAGGCTGTAGAAGGCACGGAAACATCCGACATTAGGGCGGTTGAGTCCAACCCGCCGCGTCCATTGCGGGCGGGAACGATAAGGAGAGCCTCCATGAAACTTCGCAGTGCCCTTCTCGGCGCCGCGGCGGCCCTGGCGCTGCCATCGGCCGCCGTCGCCCAGGTGGAACCGGCCAGCGGCCCGTACGTCGGCGCCCAGCTGGGCTGGACCTGGACCCAGGACATCGAGACCGAGCTGACCGGCGTCGTGCGCAACGAGCTGGACTTCAAGGACGGCTACACCGGCCTCCTCGAGGGCGGCATCCGCACGCCCTTCGGCCTGCGCGCGGGCGTCGAGCTCGGCTGGACCCGCAGCACGGTCGGCGACATCGCCGGCGGCCTGCCGGGCCGCGCCGGCGGCGCCGGCCACGTCAAGGCGCTGACCGCCATGGGCGTCGCCTATTACGAGCTGAACCAGCTCGGCGCCTTCCGCCCCTACATCGGCGGCGGCCTCGGCGTCATGAAGCTGAAGTTCGACGACGTGGGCGACCTGTTCGGGCCCGGCCAGATCGTCGACGAGTCCGAGCGCACCATCGCCTGGCAGGTCGGCGCCGGCGCCAGCATGGCCCTGTCCCCCAACCTGGACCTGACCGTCGGCTACCGGTTCATCGACACGGACGACATCCGCTTCAACCGGACCGGCAACCACTTCGACTACCAGAACCACACGGTGCTGGCCGGCCTGCGCTACACCTTCGGCGCCGCCTCGGCCCCGCCGCCCGCCCCGGCCCCGGTCGCGGCAGCCGCCCCGGCCGCTCCCCCGGCGCCGCCGCCCGCCCCGCCGCCGGCCCCGGCGATCTCGCGCAACTTCACCGTCTTCTTCGACTGGGACAAGTCCGACCTGACCACGGACGCCCAGCAGGTGCTGCGCGACGTGGTGCGCAACGCCCAGCAGGGCAGCATCGTCGCGGTCGAGGTGACCGGCCACGCCGACACCTCGGGCTCGCCGGACTACAACCAGCGCCTGTCGCTGCGGCGCGCCGAGGCGGTGCGGGAGTACCTGGTGTCCCAGGGCCTGGGCGCCGGCTCCGTCACCGTCAGCGGCCGCGGCGAGAGCGAGCCGCTGGTCCCGACGGCCGACGGCGTGCGCGAGCCGTCGAACCGCCGCACCGTCATCATCTTCCCGGGCGGCCCGACCAGCTGATCGCGGCAATCCAGGAATGATGAAGGGCCCGCGGGGGAACCCCTCCCGCGGGCCCTTTTCCTTGTCCCCGCCTCAGGCCGCCAGCGCCGCCGGGCCCGCGGCGGCGCGCCGGACGGCCTGCCGGTTCCAGGGGCTGGCCGGCTTCAGGTCAAGCCGCTCCGCCGCCAGCGCCCGGGCGAGGCCCCCCTGGCCGGAGCGGATCGCCGCCTCCAGCAGGGTCTGCTGGATGAGGTCGCGCTGGGCATGGCTGCCGCCGAAGCGGTGCGCCCGCTCCCGCACCGCCAGCAGCCGCTCCGCCGCCGACGCGAAGCGCCCGGCCTCGAAGTCCAGCAGCGCGCGGGCCACGGGCAGGCCCACCTCCCGGCTCATCATGGCGTTGTCGCCGGCGCCCTCCGCCGCCCGCTCCAGCGCCGCCAGCACCCGGCCGGCGTCGGCGTCGCGCCCGGCGCCCAGGAAGGCGATCAGCGCGTGCACGTCGTTGAAGGCGTAGTAGGCCTGGTCGGCCGCCGGCGACCAGTCGTCGGCCAGCCGCCGCCAGCGCTCGCCCGCCTCCACCCCGCGCAGGCGCAGCCGCCACAGCAGCGCCGACGCGTCCACCATCTCCAGCGGCACCGAGTTGGAGCCCGGGCGGATCGCGGTGTCGTAGAGCGCCAGGACCCGGGCGTGGTCCTCCATGTCCATGTGGTAGAGCGCCAGGTGCCACCAGTTGTGGAAGGAGAACATGTTCTCCGTCGCCCAGTCGGCCTCGCGGCCGGTGAGCCAGCGGATGCCGTCGGCGGTGCGGCCCTCCATCTCCATGACGTGGGCGACGGCGTGGATGGCCCAGGGGTCGCGCGGGTTCAGCTCCACCGCGCGGCGGCCCGTCTCCTCGGCGCGGGCGTAGAGCGCCGTCTCCTCCAGGCCGAAGGCGTGCATGCCCAGCACGTAGCCGTACCCTGGCGTGCTGGCATCCCAGCACGGCAGCACCTGCGCCACCCGGTCGCGCAGCATCGAGGAGCGGCCGGTGAAGAAGTCGCACTGGTGGGCGAGCTGGAGGGCCAGCAGGTCGCGCGGATGGTCCAGCAGCACGCGGCCGTAGAGGTCGCCGGCGCGGGCGAGGTCGCCGTCGGCCCAGGCGCGGGCGGCGGCGATGTGGCCGCGCTCGCGGTCGTTGGCGCGCTCGGCCAGGCTCTCGGCGGCGGCGAGGCTCGCCAGCAGCTCCGGCTCGCAGGCGCGGTCGCTGGAGATGACGAACAGGCCGGCGCGTAAGGCGTGCGCCATCACCATGGACGGGTCCTCGGCGATGGCGGCGTCGATCTCGGCCAGCGGGTCGGCGTAGAAGCCGGCCAGCAGCTCGCCGGCGCGTTCCAGCCGGGCCAGGGCGGCGTCGTTGCCGCCGGACAGGGGGACGCCGCGGATGTCGGCCTTGTTCGGGGTGGGCGTGCTCATGGGAAATGCGTCTCCTCGGGATCGGTGTGGCCCATCTGTGTGGCCGGGACCCTAGGGGAGGGGCGTCACGGGGGCGTGACGGGGTGCGTGACGGCGGCGTGAAAAATGCGGGAGGCCCGGCCTTTGCGCGCTTTTCCCCGGCGCGGAACTGGGTTACCGATGGGGCCATGGGCGCGGACATCACCCTTCTCGGCGGGTTCTCGGTGCGGGGGCCGGACGGCGCGCCGCTCGCCCTGCCGACGCGCAAGGCGGAGGCGCTGCTGGCGCTGCTGGCGCTGAGGCCCGGTTCAGCACTGACCCGCGACCGGGTGGCCGGCCTGCTCTGGCCCGCCAGCGCCGAGCCGCAGGCCCGCGGCAGCCTGCGCCAGACCCTGGCCCAGCTGCGCCGTTGCCTGCCCGACGGCGCCGTCGAGGCGGTCGGCGACAGCCTGCGCCTGGACCCCGCCCTCGCCACCTCCGACACGGCCCGGCTGGAGGCGGCGCTGGCCGCCAACGAGCCGCAGGGCCCGGCCGCGGTGGCCGGGCTATACGCCGGGCGCCTGCTGGCCGACTTCCCCGTGGGCGAGGACCCGTTCGAGGAATGGCGCCGGCTGGAGGGGGAGCGGCTGCACGCCCTGGCGCTCGACGCCATGGGCCGCCGCCTGGCCGATCTCGCGGCGCGCGGCGAGGCGGAAGAGGGGGTGGCGCTGGGCGAGCGGCTGCTGGCCCTCGACCCCGCTTCGGAGGAGACGCACCGGGCGCTGATGCGCCTGCACCTCGCCCGCGGCGCCCGGCCGGCGGCGCTGCGCCAGTACGAGCGGTGCCGGGACGCGCTGCGCGGCGCCCTGGGCGTGGCGCCGTCGCGCGAGACGGAGGAGCTGGCGCGCGAGGCGCGGCGGGCCGTGAACGCCGGCGTCGCGGCGGAGCCGCAGGGCCCGCCGGGCGTGGCCGTGCTGCCCTTCGCCAACCTGTCGGGTGACCCGGAGCAGGAGTACCTGGCCCTGGGCATCGCGGAGGACGTGATCCGCGAGCTTTCGCGCTTCCGCTCGCTGGCCGTGCTGTCCCGGCAGGCGGCCTTCGGGCTGCGCGACACGGCCCTGTCGCCGCAGGAGATCGGGGCGCGGCTGGGCTGCCGCTTCCTGCTGACCGGCAGCGTGCGGCGCGGGGCCGGCACGGTGCGCATCGGCTGCGAGCTGACCGACACCGCCACCGGCTACCATCTCTGGGCCGAGCGGTTCGACGCCCCGTGCGACGGGCTGCCGCAACTGCAGGACGAGATCGTGCGCCGGGTGGTGGGGGCGCTGGCCGTGCGCATCGACGACCAGCTGCTGCGCCAGGCGCGCTGCCGCTCCGCTGGACAGCTCCAGGCCTACGACCTCTGGCTGCGCGGGCTGGACGGGCTGCGCCGGGCCACGCCGGAGGGGCTGGCGGAGGCGCAGTCGCTGTTTCACCGCGCCACGGAACTGGACCCCAACGACGCGCGCGCCTGGTCCGGCCTGTCGCTCAGCCACTTCAATGACTGGAGCTGCCTCGCCTGGGAACGCTGGGACGAGTGCGAGGCCAGGGCCTTCGACTATGCCCGGCGCGCGCTGGAGCTGGACGACAACGACCCCGTCGCGCAGTTCATCGTCGGCCGCATCCTGCTGTACCGGCGCGAGTTCGGCCCGGCCGAGCGGCACCTGGAGCGGGCCGAGGCGCTGAACCCCAACGACACGCACATCCTGTCCAACCTGGCGCTCTGCCACGCCTATCTGGGCCGGGCGGAGCGGGCGGCGGCGATGGCGCGCGAGGCGATGCGCCTGAACCCCTTCCACGAGGCCTGGTACTGCGCCTTCGCCGCCATGCCGCACATGCTGGCGGGCGAGCTTGAGGCGGGGGTGGAGCTTGGGTTGAAGGCGCCCGACGCCTCGGTGGATATGCGCGCCTACCTCGCCTGCGCCCACGCCCACCTGGGCGACCGCGCCGAGGCGGCCCGGCAGGCGGAGGCGTACCTGGAGACCTACCGCGGCAACATCGTCAAGGGCCGCCCGGCGGAGCCGGAGGAGGCCGTGCGCTGGATGTTCATGGTGAACCCCTTCCGCCGCGCCGCCGACACCGCCTTCATCGCCGAGGGCTTGCGCGGCGCCGGCCTGCCGGTGTCGGAGGAAGCGATGGCGGCGGTGCCGCCGCGGGGCAGGGTGGCCGCGGCCTGGGGCGGCTGAGGCTTCACCCGCGGCCCCCGCCCTGTCGTCCCGCGCATGTCGTTGGCGATGGCGCCGGCCGGCGGCTATGCTGCCCGCCACGGAAACGGGACGGCACCGGGCGGACGCATGGCACTTGAAGCGAGCGAGGCGGCGACGGTCGGCGCGGCCGGGGAGGCGGATGCCGGCCGGCACCTGCGCCGGCGCCTGGCGGAGACGCCCATGATCCATGATCCGTTCCCCTACCGCGTGATATCAGGGGCGCTGCCCGACGCGCTCTACCGGGCGGCGCTGGCGCATTGGCCGGGGCACGAGCAGATGCGCCCGCGGCAGTTCGACCGGCCGAACCGGCTGCAGATGGCCCTCGACGCGCGCGGGCTGGCGTCGCTGCCGCCGGATTCGGCGGCGGTGTGGCGCGAGGTGCTGGACGCCCTGGCCGGGCCGGAGAGCATGGCCGCCCTGTTCGCCGCCTTCCCCGAGGCGGAGGCGCGCTGGCATATCAGCGGCGGCCATCCGCCCGACCTCGACGCCCGCCTCATCGAGGACCATGCCGGCCACGCGATGCGGCCCCACACCGACCTGCCGGTGACGCTCTACAGCCTGCTGCTCTACCTGCCCGACGACGACACGCAGCCGCACCTGGGCACGACGCTGTACCGGCCGCGCGACCCGGGGATGCGGTCGGACGGCATGTCCCACCACGACCGCGACCTGTTCGAGATCGCGGCGCAGGCCCCCTACCTGCCCAACCACCTGCTGGCCTACGCCCGCACCGACCGCTCGTTCCACGGGGTGGAACCGGTGCCGTCGCCCTGCACGCGGCGGCTGCTGATGGTCTTCCCCAGCGTCGACACGCGGCGGCGGGGCGCCTGGGCCTATTAGCCCAGCGGGTGCCCCTCCGGCAGGGGCGGGCCGGCGTCGGTGACGGGGGTGACGGCGTGGGTGGTGCCGAACCACAGGAAGCCGTCGTACTCCCGCGACAGCGACGCCGCGTAGTAGTGGCTGACCCGCTCGGTGCGCGGCAGGTAGAGCACCCCGATGGCGCGCTCCGGCCGGTCCGGGGCCAGCGCCGCCCGCAGCTCCTCCCGGGCGCCGGGGCGGAGGTCCAGCAGGTAGCGGTCGGGTCCGGCGGCGCGCGCCACATCGCCCCAGCTGCCCGGCAGCGACGGGTTCACGGACTTCACCTCCGGCAGCGCCCCCCATTCGGAGGCAGCCATGACGGTGCCGCGGTCGGTGCCGAAGCCGATCAGGCGCGCCGCCTCGCCGAACTCCCGCCGGCAGAGATGGCCGATGTTGAACTCGCCGCGCCGGCCCATGTCGGTCGCCGCGGCGTCGCCGACATGGGAGTTGTGGGCCCAGACGACGGCCCTGGCGTCGGGTCCCCGCGCCGCCAGCAGGGCCAGCAGCGTGTCCATCATGTGGCGGTCGCGCAGGTTCCAGGAGGAGACCGGGCCCTCATAGAGGGTGCGGTAGTAGCGCTCGGCGCCGGCCACCACGCGGGCGTGCTGCAGCGCCTCGAACGCCGCCTCGTCGCCGGGGCGGCGGGCCTGCTCGATGCGCAGCAGCTCCAGCGCCGCCGCCGCCTCCCCCTCGCAGCCGCGCGCCCCGCGGCCGGCCACGTCCATGGCGAGCCGCTCCGGCTCCTCGCGGTAGGGGGCGAGGCAGGCGTAGTTGCGCCGCACTTCCGCCGCGGCGTCAGGGTTCACGGTCTCCAGCCAGCCGGCGGCAACGTCGGCGGAGGCCGCCATGGCGTAGAGGTCCAGCCCGTGGAAGCCGGCGCGGCGGGCCGGGTCCGGCACGGCCGCGTTGTGCGCGCGCAGCCAGTCGGCGAAGGCCCGCACCTCCTCGTTCCGCCACATCCAGGTGGGGAAGCGCCGGAAGGGGCGCGCAGGCGCGGTGGGGGCCGGGCGTCCCCGGACGTAGGCGTCGACATGGGCGGCGTCGGCCCAGTCCGCCTCGACCGCCACGATGGTGAAGCCGTGCCGCTCCACCAGGCGCCGGGTGATGGCGGCGCGGGCGGCGTAGAACTCCGATGTGCCGTGCGTCGCCTCGCCCAGCAGCACCACGCGGGCGTCGGCGAACCGGTCGAACAGGCCGCCGAAGGCGGGGTCGTCAAGGCCGGGCAGCGGCTCGAGCAGGCGGCGGACCACGCCCGCCGCGGCCTCCACGCCAGGATCGGCGACCTGGGCGCAGGCGGCGACGGGACAAGCCGCCGCCGCCAGCGCCAGGGCGCCGCGCGCCCCGCCCCGCAGCAGGGCGCGCCGGCCGAAGGAGGCGGGGGACACCGCCTCAGCCCCGCCCGCCGTCCGGCCCCGGTGTCACCGTGTCGGGGTCCGTCCCCTCGGTCCCGGCGGCGTCGGGGTCGAGGGCGGGCTTGCGCGCGGTGTCGGCGACGCCGCCGCCCAGGTTGCCGGTGCCGCCCGGCGCCGGCGCCTCGCCGCCCCCGGTGCGCTTCTCCCGGTCGCTCCTGCCGTCCGTTCCGGCCATGGCCCGACTCCCCTGCAATGGACGCCGCGGATCTGCGGCGGGAGGCTCAACATCCGCCGGCGGCCGGAGTCG
>DASPKT010000152.1:0-8772 GCA_035627915.1 Azospirillaceae bacterium
TGCACCTGGACCCGGCCGGCCCCGCCATCGGCGGCCACGCCACGCCGCTGCTGGTGTCGCTGCCGGTGGAGGAGGAGGCCTATGCCGAGGGGGTGGCGGTCGACCCCGCCACCGGTGCCATCCCCGCGCAGGGCCTGCTCACCCTGGCCTGGCTGCTGGCGCTGGTCCATGGCGGCGCCCCCCTGCCCATCCCCGTCCCGGCGGCGGAGACGCTTGAGGCGGTGCTGGCCCGCGCGGTGATGCTGGCCGGGCCGGAGGCGGCGGAGCAGATGCCGGCGGAGGCGCTGCGCAGCGCCCTCACCGCCGGGGGGACGCTGGGCCGCTACCTCGATGCCGACGGCGCCGCGGCCGCCGAGCTCGACGGGCTGGCGGCGGAGGTGGCCGGGGGCGTCGTCGCCCGAATCGGTGCACCCGCACCGAGACGCCGGGCAGCGCCGACACCGTCGCGCCCGCCGTCCGGAACGCCGCGTCCAGCACCGCCGCCGCCGTCTGCGCCATCAGCCAGGCCGGCAGCAGCACCCGCGGCGCCGGCCCCTCGTACCCGTCGCGCTCCACCGTGCCGGCACCGGCGACGATGCGGCCGGCCTCTGCCAGCAGCGGCACCGTCGCCGCCGCCGGCGTCCCTAGCGTCCGGTCCAGGTCCAGCAGGGCCGGCGCCACGGCGGCGCCGGTGGCCGCCCCAGCCGGGTCCCGCGCCGCCAGCGCCTGGGCCAGGACCGCGGCAGCCGTCCCGGCGGTGGGCGCGAAGGGGTCGGCGGCGCGCCAGGTGTCGGCGAGGCGGATGCCGGGCTGGCCGGGAAGCTCCGCCGCCTCGCGCGCCAGCTCGAAGGCCGCCGCCAGGTCCAGCGGCGCCCCCGCCCCCAGCATGCCGGCGACGCGGCCGCCTGCTGCCAGCACCGCCGCCCGCTGCACCGCCTCGCCGGCCGGGCCCCAGCCGCCCGGCACGTCCGCGAGCCGTCCCAGCGCCGCGGCCGCGGCCAGCACGGCGGTGCCGGCCAGCGCGGTGCCGTGCAGCACCCCGGCAAGCCCGGCCTCGGCGCCGATGCCCAGGGAAGCACCGATCCGGGCGACGACGCCCCCGGCTACCTCCGCCGCCAGCCCGTCGAGCGCGGCGGCCGCGGCGCCGTCGGCGTCGAGGTAACGGCCCAGCGTCCCGCCGGCGGTGAGGGCGCTGCGCAGCGCCTCCGCCGGCATCCGCTCCGCCGCCTCCGGCCCGGCCAGCATCACCGCGCGCGCCAGCACCGCCTCCAGCGTCTCCGCCGCCGGGACGGGGATGGGCAGGGGGGCGCCGCCGTGGACCAGAGCCAGCAGCCCGGCCAGGGTGAGCGCGCCCTGCGCGGGGATCGCGCCGGTGGCGGGGTCGACTGCCACCCCCTCGGCATAGGCCTCCTCCTCCACCGGCAGCGACACCAGCAGCGGCGTGGCGTGGCCGCCGATGGCGGGGCCGGCCGGGTCCAGGTGCAGCACGCGGCGCGGCGTCGGCACCAGGCGCGGCGCGCCGGCGTCGGGCAGCGCCAGGGAGTAGGAGGGCGGGATGCCGTCCGGCCCGGCCGCGGTGGGGAAGTCCACCCGCACCGTGCCGTCGGCCAGCCGGACCAGTACCATGGCCGCCCCGGCCCCGGCGACCTGCGCCGCGTGGCCGGCGACCAGACGCGCCAGGTCGTGGCGGGGATGGCCGCCGGGCAGCGCCCCGCCGGCGGCGTCCAGGCCTACGCGCAGCAGCGCCGGCACGGTCGTGTCGGGGACGCCCGGCCCGAACTTGCCGGACAGGGCGCGGTCCACCCGGGTGCCGCGGAAGACGGTGTCGCCGAGGGCGCTGGGGACGGTCACGCCGAAGCTGTCGGCGTCCACGTGCAGCACCCGGCCGGACGCCTCGCCCACGGTCTGGGCGGCGTCGGCGGTGAGCGCGCGGACCTCCAGCACGCCCTCCGCGGGCGGCCCGCCGGCGGGGTTGAGGTGACGGAACAGGCCGCCGTTCGGCGCCTCGAACACACAAGCGCGGTCGGCGCCCAGCGTGTGGTGCAGGAACAGCGCCGCGTAGCCGCCATCGCCGAAGCCGGCCAGCAGGACCTCCGCGCCCGGGCGCTGCGCCATGGCGGCCTGGGCGAAGGCCTCCGCCGCCTGGAAGGTCGCCTGGACGACGGCGCGCGCGGCGGCGGCGGTGGCGGCATCGGCGAAGGGGCTCCCTGCCGGGGGCAGGTCGGGGCGCGCCGCGCCGGCGGCGATGGCCGCCGCGAACAGGCGGCCCGGCCCTGCGGACGGGTCGGCCGTGCCGAAGGCCAGCAGCAGGGCGCCGGAGGGCGTCTCCAGGGCGACGCAGCCCAGCGCCGCCTGGCCGGCGGGCGGCTGGACGGAAAGGACCTGGTGCCCGTGCAAACCGCGCGCGAAATTGTCCGCGCCGATGGCGGCGAAGGTGGCGGCCAGGGCCGGGTCGGCGGCCAGGGCGGCGTGCAGCGCCGCGCCGCCGGCCGGTCCCGGAGCCGCGGTGCCGCCGCGGGCGACGTGGCCGGCAAGGTGGGAAGCGAGGCCGGCGGCGGCGGGCTCGCCGGCGCGGAACAAGGTCGTGGCGTCCGCGGGCATGCGCGGTCCTTTCCTGGAATGAAGGCGGCAAGGGCGGCGGCGCCGCGGGGAGGGGTCAGCCGGCGACGGTGACCTGGCGGCGGTTGCCGGCGGCGTCGTAGCTGTAGTCGATGCGGCGGCCGGAGGGATATTCGGCCCGGATCAGGCGGCCGAGCTGGTCGTAGGTGTAGACGGCCTGGGCAGGCGGGGGCGCGGACTGCGCGGCGGCCGGCGGCAGGTGCAGCAGGACGGCCAGCATGGGCAGGATGAGGACGCGTCTCACGAAACCCTCCAGAGAGTTGCCGCCGGGGTTCCCGGCCGGCCGGGCGAGCGGCGATAGGGCGGCGTCTTGCCCGCCGGGCCGGCGTTCGAACCGATGAGAAGGCGACTCTCGGGAGGGTTTCGATTCTCAACAACTGAATAATTAGCCGTGCTGCGGCACATACCCGTCAATATGCCTTCAATATTCTGTTCCGCGATTCCACACAGGAAGTCCGGCAGGGCCAGTTGATCTGAGAATCCTTCGCTTCCACCGTGGCGCTTCGATCGGTGTAACCGCACGGATTCTCCCCCATGTCTTACCGCAAGAAGGTGGCCGCCCGCCGGGCTGCCGGTGTCGGCGCAATTCTCCTGGCCGTGCTGACGGGAGCCGGCCCCGCGACCGCGCAGGGTTCCCTGCCGTCGGTGCGCATCGGCACGGCGCCGCTGCTGTCGCCGGCGCAGGCGGAGGCCTTCTACGGAGGCGGCACGGCGTCGTCCGCGGGCATCCCCGGCCTCGCCCAGCCGGAGCTGGACGAGATCGCCCGAGCGCTGCGGGGCAACCCGGGGCTGATCCACGGCTATGTCCGCAACACCGTGGAGACCGTGTGGATGCACGGGCTGCAGAAGGGCGCGCCCGGCGCCCTGATCGACCGAAGCGGCACCGCCTTCGACCAGGCCCACCTGATGGTGGAGCTGCTGCGCCGCGGCGGCGTCCAGGCCGGCTACGAGGCCGGCACCATCACCCTGACCGGCCAGCAGTTCCGCGACCGCTCCGGCGTGGAGAACGCCGCCGCCGCCTGCCGGCTGCTGGCCGACGGTGGCATCCCGGCCATCGTCAACGGCATCACGCTGCCCGACTGCGCCTATGGCGGCGCGGCGCTGGACTCGGTGGAGATGGCCCATGTCTGGGTGACCGCCCAGGTCGGCGGCCGGACCGTCCGCTTCGATCCCGCCGACAAGCCGTTCCGCTACAAGGCTGGGGCGGACCTGCCCGCGGTCGCCGGCTTCGCGCCCGGCCAGGCGCTGGCGGCGGCGACCACGGGGTCGGTCTCGAACGTCGAGGCCGGCGTGCCCTTCGTGCAGGGGCTGAACGCCGACCAGCTCCAGTCCACGCTCTCCGGCTACGCCGGCACCCTGCTGGCGCATACCCGCACGCAGCTGCAGTCCGGCCGAACCGAGGACCTGGTCGGCGGCGGCGCCATCGAGCGGGCGGACCTGCCCGACGGCGGCGGCGGCTCGGCGCAGCTGCCCTACAAGGCGGTCGTCCGGCACAGCTGGTCCGGCGGCATCCCCGACCAGTACCGCACGACCCTGCGGGTGCAGGTGCACAAGGACGTGTTCAACCAGGCGGCGGGCACGGTGGAGCAGGACCGGCTGCTCATCGACCGGACCCTGTTCGTCGACCAGATCTACGGCCGCAAGCTGGTGCTGGAGACGAACTTCACCTCCGCCGACGCGCTGCCGTCGTCGAACTACGCCGGGCTCAACACCTTCAAGGCGTTCCTGCGCCTGCGCGGGGAGTCGGAAGTGGCGGCCGAGATCGCCGCCAGCGAGACGGTCGGGGAGCGCGTCGCCTACCGCCAGCACGGCACGGTGACGCTGACGGCCGACCATCCCTACGCGGCCCAGGGCGGCGGATACATGGACGCCACGGTCACCAAGCCGTCCGCCATGCTGACCCACATGACCATCGTGCACGGCTGGGGCGACGCCGGGCCGGGCCTGGCGGCGCGCTGGGGCTCGCGCCGGGAATCCGCCGCGCCCGCCACCGGTCCCACCGGCGGCTGCGAGCTCTGCGGCACTTACCGCACCGGCCTGGGCGACGCCCGGCGCGAGCAGATGGCGGCGGCCTGGCTGGTGCAGTCCAGCCGCGCCGCGCGGCTGCACGCCGCACTCGCCCGCGCCGTCTACACCCACCACCACGCGCTGGGCCTGGTCACCGCCGACACCAGCATCAGCGTCATCGACACGGCCCCCACCAACCCGAATAACCAGCTCTTCTACTCGATCCTCGACAGCTTCGACCGGGTCGACATCGACAGCGCCTTCAGCCTGACCAGCCGCACGGGAGACGCCGCCGCGCGCCGCGCCGCCGTGCACGCCATCGCGCAGACGACCGAGGCGCTGGAGGGCAGCGTCGCCGGCCAGATCGCGGACGTGCCCGACACGGTGTCCACCGCCACCCGCTTCGACTGGGGCAACAAGCCCCCCGGGGACGAGGACGCGGAAGGCGGCGGCGCACCCCGCCGCTTCTACGCCTACGATACCGGCACCGCGGCGCAGGCTTCATCGCTGACCAGGATCGGCGGCTCGCTGGCGGTGCCGACGGCCGGCTCGCACGGGGCGTTCGACCCGAAGCTCATCACCACCGACGTCGCGTTCCGGCAGATGCTGGCCAGCGCCGTCGTGGACTACGCGGCCGCCGGCTTCTCGGTGGTGACCTCGGAGGAGTCCTTCCTCGGGCCCGGCGGCCGCGCCGGCGCCTTCTCCAAGGGCGGCGGCACCCCCCTCTACACCCATGCGCGGTCGAAGCAGCGCGGCGGCGCCCTCGTCGCCACCCGCTACGAGGGGGGCGAGCCGGTGGAGATCGCCCACGTCGCGGTCGGCCCCGACGCGCGCGCCAAGGGCGGCGGCGCCGGCATCCAGTCCTTCCACAAGGCGCAGTACGACCCGTCGGAGGCGGCCGAGGTGCTGAAGGCGAAGTTCGTCGACCGCTCCGCGGCGCTGGGCGTGGACCTCAAGACCGGCGCCGTCACCCAGGCGAGCCCGGCGGTGCTGAAGGTCGGCGGCGGCGCCTTCCCCTACCAGCTCTCCGCCAGCCTGGCCTGGCGCGGCGGCAACGCGGTGCCGTCCTCCTTCGGCCCGATGGAGCACACCCAGCCGCAGACGCCCTGGACCACCAACTGGAACAACGCCCTGACCGTCTCCTCCAGCGGCCTGGAGGCGATGGGGGAGAGCGACCCGCGCGCCGCCGCCGGCACCATCGCCGCCTTCCTGGCCATGCAGGACGTCTACCGCGCCGCGCCCTCCGCGGGGCGCGAGGCGGCCGCCGCCCTGGTCGCCGCCTGGTGGCAGCGCCAGATCGCCGGCAACGTGGTGACCGTCAACGTCGGCGCCGACACCCGCCAGTTCCTGCGCGCCGCCGACGGCCAGTGGTTCACGCCGGGCGCCGCCGTCGCCTCGCTCCTCTCGGTGGAGGGCGCGCGCGTCCCCTACCTGGAGATGGGCTGCTCGCCGCCGACCCAGCCGCAGACCCGCGGCTGGAGCAGCGCCGGCATGGCCTTCCGGGTGCGCAACCCCGGCGGCGACGTGCAGCTGTTCCGCAGCTGGACCAGCACCTTGGAGGCGGGGACCGGCAACTGCGCGGTGCAGCGCGGCTTCCGGCTGGAGGAATGGACCTTCCCGCAGGGGGTCGGCATCACCCTGTCCTACGCCACCGACGCCGTCGGCGCGGTCCGCCTGGCGGAGGTCGCCAACAATCTGGGCCGGCGCATCCTGTTCGAGGACAGTGGCCTGGGCGGCTTCAGCAACGGCTTGGCGGGCGCCGACCTCAGGCGGGTGACGGTGACCCGGGAGGGGGTCATGGGGCAAGCCGGCCACACGCGCTGGACCCACACCGACCCGGCCGGCCACCAGCACCGCTTCGTCGGCTTCATGGCCGGCGAGCGCCACCTGCTGCGCGAGATGGCGCGGCCGGGCGACGCCGACACCGCCCCCTCGCTGCGCTACGACTACGACGCCCTGCACCGGGTCCGGGAGGCGCGCGACGCCGTCGCCCTGGCCGGCGGGCGCGAGCCGCACCGGTTCCTGCTGGCCGACGGTCTGCGGGGCGAGCGGGTGGACCCGCTCGGCAACAGCTACGTGGTGGAGTACGACCGCTTCGGCCTGCCCTTCCGCCACACCGACGAGGCGGGCCGGGTGACCCGCATCGCCCATGACGGCCGCGGCCGGGCGACGGAATACGCCTATCCCCTGGGCGAGCGGCAGGTCCTCGTCCACGACGACGCCAACCGCACCCGCTCCATGACCCGGCATCCCCGGCCGCCGGTGACCGCGGCGTCGCCGGCGCCGACGACCGTGCTGGTCGACTGGGACATCCTGTGGAACAAGCCGACCAGGGTGACCGACGCCCGCGGCAACGTCACCGAGCTCGCCTACGACCCCGCCCGCGGCACCCTGACGACCCTGACCCAGCCCCCGGTGGCGGTGCACGGCTCCGCCACGCCGGTGCGGCCGGTGACCCGGTTCCAGCACGACGCGCGGGGCCGGCTGGAGCGGGTGGAGGCGCCGGACGGCATGGCGACGACCTTCGCCTACGACCCGGCCGACCACACGCTCGCCGCCCAGGTTGAGGATGCCGGCCGGCTGAACCTGGCGACCGCCTTCGACCACGACGCCCAGGGCGACCTGGTGCGGGTGACGGACCCGCGCGGCGCGGTGATCGAGGCCGGCTACGACGCGCTGCGCCGCCCGCTGTTCGAGCAGACCCGGCCGGGTGCCGGCGGCACGGTGCTGGCGCGCACCGAATGGGCGTACGACGCCAAGGGCCGCCGGGAGGAGGAGCGGCGCATGACCGGCGACCCGGCCTGGCCCTGGGCGGTGACGCGCACGGCCCACACCCCCATGGACAAGCCGGAGACGGTCACCGACCCGGCCGGCCGGGTGACGACCACCCTGTACGACGCGCTGGACCGGCCGGTGCAGGTGACCGACCCGCTGGGCCGGGTGGCGCGGACCCTCTACGACCGCGCCGGCCAGGTGACGGAGGAGCGGCGCGCGGTCGGCACCGCGCTGGAGCAGGCGACGGCGCGCTACGCCTACTACGACGACGGGCAGGTCGCGGCGATCACCGACCCGCGCGACCACGCGCTGGGCCACCAGTACGACGCCTTCGGCCGGCTGGAGCGGCTGGTCTACCCGGACGGCAAGGTGGAGAGCTACGGCTACGACCAGGCGGACAACCGGACCAGCGTGACCCAGCGCCATTCGGTGAGGGACGGCAAGCCCGCCCTGCCGTCGGAGGTGGTCACCAGCGCGACCGCGTACGACGCGCTGAACCGACCGGTGTCGGTGACCCGGCCGGGGCTGCCGGAGGTGCGGTTCGGGCTCGACGCGGTGGGGCGGCTGCGCACGCTGTCGGCCGGCGGCACGGTGGTGCAGGCGCACGGCTACGACACGGCGGGGCGCAAGCAGAGCGTGCAGACCGTGCTGCCGCGCCCGCCCGGCGCCGCCGGGGCGCCGGTCAGCGTGACGCTAGGCTTCGGCCATGACGGGGCGGGCAACCGCACCTCGGTCACCTGGCCGGGCGGGGCGCAGACGGTGTGGAGCTACGACGCGCTGAACCGGGTGACCTCGGTCACCGACGCCGGGCAGGCTGTGGTGGCGGAGTACCGGTACGACCCGCTGGGCCGGCGCACCGGGACGTCGCGCGGCAACGGGGCGGACAGCGCCTACGGCTACGACCGCGCCGGTCAGCTGACCCGGCTGGAGCACGGCTGGGCGGGCGGCGGGGCGCCGGGCGGGGTGGTCTTCGACTACGCCTACGACCTCGCGGGCCAGCTGGTGGGCGAGGCGGCGTCGGTGCCGTCCTTCCTGTGGAGCCCGCCGGCGGCGGCGGGCGCGGTGGCCTACGGCGAGGCCTCGCCGATCAACGCGCTGACCACGGTCGGCGGGGTGGTGCAGGAGCACGACGTGCGCGGCAACCGCACCCGCGCGGCCAACCGGGTGTACCGCTACGACGCCCGCAACCGGCTCATCGGCGCCACCCTGCCCGGGGTGACGGCCGCCTACGGCCACTACCCCGAGGGCGGGCGGGCGTGGAAGCAGGTGAACGGGGTGACTAGCCTGTACCTGGAGGTGGACGGGCTACCGCGTCGCCGTGATCGGCTCCGGTCCGGCCGGCCTGGCGGCGGCGCAGCAGCTCAACCGCGCCGGGCACCGGGTCACGGTGTA
>DASPKT010000153.1:0-8483 GCA_035627915.1 Azospirillaceae bacterium
GTGGGCGTCGCGCCGGCCACGGCGGTAGAGCGCGTCCACCGCCCAGCCGTGCAGCGGCAGCGTCGCCGCCGACAGGATCTGCGCGATGCCCAGCACCACGCCGACGCGGGCGGGCTCCCAGCCGTGAACCCTTGCGAAGTAGGTGGGGGTCCAGAGCTGGAACCCTATGGTGACCGAGTAGGTGAGGCCGAAGCCCAGGAAGACGGCGGCGAACAGGCCGGCATGGGCGCGCAGGAAGGCCAGCGCCTCCCCGTAACCGGCGCCGCCGGCGGGCCGGGCTCGGCGCGGCGGCTCGCGGAACAGGAAGACCAGCAGGGCGAGGAGGATGCCGGGCAGGCCGGTCAGCACGAACACCTGCTGCCAGGGCTGGAGCAGGCCGACCAGGGGCCATTCTACCGGCCCGGCACGGGTCACCGCTGCCACCACGGGCCCGCCCAGCAGGAAGACGATCCCGGCCCCCATCACCCCGCCCATGACGAAGATCGACATGGCGAGCGAGACGCGGTGCGGCGGAAAGCTGTCGCCGATGATGGAGTAGCTGCCGGTCCCGAACCCCGCCTGCCCTGCCCCGACCGCCGCGCGCGCCAGGAACAGCGCCGCGAAGCCCTGGACCAGCCCGCAGGCGGTGGACGCCAGGCTCCACACCGTGATGGCGGCGTACAGTACCTGGCGCCGCCCGAAGCGGTCCAGCCCCGCCCCGACGGGGATGGCGCACAGGCAGAACAGCAGGGCGAAGGCCGGGCCCTGCAGCAGGCTGACCTGGAAATCCGACAGTCCCAGGTCGGCCTTCATCGGCTCGACCAGCAGGGCGATGATGTAGCGGTTGGCGAGCGACAGGATGTAGAGCAGGAACAGCGCCGCGACCGTCAGCCATGCCGCCCCCGGCCGCGGGTAGAGCACGGCCTCCCCCGCCTGGGCCGATGCCGCCCTGCCGCCGGCCGCCATGCGCTCAGACCTGCCGCGCCGGCAGGGTGACGGTCAGCCCGTCATGGGCGTCGGTGAGGACGATCTGGCAGGACAGCCGGCTGTTCTCCCGGGGCTCCACCGCGAAGTCGATCATGTCCTCCTCCGCCGGCTGCGGCGCCGGCAGGGCCGCCGTCCAGGCGGGATCGACATAGACGTGGCAGGTGGCGCAGCTGCAGGAGCCGCCGCAGTCCGCCAGGATGCCGGCGACGCCGTTGCGGACCGCCCCCTCCATCAGCGAGAGGCCGGCGGGGATGTCGACCACCTGCGCCTCCCCGTCGCCGCCGATGAAGCGGACCCGCGGCATCGTCAGGCGCCCTCGTCCACGAACGCGAGCGCCCGCTCCGGGCAGGCGCGCACGCCCCGCTGCGCCAGCTCCTCCTGCCCCTCCGGCACCTCGATGTCCCCGGGCAGGATGTAGCCGGCCTCGTCCAGCCGGAAGATGGCGGGCGCCAGCGCGTAGCAGCGCGCGTGCCCCTGGCAGGTCCCCGGCTTCACGCGGATCCTCATGTCGCCCTCCCGGCGCGCGGTGGAATAGTCAGGTCCAGTCCAGGACCACGTTCTCGATGCCGAACACGTAGCCGCCGCAGGTGATGGGCGCCGTCCCCTCCCGGATGCGGAAGGTCGGGATACGGCCCAGGAACTCCTCCAGCCCGACGACCAGCTCGCGCCGCGCCAGGTGCGAGCCCAGGCAGCGGTGCGGCCCGTAGGCGAAGGCGGTATGGCGGTTGTTGTCGCGGGCGATGTCGATCCGGTCGGGGTCGGGGAACTCGGCGGGGTCGCGGTTGGCGATCATGGAGGGACAGGAGACGAGGTCGCCCGCCTTGAACGGCACGCCCTTGTACTCGAAGTCCCGCACCGCCCTGCGCGTCATCTGGACGGTGGAATAGGCCCGGAAGAACTCCTCCACCGCCGGCTTCACGAGATCGCGGTCCTCGCGCAGCCGCCGCTGGTCGTCCGGGTGCGTGGCCAGGTGGTAGAGGTCGAAGCCGATGGCGGCGGCGACCGTGTCCAGCCCCGCCTCGAACAGCAGGGTGGCGATGCCCAGCACCTCCTTGTCGGTGAGCGGCCGGTCCTGGATGCGGGCCTGCAGCAGGAAGCCGACGAAGTCGTCGGCCGGTTCGCGCCGCCGCAGCGCCACCAGCTCCTTCATGAAGTCGACCACCGCGCGCATCGCCGCCAGGCGCTGCTCCAGCGTGCCGTGGAACTGCTGGTCGGCCCATGCCAGGAACTCGTCCCGGCGGTCGTCCGACACGCCGAGGAACTGCAGGAACACCCCGACCGCGAAGGGGAAGGCGAAGTCGTGCATGACCTCGCAGCCGCCCGTCTCCCGGAACCCCTCGATCAGGCGGACGGCGCGCTCGCGGGCGCCGGCCTCCATCGCGTCGACTCGGCGCGGCGAAAGCAGCGGGTTCAGCAGGCCGCGGTAGAGCTGGTGGTCGGGGGGATCGACCTCCAGCGGGATCATCGGCAGGTCCTCGCCCAGGGCCGCCTTGAAGATGCCCCGGTTGCTGGAGAAGACCTCGGCGTTCTGCAGGATGGCGCGCTGGTCCTCGGCCCGGGTGACGACCCAGGTGCCGCGCCCGTCGATGGTGTTGACGGGCGCGTAGAAGATCGGCGGGCCGTCCCGGTGGACGAAGCCCAGCGCCGCCTGCGGGTTGCCGCCCGGCGTCGGCTTCATGCCGGGGCCGGTGAAGATGCTGAACTCGCGGACCAGCTCCGGCGGGACGTGGTCCGGCACGCGGGCGGCGGCCGTCATCGATGCGCTCCCTGCTTCGCCGGTTCCCGGGGGAGGCCTTGGGCGGCCTCCCCGGGGCGGCGGGGCGTCAGAACCGGACGCGGGCACCGACCGTGAAGGCGCGGCCGACCGTGTCGTAGAGGGAGATGATGGTGGGCAGGTTCAGGCCCGGGATGGTGCCGGGGATGAGCAGCGGGTCCCGGTCAAAGACGTGGTTGACGGTGACGAACAGCTCGGTGTCGGCGCCGCCGAAGGGGGGCAGCTTGTAACTGACCGTCGCGTCGGTGTACCAGACGGCGCTCTTCTTCGGGTCGATGTAGGTCTGGTTCGGCTCCTGCGAGCCCAGCGTGAACTTGCCGATGTACTGCTCGGAGATGAAGAAGCTGAAGTCGCCGATCTCGTAGTTCACGTTGAAGGTGCCGCGCCACTTCGGCCGGGCGACCGGCTGGTTGGCGCTGCTGCCGAAGCCCGCGAAGTCGTAGACCGGGGCGGTGGCGCTCTGCTGCGTCTTGTACTCGTCCAGGTACGAGGCGTAGAGGCGCAGGGTCAGGTCGCCCTCCCCGACCTCGGTCCGGTAGGTGGCGTCGAAGTCGATGCCGCTGGTCTTCAGGAAGGCGATGTTGGCGGGCGCCACGCGGATGCCGGTGGGGAACGCGTTGGGGCTGGGCCGGGTGATCAGCGCGCATTCCGGCGCGGTGCCGCCGCTGGCCTGGCAGTTGGTGACCATCTGGATCGGGCTGAGGCTGCCGATGGCGCCGTCGATCTTCAGGCGGAAATAGTCGATCGACAGGCTGAAGCCCGGCAGGAAGGACGGGGTGACCACGCCGCCGACAGTGAAGGTGTCCGCCTCCTCCGGCTCCAGGCCCGGGTTGCCGCCACTGACCTGCGGCACGTTGGCGGTGATGCCGCTGACCGGGTCGACCAGGGTGCCGATGGCCGACTGGTCGCCGGCGAACAGGTCGAACAGGGTGGGCGCCCGGATGTCGCGGGACCGCGTGCCGCGCAGCAGCAGGTCGTCCACCGGTCGCCAGGTGGCGCCGACCTTCCAGGTCTCCACCGTGCCGCTGGTGCTGTAGTCGGTGATGCGCCCGGCGGCGTTCAGGTCCAGCGAGCGGGCGAAGGAGACGTCCTTCAGCACCGGCACCGTCACCTCGGCGAAGCCCTCCTTGACCTCGACCTTGCCGCGGGCGACGCCGACATTGGTCAGCCAGAAGAACAGGGCCGAGCCCGGGACGCCGCGGACGCCGCGGAAATATTCGGTCCGCTCGGCCGGCGTGTCCAGGAGCGCCGGGTCGGCGTTGCTGGTCAGCTTCAGCTTCTGGCTGCGGAACTCGGCGCCGAAGGCCGTGGTGACGGGGCCGGCCGGCAGCTCGAACAGGTCGCCCTGCAGCTCGGCCGACACCATGTTCTGGGTGATGGCGGCGTCGTAGCTGGAGGTGCCGGTCGCGTACTCGTAGCCCTCCGGCGTGGTCAGCGCCGAGCCCTCGCCCAGGATGTTCAGCGGGCGGCAGCCGGCGAAGCGCTGGCGGATGTCGGGATCGGGATCGAGGGTGGCGCGGCAGACGATGTTGCCGCTGGGGTCGCGCACCGCGTCGATGGCGGCGTAGGCATTGCGCCAGTTGAACAGCCCGCGCTGGTCGACGCTGTGCTCCGACCGGCCGTAGACATAGTTGGCGTCCCACTTCCAGCCGGCCCCGAACGTACCCTCCAGGCCGGCGGTGCCCATGTAGAAGTCGGTGCGCTCCTCGGTGAAGGGCTTCGGTGCGTAGGGGTTGTAGGCCGCCACGTTGAAGGCGGTCGTCCCCGCCGCCGCCAGCTGCGCCCGCTGCGCCGCCGTCAGGTTCAGGTAGGGGTTGTCGGCCTGGATCAGCGCCGAGGTCGGCGGCACGAAGCTGTTGGCCAGCGAGGTGTAGGAGATGTCGCTGCGGGTGAAGTTGCCCTGCGCGTAGAAGCTGATGTCCGGCGTCAGGTCGTAGCTGAAGCGCTGGAACAGCTGCTTGGTCTCCAGCGGCGCCACCGTCGTCACGTCGGGCGGGATGCGGTAGCCGTCGCCGCCCACCTCGTAGGCCGGCGTGCCGGTCGGGGTGCCGTTGACGAACGGGCGGATCGTGCCGCCCGGCAGGAACAGGTTGCCGGCCAGCGGGCCGTTCACGATCAGGCCGCCGTTCGACGCCTGGTTCTGCACCACGCCGCGGTAGATCACGAACGGGTTGGCGGCGGAGCCGGGCGTGCCGGCGCCCGGCGTGCGGCCGGCGTAGATGTAGCCTTCCAGCGACTGCGGCCGGTCGCTGCGCAGCATGCCCTTGTTGTCATACGCCTCGGCGCTCAGCAGCAGGTGGCCGCGGCCGTCGAACAGCGGCGTGCCGCCGGCGACGCCGATGCGGTAGTTCTCGTTGTCGCCGCGCTCGGAAGTGCCGTACTGCGCGTTGGCGGCGACGCCGGTGAAGTTGCGGTTCAGCACGAAGTTGACGACGCCGGCCACGGCGTCGGAACCGTAGGCGGCCGACGCACCCGCCGTCACCACGTCCACCCGGCTGATCAGCAGGTTGGGGATGACGTTGGTGTCGACGTCGCCGCGGAAGGTCGTGGGCGGCACGCGGATGCCGTCGAACAGGATGAGGGTGCGGTTGCCGCCCACGCCGCGTAGGTTCAGGATGTTGCCGTGCGAGGCGCTGTTGGCGAAGTTGTGCGTGCTGCGCGACGGGCTGCTGGAGAGCTGGAACTGCGGCAGCTTGTTCAGCGCGTCGGGGATGTTGGTCGGCGTGGACTTCACCAGGTCCTCCACCGGGGCCACGGTGACCGGGGTCGGCGCGGTGTAGCCGTCGCGCACGATGCGCGAGCCGGTCACCACGATCTCCTGGAACTCCTCCGGTTCGGCCGCGGCCGTCTCCCCCGGAACGTTCCCGGGCGCCGCCACGTTCGAATCCTGCGCCTGCGCGGATGCGGCCATGGCCAGGATGCTGGTACCGGCCAGCAAGGCGCCAACGAAGCGAGCCCTCATAACAAACCTCCCCGAGCGAACGTTATATTGACCGACAGTGCAATTTTCGTCCATTGAGCACCACAGAAAATTGCCTGTCAATGCAATTTCCTGTGCCCCGACGCCTCCCTCGCGGGAGGCGCGCATCACCGGGGAAAGGCTTGGCCCGTGTCCGCACTCCACTTGGCGTACCAGGGGGCAAGCTGGCGGGCCCTGAAGCCCGGCACGGCCCGCGTCTCCGCCCCGATCACCAGCGGCGCCGGCGCCTGCGCGCCGTAGCGCGGCCAGGCGGGCAGGCCGGGGCCGTTGGGATCGCCGGCGCGGACGTAGTTCAGGAAATAGTCCTGCATCATCCGCGCAACCCGCTGGTCCTGGGCGTCCGCCAGCGGCGCCGTGGCGAAGGTGTAGCGCATGTCCTCGCAGTGGGCGGCGCCGGGGACCTTGCCCCGCTGCGCCGCGCCCACATGGTCGAAATGGTAGGCGTAGGCCGGGCGCCCGGCCTTGTCGGCCAGCGCAGCCATGCCGGTCGCGGCCGAGGTGAAGATGAAGTCCGTCTGCACCTGGCGCAGCAGCTCCGCCTCATCGAGCGGGCCGTCCGCCTCGTAGGCCGGGCGCAGCGCGTCGACGTCGACGCCGAAGCGCGCCGCCAGCACCTTGCGGTCGAAGCCCATCAGGCCGAAGACGCTGGCCTCGTTGCTGGTGGACCCGCTGATGACCGGCACGTCCGCCGTGTCGCCCTTGGCGAAGGAGACCGACACCTGGTCCCGCAGCAGCCTGCCGTCGATGATGGCGCCGAAGTTCGGCGGGCCCGGGTCGGCGGCGATGATCTCGGCAGGGGTGAGCGTGCGCAGCTTCGCCAGCGCGTCGGCGCCGTCGCCGGGAGCCCCGGCGCGGGCGGCGAACTCCCGCCCCTGCTGCTCCGCCGTCGCCAGCGGCCGGGTGGCGTTGAAGAAGCCGCCGCCGGAATGGACGCTGGCCCGCGCGAACAGCCCGCGCGCCGCCGGCGACGCCACCAGCGAGTTGACGCTGGACCCGCCGGCGGAGCAGCCGAGGATCGTCACGTTGCCGGGATCGCCGCCGAAGCGGGCGATGTTGCGCTTCACCCACTCCAGCGCCGCGATCTGGTCCATCAGCCAGTAATTGCCCACCGCCTCGCCCCCGCCGGCCATGGCGGGGTGGGCGAAGAAGCCGAGGCGGCCGATGCGGTAGTTGGGGGAGACCAGCACCACCCCGCGCCTGACGATCTCCGGGATGCCGCGGTCGATAAGGTAGCGGCCGGAACCGACGAAGAAGGCGCCGCCGTGGATCGACACCAGGACCGGCAGCTTGCCCTTGGGGTCCGGCGTCACGACGTTGAGGGTGAGGCAGTCCTCGCTCTGTGGGCCGGCCTCGCCGCCGCTGCGGCTGGGCTGCGGGCAGTTGGGCCCGAACTCCGCGGCGTCGCGCTCTCCCTTCCAGCGGCGCGCGGCCTGCGTCGGCCGCCAGCGCAGCTCCCCGGTCGGCGGGGCGGCGAAGGGAATGCCCTTGAAGACGGCCACCCCGTCGGCGGCGACGCCCTTCACGGCACCCAGGTCCGTCTCGACCACCGGACGGGTGTCCGCGGCCCGGGCCACGCCCGCCGCGGCCACCAGGCCGGCGAGGAGGGCAAGCGCGCTGGCATTCCGGCGCAGCCGGATTCCGACGTTCGAACGCATGGGGCCATCCCTGTGAATTTTGACCGCTTATATAATTTTCGGGAGTGTCCGCCAATGGCTAAAATTGCGTCACCGTGCATTTTCTTGCAGCGGTTGCGTATCTCGGCACCACTAGCCTGGTCAGACGGGACGGGTGCGGCCGGTAGGGCCGCAGGGCGCCGCGCCCCGCCCTTCCGGGCCTTTGGCCGTACCCTGCCGGTTTGGGTTGACTTGGCCCGGAATACTGCACCATAGTGCAAAAAATTCGTGCAGGAGGAAGACGGATGGCCGGCAGGAGACTGGGAGTGGCGCTGGGCCTCGCGGCGGCGCTGCTCTGCTCGACGCATCCGGGGCCCGCCGCCTCGGCAGGCAGCGACAAGGCGGCGGTGGACGCGGAGGACTGGCCGCACTACGGCCGCAGCTCCACGGAGGACCATTTCAGCCCGCTGGACCAGATCAGGGACGCCAACGTCCAGCGCCTGGGCCTCGCCTGGTTCCACGACCTCGATACCTTCGACTCGTATACCGCACCGCTGGCCGTCGACGGGGTGGTCTACTTCGCCGTCGGCCACAGCATCGTCCATGCTCTGGACGGGCGGACCGGCAAGCTGCTCTGGCAGCACGACCCCGAGGTCGCCAAGCAGGCCGGCCACCGCATGCGGGCCGGCTGGGGCATCCGCGGCATCGCCTACAAGGACGGCACGGTCTTCACCGGCACCCGCGACGGCCGCCTGATCGCGCTGGACGCCAAGACGGGCAAGCTGCTGTGGAGCGTCCAGACCCTGGACGAGGCGGAGAACGGCTACATCACCGGGCCGCCCTGGATCGCCGGGGACAAGGTCGTCATCGGCTTCGGCGGCGCCGACTACGCGCCGGTGCGCGGCTACGTCACCGCCTACGACGTGAAGACCGGCAGGAAGGCCTGGCGCTTCCATACGGTGCCGGGCAACCCCGCCGACGGGTTCGAGAGCAAGGCCATGGAGATGGCCGCCAAGACCTGGACGGGCGAGTGGTGGAAGTACGGCGGCGGCGGCACCGTCTGGCACGCCATGGCCTACGACGCCCGCTTCAACCGCATCTATCTCGGCACCGGCAACGGCTGGCCCTGGAACCAGAAGATCCGCAGCCC
>DASPKT010000154.1:0-3226 GCA_035627915.1 Azospirillaceae bacterium
CGGTTGCGCAGCTTCAGGATGTTGGCGAGCAGCGCCCGCTCTCCCGCGGCGATCGAGTCGCCGGCCTCCGGCCGCTCCTCGATCAGTTCCTCGATCGTGTGCCGCAGCGTGCTGTCGCCGCGACCGCCGAGGATGGCCCGCAGCCATCCGCGGAACTGCTGGGTTATCGAGTGATCTTCGGCCCCGTCTTCACGGGGCGTTCGACTGTCGCTGGTGTCTGCCATCGTCACGCTGGGGGTGGGTGGGGCGACCCGGGCACCGATCCCGGATCGTCGGTATCCTCGTCCGGCGCGGTCGCCCGTCCGGCATAAGGGTCGGGGATGCCGAGGCCGGCGAGCGTTTCCGTCTCCAGCCTCTCCATCCGTTCGGCTTCATCGTCCGCGATGTGGTCGTATCCAAGCAAGTGGAATACCCCATGAACGACCAGATGGGTAAGGTGGTCGCCCAAGGGCTTGCCCTGTTCGGATGATTCCCGCACCACGGTTCCGTGAGCCAGGATCACGTCGCCCAACAATATGGGAAGGGGAGCACCGGGCGCCAGAGATTCCAGCACCTCATCCTCTTCTTCGTGGAGCGGGAAGGACAGGACGTTGGTCGGCTTGTCCTTGCCGCGGTACTGGCTGTTCAAGGCCCGCACCGTCTCGTCGTCGGCGAGCACGACCGAGAGTTCGGCCGGACCCCGCGGCACGCCCTCGGCCCGCGCCAGCGCCGCGTGGGCGGCGCGCAGCACCAGCGGCTCGGCGTCCGGCAGGTCGTCCTCCCAGCCGCCCTCCTCGATGGAGACGACCACCTCGACGTTCTGGGTGTCCGGCACCGCGCTCATGGGCGGCGGTCCGGGGCCGGCGACGGCGTGCCCCCGGTCGCCCGGTCGTAGGCGCGCACGATGCGGGCCACCAGCGGGTGGCGCACCACGTCGGCATCGGTGAAGGTGACGAAGGCCACCCCGTCCACCCCGCGCAGGATGTCGATGGCGTCGCGCAGGCCGGAGCGGATGCCCGAGGGCAGGTCGATCTGGCTGATGTCGCCGGTGACGGCCATGCGGCTGCCCTCGCCCAGGCGGGTCAGGAACATCTTCATCTGCATGGGCGTGGTGTTCTGCGCCTCGTCCAGCACCACGAAGGCGTTGGCGAGCGTGCGGCCGCGCATGAAGGCCAGCGGCGCCACCTCGATCTCGCCGCTCTCCAGCCGCTTGGCCACCTGGTCGGCCGGCAGCATGTCGTAGAGCGCATCGTAGAGCGGGCGCAGGTAGGGGTCGACCTTCTCCTTCATGTCGCCGGGCAGGAAGCCCAGCTTCTCCCCGGCCTCCACGGCGGGGCGGGAGAGGATGATGCGGTCGACCTTGCCGGTGATGAGCAGCGACACCGCCTGCGCCATGGCGAGGTAGGTCTTGCCGGTGCCGGCGGGGCCCAGGCCGAACACCAGCTCGTGGTCGGCCAGCGCCTGCAGGTAGCGCGCCTGGGTGGGCGAGCGCGGCATGATGGCCTTGCGGCGGGTCTTCAGCATGGCTTCGGGCCGGGCGATGGAGGCGAGCGCCCGGTCGCGGTCGTCGGGCTCCACGCCGGTGGCGATGCGCAGCGCCGCGTCCACCTCGGCGACGCCGACCTGCATGCCGTTCTTCAGGCGCTCCCACAGCGCGTCCAGGGCGGAGCGGGCGGCGTCGGCCGCGTCCTCGGGACCGGCGATGGTGAGGCAGTTGCCGCGGGTGACCATGGTCACGCCGAGCTGCCGCTCGATGCGGCTCAGATGCTGCTCGTGCTCGCCGAACAGGGCGGGCAGCAGACGGTTGTCGTCGAACTGGAGGTCGATGCGTCCCGGTGTCTGGTCTGGGTCCGGCGTCAAGCGCCCGCCTCCACGGTCAGGGGTTCGCCGCCCGCGTCCGCACGGATGGGGGCGGCATGGACATGCCCGTCCTCGGTCACCACCTCGCCCGCCAGGCTGTTGGCGTGGGCGGACAGGATGCGGACCTGCACCACCCTTCCCATCAGCCGCTCCGGCGCCGCGGCGTGGATCGACTGCATGTAGGGCCCGCGGCCGAGCAGCTGGCCCCGGCGCTTGCCCGGACGGTCGAACAGCACGGCCTGCACCGTGCCGACCGCCCCCTCGTTGAAGGCGAGCTGCTGGGCATTCAGGAGCTGCTGGAGCGACGCCAGGCGGTCGGACTTCACGTCCTCCGCCACCTGCCGGTCGCCCATGGCCGCCGCCGGCGTGCCGGGGCGGGCGCTGTACTTGAAGGAATAGGCCTGGGCGAAGCCGATGTCGGTGACGAGGCGCAGCGTGTCGGCGAAGTCCTCGTCCCGCTCGCCGGGGAAGCCGACAATGAAGTCGGAGCTGAGCGCCAGGTCCGGCCGGGCGGCGCGCAGCCGGTCCACCAGCCGGCGGTAGTCATCGGCGGTGTGCTTGCGGTTCATCGCCGCCAGGATGCGGTCGGAGCCGCTCTGCACCGGCAGGTGCAGGAACGGCATGAGCTGCGGCACCTCGCCGTGGGCGCGGATCAGCTCGTCGTCCATGTCGCGGGGGTGGGAGGTGGTGTAGCGGATGCGCTCCAGCCCGTCGATCCCGGCCAGCTCCCGCACCAGCCGGCCCAGGCCCCAGACGGCGCCGTCCGGCGCCTCGCCGTGGTAGCCGTTGACGTTCTGGCCCAGCAGCGTGATCTCCGCCGCCCCCGCCGCCACCAGCCGGCGCGCCTCGGCCAGGACGGAGGCGACGGGGCGCGAATACTCGGCGCCGCGGGTGTAGGGGACGACGCAGAAGGTGCAGAACTTGTCGCAGCCCTCCTGCACCGACAGGAAGGCCGCCGGGCCGGTGGCCTGGCCGCCTTCGCCGGGCAGCAGGTCGAACTTGGATTCCACGGGGAAGTCGGTGTTGACCACGCCGCCGGCGCCGCGCACGGCGCGGGTCACCATCTCCGGCAGCTGGTGGTAGGTCTGGGGCCCGAACACCATGTCGACGTGGGGGGCGCGCGCCATGATCTCGGCCCCTTCGGCCTGGGCGACGCAGCCGGCGACGGCGATGATCATGCGCCCTCCCTCCGCCTCCTTCTCCTGCTGCTGCAGGCGCAGGCGGCCGAGCTCGGAGTAGACCTTCTCCGCGGCCTTCTCCCTGATATGGCAGGTGTTGAGGATGACCATGTCGGCGCCGTCGGGCGCGTCGGCCGGCTCATAGCCGAGCGGCGCCAGGACGTCGGCCATGCGGCCGCTGTCGTAGACGTTCATCTGGCAGCCGTAGG
>DASPKT010000155.1:0-27897 GCA_035627915.1 Azospirillaceae bacterium
GGAGGAGGTGCGCGCCGCGGCGGGCCAGCGGGGCGGCGTCCGGGTCCAGCGCGTCGGCGAAGTCCGCCTCCCCGACCGCCTCGCGCGGCACCGCGACCGCCGCGCGGTCCGGGTCGGCGGAGGCGGCGACCAGCACGTCGCCCGCGGGATGCGGCCTCAGCACGGCGAGGTCGGTGCCGTCGTCCACCACCACCCGGCAGCCGCCGTCGGCCAGCGCCGGCAGCCTCCGCCGCAGGGCGGCCAGCCGGCCGGTCCAGGCCACCGCCGCCTCCGCCCAGGCGGGCCACAGGGTGCGCGGCGGCATCGGCTGGCGGACCTGCCAGTTGTCGGGGGAATGGCGGCCGGCCAGCCCGATCTCGTCCCCGTAGTAGAGGCAGGGGATGCCCGGCAGGGCGAACAGCAGGCCCAGCGCCTGGCGGAGCTTCCGCACCTCGCCCAGCCGCGTCATCAGCCGATCGACGTCGTGGTTGCCGAGGAAGGACAGCAGCCGGTGCCCGGCATAGAGCCCGCCCGGCGCGTGCGCGCGGCGCAGCTCTGCCGCCAGGCCGGACAGGTGCCCGCCGGCCACCGCGCTCCACAGCGCGTCGTAGAGCTGGTAGTCGGTGGCGGCGTCCAGCAGGTCCGGGCCCGTCCACAGGCCGTAGTCCCCGTGCACCAGCTCCCCCACCAGCAGGCAGTCCGGCCGCGCCGCCTTGCAGGCCCGGCGGAAGTCGCGCCAGAAGGCGGGGGCGATCTCGTGCGCGGCGTCCAGGCGCCAGCCGTCGGCGCCGATCTCCGTCAGCCACCACACCCCGCTGTCGATGACGTGCGCGCGGGCCGCCGGGTCGGACAGGTTCAGCCGGGGCAGCCGCCCCAGCCCGGCCCAGGACTCGTACGCGAAGCCGTCGCCGAAGGAGTTGTCGCCGGTCCAGTCGATGTGGAACCAGCCGGCGTAGGGCGAGGCGCGGCCGCGGCGGCGCACATCCTGGAAGGCGTGGAAGTCGCGGCCGACATGGTTGTAGACCCCGTCCAGGATCACCCGGATGCCGGCGGCGTGCAGGCTCTCCACCAAGTCCTTCAGCAGGGCCGCGTCGCCCAGCCGCTCGTCCACCCGGCGGAGGTCCACCGTGTCGTAGCCGTGGCGCATGCTGCACGACACCGGGCCCAGGTAGAGGGCGCTCACCCCCATCTCCGCCAGGTGCGGGATCCAGGCGCGCAGGGCCGCCAGCCGCGGCACCGGGCCGCCCGCGGGCTTCACCAGCGGCGCGCCCAGGAAGCCGTAGGGGTGGATGTGGTAGAAGACGGCGCGGCGGGCCCAGTCGGGGACCCAGGCGCCGGGGATGTCGGCCGGCATGCTCAGCGTCCGCATGCTCAGCGTCCCATGGTCCCGGGCCCCGTGATGCCGGCGCGGCGCAGCAGCGTGGCGCGGTCCAGGAACCCCTCGTGCGTGCCCTCCACCGTGCAGGCGTGGGCGCCGGCGACCGTGCCCAGCCGGGCGCAGTCGGCCAACGGCAGCCCGGCGAAGCGGCCGGCCAGGAAGGCGGCGGCGAAGGCGTCGCCCGCGCCGTTGCTGTCCACCACCGGCCCCTGCGGCACCGCCGCCGGCACGTGGCGCAGCCCGTCCGCGCCGCGGTCCAGGATGTGGCAGCCGCGGGCGCCGTCGGTGGCGACGACCGCCTCCGCCCGCCCCTCGCGCAGGATGCGGGCCATGACCCCGCCCACGCCGGCGCCCAGCCGGGCGGCGCTGAGGAACACCAGCCCGGCCTTCAGCGCGAAGTCCAGGTGGTAGGGGTTGGCGCCGTCCCAGTCGTGCAGGTCGGTGGAGGTCGGCACGCCCGCCGCGTCGGCGTCGGCGAACAGGTGGCGCGCCCAGTCGACGATGGAGAGGTGGACGTGCCGGGCCTGCGCCAGGTGCGGCCGCCAGTGCGCGTCCGGCAGTCGCTGCCCCGCCACGAAGCGGCCGTCGTAGAAGGAGAGGCGCCGGCCCGTGGGATCGACCAGGTTGACGCTGCGCCGGGTCCCGGCGGGGCTGTGCGCCAGGTCGACGTCCAGGCCGTCGCGGGCGTAGCGCCGGCGCAGGAAGTCGCCGGGCAGGTCGTCGCCGACGAAGTCCACCAGCCGCACCCCCAGCCCCAGCGCGTGCGCCGCCAACGCCACGCCGTTGCCGGTGTGCCCGGCGAAGTCGCGGATCGGCGGCACCAGCAGCGTGTCGGCGTCGGGCGGCGGCAGGCCGTCGACGCGCACGATCGTGTCGACGCCGGCGCCGCCGACGACCAGCAGGTCCAGCTCAGGCATGGGTCTCGGCCTCCGGGGTAGGGGTGGCGCCACTATGGGACCGCCCTGCCTGCGCGGGAACGCAGGAATCGTGGCGGCGCCGTGAGTATGGCTCACGGTGGGGGGTACCCGAGACGGAGGTGGGCGGGGAGGGGTGCGGGGATGGTGTGCTCATTCTTCTTTCCGTCACCCCCGCGGAAGCCGGGGTCCAGTGGCCGCAGGCGCTACGGCAAGCCGCGCCTGGATTCCGGCTTTCGCCGGAATGACGGAACTGAAAATGCGGGCCTTACCTGACCTCTCAGCCATTGCCTGTCGAAGGCCGCGCCACGCCCCGCTGCCCCATCGCACGCCGCACCCCGCCGCCCCGCCCCCGTTACGATCCGGCAACCTAATCGCTGTCGCCCGGCGCCGGGGCCTTGCGCTATACCGGGTGCCCTGGGCGCCCCGCGTGCGGGCGCGGCTAACGAAACGGCGCGGGGCACGGTCCCCGTGGAACGGGATGGAAGGGAGAGCAGCATGGATTTCCGGCCGGCCCTCGGGGCCCTTGCGGTGGCGGCGGTGATGGCGGCGGCGCCCGCGGCGCAGGCCGCATCCCAGCCCTCCTACCCGGCGACGCGGACGGAGGCGGTGACCGAGACGCAGTTCGGCGTCCAGGTCAAGGACCCCTACCGCTGGCTGGAGAACGACGTCCGCAACGACCCGGCCGTGAAGGCCTGGGTGGAGGCGCAGAACAAGGTCACCGGCGCCTACCTCGCCGGCCTGCCCGGCCGCGACGCCATCAAGGCGCGCCTGACCCAGCTCTGGAACTTCGAGCGGTTCGGCCTGCCGGTGAAGAAGGGCGGGCGCTACTTCTTCGCGCGCAACAGCGGCCTGCAGAACCAGTCCGTGCTGTTCGTGCAGGACGGGCTGGAGGGCACGCCGCGCCCGCTGATCGACCCCAACACCTGGTCCAAGGACGGCGCCACGGCGCTCGGCGAGTGGGTCCCGAGCGAGGACGGCAAGCGCGTCCTCTACTCGGTCCAGGACGGCGGCTCCGACTGGCGCACGGTGAAGGTGCTGGACGTCGACAGCGGCCAGGTGCTGGCGGACGAGGTGAAGTGGGTGAAGTTCTCGGCGCTGGCCTGGAACGCCGACGGGACCGGCTTCTACTACTCGCGCTTCCCGGCGCCGGAGGCGGGGGCGGCCATGCAGGCCCTCAACCTCAACCACGCCATCCATTTCCACAGGCTGGGCACGCCGCAGGACCGGGACACCCTGGTCCACGCCACGCCCGACCGGCCCAAGCTGAACCACGTCGCCGTGGCGACGGAGGACAAGCGCTGGCTGATGATCCTGTCCAGCGAGGGCACCGACGACCGGTACGAGGTGCACCTGGCCGACATGCGCGACCCCGCGGCCAAGCCGAAGCCCGTGGTGAAGGGGCTGGAGCACAGCTACTCCCTGGCGGGCTCCGACGGCGACCGGCTGTACCTGGTGACCAACAAGGACGCGCCGCGCTACCGCGTCGTGGCGCTGGACGCCAAGGCGCCGGGCGCGGCCATGACCCCCGTGGTGGCCGAGGGCGCCAACACCATCGACGAGGCGTCGCTGGTCGGCGGCCGGCTGGTGGTGAACTACAAGGAGGACGCCAAGAGCGTCGTCCGCCTCTACGACCTGCAGGGCAAGGAGGCGGGTCAGGTCCCGCTGCCAGGCATCGGCTCCGTCTCCGGCTTCGGCGGCGAGGCGGACGACCCGGAGACCTTCTACTCCTTCTCCAGCTTCAACGCGCCGACCACCATCTACCGCTTCGACACGAAGACCGGCGCCTCGACCGTGTTCAAGAAGCCGGACACGCCGTTCGACGCCGGCCAGTACCAGGTCTCGCAGGTCTTCTACACCTCCAAGGACGGCACCCGCGTGCCGATGTTCATCGCCCACCGCAAGGGGCTGGACCTGTCCAAGGGGGCGCCGACGCTGCTCTACGGCTATGGCGGCTTCAACGTCTCCCTGCTGCCGGCCTTCAGCGTCTCGCGCCTGGCCTGGATGGAGATGGGCGGCGTCTTCGCCCTGGCGAACCTGCGCGGCGGCGGCGAGTACGGCAAGGCCTGGCATGACGCCGGCAAGCTGCTGGCCAAGCAGAACGTCTTCGACGACTTCATCGCCGCGGCCGAGCACCTGGTGAAGCAGGGCATCACCACCAAGGACAAGCTGGCGATCCAGGGCGGTTCCAACGGCGGCCTGCTGGTGGGCGCCGTGCTGAACCAGCGGCCGGACCTGTTCGCGGTCGGCCTGCCCGACGTGGGCGTCATGGACATGACCCGCTACGACCGCTTCACCGCCGGCCGCTACTGGGTGGACGACTACGGCAACCCGGCGGAGGAGAAGCACTTCCGCAACCTGCTGTCCTACTCGCCCTACCACAACATCAAGGCGGGCACGTCCTACCCGGCCATCCTGGTGACCACGGCCGACACCGACGACCGCGTGGTGCCCGGCCATTCCTTCAAGTACGCCGCGGCGCTGCAGGCGGCCGACCTGGGCCCGAAGCCGCGTCTGATCCGCATCGAGACGCGGGCCGGCCACGGCTCGGGCAAGCCGACGGACAAGCTCATCGAGCAGTTCGCCGATCTCTGGGCCTTTACGGCGTTCCACACCGGCCTCACCCTGCCCGGGCAATAAGCGTCGGGACGGGGCCGCCACGGCGGCCCCGCCCGCAACCGGGGGAGGGGACGGATGGCGGCGAGGCAGTCGGAGAACGCGTGGCGGGTGCTGGCCCTGTTGTTCCTGGTCAACCTGCTGAACTTCTTCGACCGCACCATCCCCGCCATCGTCAACGAGCCGATCCGGCTGGAATGGGGGCTCAGCGACCTGCAGCTGGGGCTGGTGGGGTCGTCCGCCTTCACCGTCATCTACGCGCTGGCGGGCGTGCCGCTGGGGCGGCTGGCCGACACCGGCTCGCGCAAGCGCATCCTGTGCTGGGGCCTGTCCGCCTGGAGCGGCATGACCGCCGCCACCGGCCTCGCCCAGAACTACCTGAGCTTCTTCCTGATCCGCCTCGGCGTCGGCATCGGCGAGGCGTCCTGCACCCCGGCCGCCACCTCGATGATCGGGGACATGTTCCCCGCCCACCGCCGCGCCACCGCCATGGGCGTGTTCATGCTGGGCCTGCCGATCGGGCTGGTGCTGGCCTTCTTCACCACCGGCGCGATGGTGCAGGCGTTCGGGAGCTGGCGCGCCCCCTTCTTCATCGCCGCCCTGCCGGGCTTCCTGGTCGCCGCCCTTGTGCTGCTGGTGCGCGAGCCCGCCCGCGGGGCGGCGGAGGAGGTGGCCGTCGCCGACGCCCCGGTCGCCGATCCGATGCGCAAGGTCCTGCGCATCCGCACCATGCTGTGGATCGTGCTCGCCGGCGTGACCCTGAACTTCGGCAGCTATGCCGGCAACGGCTTCCTCGTTTCGCTCCTGCAACGGTATTACGGCCTGCCCATCGAGACGGCGGCGGTGCTGACGGGGGTGATCGTCGGCCTGACCGGCCTGGTCGGGCTGACACTGGGCGGCCGCATCGCCGACGCCGTGCACCGGCGCGGGGAGCGGGGCCGGCTGCTGTTCGGCGCCGCCTGCCTCACGGCCGCGGCGCCGCTGACCTTCTTCGCGCTGGAGGCGGGAGCTGCGGCGCTGACGTCCTTCGTCGTCCTGTTCGCCGTCGGCTGGCTGTTCCAGTACGCCTTCTACACCACCGTCTACCCGGCCATCCACGACGTGGTCCAGCCGCGGCTGCGGGCGACCGCGATGGCGCTCTACTTCGCCGGGGTCTACCTGCTGGGCGGGGCCGCCGGGCTGGTCGTGGTCGGCGGCCTGTCCGACCATTTCGCCGAGCGCGCCATGCAGGCGGCGGGCGCCGCCGCCATGGCGGAGCCGTTCCGCGCCGCCGGCCTGCACGGGGCCATGTACCTGATCCCGGTCATGATGGCGCTGACCGGCCTCTTCATCTTCATGGCCTCCCGGACCTTCGCGGCCGACGCCGCGCGCATGCGCCGGGAGATGGCGGGCGGCTGAGGCCCGGCCTCACCCTTGCTTGTGGACGCCGGGGCCGCGCGCCGCCAGCTCCCGCCCGACCAGGGCGCGAACCGCCTCCGGGTCCAGGGGCTTGCGCAGCACCGTCACGGCGGCGCGCAGCGAGCCCAGCGCCCTGGCGTCGTCGGGAAAGCCGGTCGTGACCAGGATCGGCAGGAAGGGCTGGACCGCCAGCAGCTCCTGCACCAGGAGGAGCCCGTCCATCTCAGGCATGCGGAGGTCGGTGACGACCAGCTCGGCCGGGTCGGCGGCGAAGCGGGCCAGCGCCTCGCGCCCGTCGGCGGCGACGCTGGTCCGGTGCCCGTCGCGCGCCAGCAGCCTTGCCAGCGCCTGCGCCGCCAGCGGCTCGTCCTCGACGACCAGGATGTGGGCCATGGCTTGCGTCCGGCCGCTCAGCCGGCCGGGCGGGAGCCGCCGGCGATCAGCGCCGCCAGCTCGTCGCGTACCGCGCAGCTGAGCGCGATGGCGGCGGGGGAGCCGCTGCGCGTCGCCTCGGCGATGTAGCGTTCCGCCATCTCGCGGGCGCGCGCCTTGCCCCAGCTCTGGAGAAGCTGCCGCGCCCTGATTTCAGCCCGGTTGTGCGTCACGTCGCTGTCCTTCGGTGTCAACGCGCTGACGCTACACCAGGGTTAGCCCCAACGGGGTAAGGCGTAAGTATACAGCGTCGGGCGTGTCTTGGCGGTGGAGTGCCACCCCTATGGGTGGCAGCGGTGGCGATCCGGGCCGACCCCTGTTGTCCGGGCGGTTCCCGTCCCGCAAGGCAGCCCCCCGAAGGCGTTGCGACTGGGTCACCGTCGCCGGCCTGTCCGGCACGGTGGAGAAGCTCTCCATCCGCATCCGGGTGGGCGACGGTTCGGTCCATGTCGTGCCGTTCGGCGCCGTCACCGGCGTCGCCGTGCTGGGCCGGATCCCCTGCCGGGACCAAGGCCGCAGGCCGGTGCAGCGCGAGCTCAACAGGCGGCTGAAGAAGCGCTTCGAGGAGATGGGCATCCGCATCGCCGTGCCGGTCCAGGGCGTCCGGCTGGGGGGAGAGGGCCCTATCGCCGCACCCGGCGCGGCCGGGTTTCTTGCCCGATCCTCCGTGGCCGGTTCCGCCCGGGCCCGGTCCGCACTATGGTGCCGGCGGCGGAGGAGGCGGGACATGCGGGACGGCGACATCGACGGCATCGCGGACTGGCTGGTGCGGCAGGGCCTGGCCGGCGCGGACGAGACGGCGCTGCTGCACGGCTTCTGCGCCCGCTGCCGCGACGCCGGCCTGCCCCTGGCGCGCGCGATCGTCATCGTCGACACGCTGCACCCGATCCACGAGGGGCGCGCCTTCCGCTGGCGCCATGCCGCCACCGGGGAGAGCACGACCCACGCCTACGGCCGCACGACGGAGGGGGAGGCGGCGGAGACCTGGCGGCGCAGCCCCTTCCACCACCTGCTGACCGGGACCGAGGACGAATACCGCTGCCGCATCGCCCGCGGCGACCCGCTTCGCTTTCCCGCCATGGCCGACCTGCGGGGCGAGGGCATCACCGACTACGTCGCCATGATCCACCGCTTCGGCGACGGCGGCAGCATCGGGGAGATGGACTGCGTCTACTCCGCTTGGTCCACCCAGGAGCCGGCGGGGTTCGGCGAGGCGGAGATGGCGGGCCTGCGGCGGCTGGCGGGGCCGCTGGCGCTGGCGGTGAAGTGCGCCTCGCTGGCCCGCATCGCCGGCACGCTGGCGGAGGTGTATCTGGGCCGCGACCCCGGCCGCATGGTGCTGGGCGGCCGCATCGCCCGCGGTGAGACGGAGCGGATCGGTGCCGTCCTCTGGTTCTCCGACCTGCGCGGCTTCACCACCATCGCCGACGCGGTCCCGCCGGAGGAGGTCATCCCGCTGCTGAACGACTATGCCGAGGCCGTCATCTCCGCCGTGCACGGGGCCGGCGGCGACGTGCTGAAGCTGGTCGGCGACGGGGTGCTGGCCATCTTCAAGGCGGAGGACCCCGCCGCCGCCTGCCGCTGCGCCCTGGAGGCGGAGCGGTCCTTGCGCGCCCGCGTCGCCGCGCTGAACAGCCGGCGGGCGGAGGAGGGGCGGCCGGTCACCTCGGTCTATCTGGGGCTGCATGTCGGCGACGTGTTCTACGGCAACATCGGCAGCGACGAGCGGCTGGACTTCACCGTCGTCGGCCCTGCGGTGAACGAGGTCACCCGCATCGCCTCCATGTGCCGGTCGGTGGAGCGCGCGGTCGTCGTCTCCGCCGGCTTCGCCGCGGCGACGCCGGAGCCGGAGCGCTCCGGCCTGGTGTGCGTCGGCCGCTACGCCCTGCGCGGGGTCGGCCGCGCCCAGGAGCTCTACACGCTGGACCCGGAGACCTGCCGGGACTGACGCGCCGGGCCCACTGGCGTGCCGGCGTGTCGGGTTGCCTCCCAGCCGCCCCAGGCGGTCTCGTGCCGGCTCCCTCCCTGGCAGTCTCTCGTGCCCGCCCCCTGGGGGCCGTCTCCTGCCCCCTCCAGGCCGTCTCCTCCTCTCCTGCCTGTCCGTCATTCCGGCGAAAGCCGGAATCCAGGAACCGTCGGCCGTAGCTCCGGCGGCCTGGACCCCGGCTTTCGCCGGGGTGACGGTGGAGAATGGCTACCCGGGTTCCGGCTTGCGCGGGGGTGACGGTGGAGCATGACGACCGGACCGGGGCGCAACCGCGCCGCGCCTCCCATCCGCTGCGCGTCCCTCAGGAGAACAGGTCCGGCTCCGCGTCCGGCTCCACCAGGTCGGAGCAGCCGACGCCGATCAGGCGGAAGGCGCGGCCGTCGGCCTCGCGCTCGGCCAGCGGTAGGACGGCGGCCAGGATCGCCTCGGCGGAGCGGGTCGGGGGGTCCAGGCGGCGGGAGCGGGTCAGCAGATGGAAGTCCGCCGTCTTCAGCTTCAGCACGGCGCTGCGGCCCAGCACGCCCTCGCGCGCCATGCGCCGCTCGACCACGCCGGCCAGACGCCGCAGCTCCGGCGCCAGCGCCTTCACGTCGCCGGTGGGCCAGTCCAGCGTGTCCTCCGCGCTGATGCTCTTGGAGGGCGCCTCAGGCTCCACCCGGCGGTCGTCGATGCCGCGCGCGAAGCGGTAGAGGGTGCGGCCCATGGCGCGGTAGCGGCGCACCAGCGCCAGCTCCTCGTAGGCCGCCAGGTCGCCCACGGTACGGATGCCGTCGTCGTTCAGCCGCCGCTCCAGCGCCGGGCCGACGCCCCAGAGGATGCGCACCGGCTTGGGCGCCAGGAAGGCGGCCGCCTCGTCCCGCCCGATGGCGGCGAAGCCCCTGGGCTTGTCCAGGTCGGAGGCGATCTTTGCCAGCATCTTGTTGTAGCTGAGGCCGATGGAGGCGGTGATGCCCAGCTCGAACTCGATGCGCCGCACCACCTCCACCAGCGCCTGGGCCGGGCTGATGGCGAGCCGCTCCTCCACGCCCCGGAGGTCCATGTAGGCCTCGTCCACGCTGATCGGCTCCACCAGCGGCGTGAAGGCCTGCATGATGGCGCGGGCCTGAAGGCCGACGGCCTTGTACTTCGCCATGTCGGGGCGGACGACCACGGCGGTCGGGCAGCGGGCCAGCGCCTCGTGCATCGGCATGGCGGAGCGCACGCCGGCCAGCCGCGCCAGGTAGCAGCAGGCCGCCACCACGCCCCGCCCCTCTCCGCCGACGACCACCGGCCGGCCGGCCAGCTCCGGCCGGTCGCGCTTCTCCACGCTGGCGTAGAAGGCGTCGCAGTCGATGTGGCCGACATGCAGCCGGTGCAGCTCCGGGTGGGAGAAGACGCGCCGGCCGCCGCAGGCGGGACAGCGGGGCAGCACGGCGGCGAAACCCGCCGCGCAGTCGCGGCAGACCGTTCCGCCCTTGCCGATGAAAGCACCGTCGTCCATGCCCCGATCCTAGCACGAACAGTGAACAGGAAGGCAGGGTCAGGAAGGGGGCTGGCAAGCCGCGCGATCCCGGGCATGATCGCGGCCGGCCGGGAACGGGAAAGGGAAACGGGGACATGCGGCAGTCGCTGGCGGATGTGGCATCGGCGCTGGAGGCGGGCGGCCTCAGCGCCTCGGACCTGGCGGAGCGCTGCCTGGAGGCGCGCGCCAAGGCCCCGCCCGGCCCCGGCCCCTACGTCGCCTTCGATGCGGAGCGGGTGCGGGCGCAGGCCCGCGCGGCCGACGCGCACGTCGCCGCCGGCCGGCGGCTGGGCCCGCTGCACGGCGTCCCCGTCTCCCTGAAGGACAATTTCGGCGTCCCGGGCTGGCCCGTCTACGCCGGCTCTGCCGCAGCGCTGCCGGAGCGATGGCAGCAGCCGGGCCCGGTCGTGCGCCGGCTGCTGGAGCAGGCGGCGGTCGTGACCGGCAAGACGCTGATGGTGGAGTTCGCCTTCGGCGGGCTGGGCCTCAACGGCCACTGGGGCACGCCCGCCAACGCCTGGGACGCCGCCACGCCGCGGGTGCCCGGCGGCTCCAGCACCGGGGCGCCGTTCAGCCTGCTGGAAGGCTCCGCCCTGCTGGCGCTGGGCACCGACACCGCGGGCTCCGTGCGCATCCCGGCCAGCCTGGCGGGCCTGGCCGGGCTGAAGACCTCGCGCGGGCTGTGGTCGATCGAGGGCATCGTGCCGCTGAGCCCGCGGCTGGACAGCGTCGGGCTGCTGGCCTTCGACGCCGCCGACCTCGCCTTCGGCTTCGCCGCCATCCAGGGCGGGCCGGTGCCGGTGGCGGTACCGGTGGCTTCCCGCGGGCCGGTCCGGATCGGCCGGCTGGCCGGGCCCCTGTGGGAGGGCTGCGGCGCCGGCGTGGCGGAGGCGGTGGAGGCGGCGCTGGGACGGCTCGGCCCGGGCTTCACGGATGCGGGGGCGGTGGTCCTGCCGGACCTGGACCGGGCGCTGGACGTCTTCAACCGCGGCGGCATCGCCGGCTACGAGGTGGCGCGGTTCCTGCGGGCGGAGCTGCCGGCCTGGTTCGACGGGCTGGACCGCTATGTCGGCCCGCGCGTGCGCGCCGCCCTGTCGGTGACGGAGGAGGAATACCGGGCGCGCCTGGACTTCCTGGACCGCTTCGCCGCCGCGGCGCAGGGCGTCTTCGCCGGCGTGGACGTGCTGGCCCTGCCCACGGTGGCGCCGACGCCTGCGCCGCTGGCGGGGCTGGAGGACGGGGCGGCCTACGGGCAGGCGAACCTGGCGACGCTGCGCAACTGCGCCGTCGCCAACCTCGCCGACTTCTGCGCCGTCACCCTGCCGGCGGGCCGCGACGCCGCCGGCCTGCCCGTCGGGCTCCAGCTGCTGGGCCCCAGGGGCGGCGACGCGCGGCTGCTGTCCGCGGCGAGGGCGGTGGAAGCCGCCCTCGGCACGCGGGAGGCGGTGCTGGCCTCCTGAGACCCCGGCTTACCAGGGATCGCAGGCGCCGCAGGTCGGGACGCGCCCGTTCAGCGAGCTCCCGGCCGGCATGTCGACGGCAACGAAGCCGACGGCGACCAGCATGGCGGAGGCGAGGACGGCGAGGAAAGCTTTCTTCATGATCATCTCCGGTTGGTGCGGCCCGGTCGGACCGATACACGGCGGGTACCGGAGCAACGGGCATGCCAACGGGCCGATCCCTGGAAAATCCTGGCGCCTCCTCAAGGGTGCGAGCCTGATCGGCAAGAACCGGCGCGCGGTGCCGGCAAGGATTTCAGGTCACCTTCGGCGTATTACTGGCGAGGATTTTCCTGCCACCTTTGGGTAGGGGCGCGGCAGTTTGCGTCATGCGCAATTGCGATTGGCGCCTTCCCTTTTTGGTGTGGGGTGCTAAGGTCGCCGCGCCCGCCCCTGTAGCGGGCCGACATGCCGGGAGCCGGACCTTGTTCCGCCGCACTGCCAGCCTGGCCCCCTTCCTGGGCCTCGCCGCCCTGGGGGCCGCCCTGGGGGCCGCCGGGACCTCCGCCGCCGCGGAGGCGACGCTGACCATCCTCTATCCCGAGATGGAGCCGTCCATCGTCACCGATGCGGCGACCGGGCGTCCCAGGGGGCCGGTCGTGGACCGGGTGGAGGAGGTGGCGCGGCAGGCCGGGGTCGCGCTGACCTGGGTGGGGCCGCTGCCGCGGGCCCGCATCCTGGCCGACCTCGAGGGCAGCGCCGGCTGCACCCCCAACGCCGTGGCGACGCCCGAGCGGCAGGCCAGCTTCAAGTTCACCGACCCGATCTTCCCGGCCCCCCGGTGGGTGGTGCTGGTGCGGCGCGACGCCGGCTGGGTGGACGGCTATGCCCGCTTCGCCGACCTGCTAGCCGACCCGGAGCGCGTGTTCGGACGGCTGCTGGGCGCCAGCTTCGGCCCGCCCGTCGACCGTATGGTCGCCGGCGCCGGGGAGAACACGCGGCAGCTCCGGGGCACGCCCGGCGACCTCATGCGCCTGCTGGCGGCGTCGCGGCTGGACTACATACTTCTGGCTGCGAACGACCTCGACCACAAGGCGGCGACGCTGGACGTCGACATGGCGGACTACCGGGTGGTGGAGTTCCCCGACCTGAAGGCGGAGGCCGGCGGCCGCTTCATGTGCGCGCGGTCGGTCGGCGATGCGGTGCTGGACCGCCTCAACGGCGCGTTGCGCAAGTCCCGGCGGCGGGGCTGAGGCCCGCTCTCAGGGGGCGGCCGTCTTGTAGACCGTCCCGTCCTTCATCACGAACTCCACCTGCTTCAGCACGGTCACGTCCTGCAGCGGGTCGCCGGCGACGGCGATGAGATCGGCGCGCTTGCCCGGCTCCAGGCTGCCCACCTCGTCGGCGAGGCCCAGCAGGTCGGCGGCGTTGACGGTGGCGGCCTCGATGGCGGTCTTGGGCGTCATGCCGTGCTTCACCATCAGCTCGAACTCGTCGGCGTTGCGGCCGTGCTTGGAGACGCCGGCGTCGGTGCCGAAGGCGATCTTCACCCCGGCCGGCACCGCCTTGCGCAGCGACTCGCCCGTCACCTTGATGCGCCACTCGATCTTCGGCCGCACGGATGCCGGGTAGGCGTTCGGGTCGGCGGCCAGCCGCTCCAGGTAGCCGTTCACGGTGGAGAGCGTCGGCACGTAGTAGGCGCCGGACTTGCGGAAGAGCTGGATCGTCTCCTCGTCCATGACGGTGCCGTGCTCGATGCTGTCGGCGCCGTAGCGCAGCGCCAGCTTGATCCCGTCCGCCCCGTGCGCGTGCACGGCGACCTTCTTGCCGTAGAGGTGCGCCGTCTCGATCAGGGCCTTGGCCTCGTCGTCGAACATCTGGGCGCCGAGGCCGGCGCCGATGCGGCTGTTCACCCCGCCCGTGGTGGCGATCTTGATGAGGTCGGCGCCGCGCCCGACCTGCAGCCGCACCGCCTCCCGGCAGCTCTCGGGCCCGTCGCACACGTTCTCGTGCGGGATCGCCTCGCGCAGCTGGTCGTTGTGGCCGAGGCGCCCGTCCATGTGGCCCGACGTGGCGGAGATGGAGCGGGCGGCGTCCACGATGCGCGGGCCCGGCACCTTGCCGGCGGCCACCGCGTCGCGCAGCGCCAGGGTCACCCCGTCCTCGTCGCCCAGGTTGCGCACGGTGGTGAAGCCGGCCTCCAGCGTCTTGCGGGCGTTCACCGCAGCCTCGTAGGCGAAGTAGGCAGGGCCGTTGGCGACCTCCTCCACGAAGCCCGCCTCGCCGGCCGTGTCGGAGGTGAGGTGGACGTGGGAGTCGATCAGGCCCGGCAGCACGAACCGCTCCCGCAGGTCAACCACCCGGGCGCCCGGGTGCCGCTCCGGCCCGACGAAGCCGTCCAGTACCGCCTCCACCTTCCCGTCGCGGACCAGCAGGGTGGAGGGGCCGCGCGGCGCCGCCGCAGGGCGGTCCAGCAGGCGGCCCGCCTGCACCAGCAGGGTCTCGGCCGAGGCCGGCACCGACAGGCCGGCCAGCAGGGCGGCCAGCGGGAGCAGGGCGTGGCGGCCGGCAGGGCGGCGGAAGGAGGCGGGACGGGTCATGCGGGCGGGTCCTGGTCCTTAGGGGTGCGCGCCATAAGACCAGAACCTTCCCGGGGCCCCCAATCTTTCTTTGGTAAGAAGCGGTTGGGGGAGGCGGAGGGCCTGCCCCCGCCTCCCCCGTGCCGGTCGTGCCGGACCCGTCACTCCGCCGCGGTGCGCAGCGGGTCGTAGGCCTTCGCCCGCACCGGCACCGGCTGTGCCGCCGGGCGGTGGGTCGAGGCGATCAGCATGTACAGGCACGGCAGCACGAACAGGGTGAAGACCGTGCCGATGGCCATGCCGGCAACCAGGACGATGCCGATGCTGTTGCGCGCCTCCGCGCCGGGGCCGCTGACCAGCACCAGCGGGAAGTGGCCGATGACGGTGGCGGCGGTGGTCATCAGCACCGGCCGCAGCCGGGTCAGCGCCGCCTCGCGCGCGGCCTCCATCTTGGAGCGGCCTTCCTCCTGGAGGTGGTTGGCGAACTCCACGATCAGGATGCCGTTCTTGGCGATCAGCCCGACCAGGGTGATGAGGCCGACCTGGCTGTAGATGTTGATGCTGGTGGCGCCCAGGAACGGGAACACCAGCGCGCCCGACAGCGCCAGCGGCACCGAACCCGCGAGCACGACAAGGGGGTCGCGGAAGGAGCCGAACTGGGCCGCCAGCACCAGGTAGATCAGGACCAGGGCGAAGCCCAGCGTGCCCACCAGCGTGCTGCCCTCCTGCCGGATCTGGCGGGACTCGCCGGCATGGTCGACGGTGTAGCCCGGCGGCAGGATCTTCGCCGCGGCCGCCTCCATCACCTCCAGCGCCTCCGCCTTGGTGACGCCCGGCAGGGCGCCGCCATAGACGCGGAAGCTGTCGGCCTGCTGGAAGCGGGTCAGGGTGCGCGGGGCGGCCGAGGTCTCCAGCTTTGCCAGGCTGGACAGCGGGACCAGCGCGCCGGACGGCGTGCGGATCTTCAGGTCCAGCAGCTGCTCCGCCGTGGCCCGCTCGCTGCCGCCCACCTGCGGCACCACCTTGTAGGCGCGGCCGTCGAAGTTGAAGCGGTTCACGTAGTTGCCGGCCATCAGCAGGCCCAGCTGGCGGCCCACGTCGGCGAGGTCGAGGCCGAGGTCGGCCACCCGCTCGCGGTCGATGGTGACCTTCACCTCCGGCATGTCGATCTTCAGGTCGGTGTCGGCGAACATGAACTTGCCGCTCTGGAAGGCGGCGCCCACCAGCTGGGCGGCGTAGCCCGCCATCTGCTCCGCCGAGCCCGAGCCCTTCACCACGAGCTCCACGTCGTAGTTGCCGGCACCCGGCAGCGCCGGCTCCAGCACCGGGAAGACCTGCAGGCCGGCGACCTGCGACATGGCGCCGAACACCTCGGGCAGCAGCTCCTGCGCGCTCTTCTCCCGCTGGTCCCAGGGGTCGAGCTGGATGCCGCCGAAGGCGTTGGTGGGGAAGACCACCTGCCACATGAAGTTCGCCTCGGGGAAGGCCTTGGCCTTCTCCGCGACCTCCAGCATGTGCTGCGAGGTGTAGCGCAGCGTGGCGTCGGGGGCGGAGGAGACGAAGACGTTCACCGCGCCCTGGTCCTCCACCGGCGCCAGCTCCTTGGGCGAGAAGAGGTAGAGCGGCACCGCCAGGACGAACATGAAGACGCCGACCGCCAGCACCTGGGCGCGGCGCGCCAGCACCCCGTCCAGCATCCGGGCGTACACCGCCTGGACCCGGTCGAAGCCGTGGCCGACGGCGCGGGTGAAGCGCCCCTCCCGGCCGCCCTCGGGCGCCACCCGGGCGCTCATGATCGGCGACAGGGTCACCGCCACGATGCCCGACATGATGACGGCGACCGCCAGGGTGAAGGCGAACTCCTTGAACAGCACGCCGGTCAGGCCCGACAGGAAGCCGATCGGGGCATAGACGGCGGCCAGCGTGATGGTCATGGCGACGATGGGCAGGAACAGCTGGCGGGCACTCTTCAGCGCCGCCTCGGTGCGGCCCATGCCGTCGCGCATGTAGCGGGCGACGTTCTCCACCACCACGATGGCGTCGTCGACCACCAGGCCGACCGACAGCACGATCGCCAGCAGCGTCAGCAGGTTGAGTGAGAAGCCCATGACCAGCATGGCGCCGGCGGCACCGACCAGCGAGACCGGGATCGCCACCAGCGGGACGAGCGCCGTGCGGGCGGAGCCCAGGAACAGGAACACCACCACGCCGACGATCAGCACCGTCTCGACCAGCGTCTTGCCGATCTCGCGCAGCGCGCTCTCCATGTAGATCGTGCTGTCGTAGGCCATGTCGACCTGGACGCCGGCCGGCAGCGCCGCCTTCACCCGCTCCAGCTCGGCCCGCAGGTCGTAGCCCAGCGTGATGAGGTTGGAGCCCGGCAGCGGCCACACCGACAGGTAGACGGCGTCCTTGCTGTTGTAGCGCACGTCGGCCGCCGGCTCCTCGGCACCCAGCTCGACCTTGGCGATGTCGGACAGGCGGACGATGGCGTCGGCGTCCTCGCGCACGATCAGGCGCTCGAACTCGGCGGCGCTCTTCAGGTCGGTGTCGGTCAGCAGGTTGACCTGCACGGCCGTGCCCTTGGCCTGGCCGACGGCGGCGATGTAGTTGTTGCGGGTCAGCGCGGCCTGCACGTCCTCGGCGCTGATGCCGAAGGCGTCCATGCGGGCAGCGTCCAGCCAGATGCGCATGGCCTGCGGGCGGGCGCCCTCGATGCCGATGCGCTGCACCCCGGGCAGGGTGGTCAGGCGCGGCTGCACCTCGCGAGACAGGTATTCCGTCAGCCGCGCCAGGTCGAGCGTGTCGGAGGTCACGCTGACGTAGAAGCTGGCGTAGGGCCGGTCGGCGCGCACCACCTCCACGGTCGGCGGCTCGGCCTCGGCCGGCAGCTCGTTGCGGATCTGGTCCAGCCGGTTGCCGACCTCGGCCAGCGCCACGGTGCTGGGATGGTTCAGCTTCAGGCGCACGGTGACGGTGCTGACGCCCGCCACGCTGGAGGACTCCACGTAGTCCACGCCGGCGATGGAGGAGACGGCGCGCTCCACCGGCGTCGTGATGTAGCCGCGGATCAGCTCGGCGGGGGCGCCGACATAGACCGTGGTCACCACGACCGAGGAGCTCTCGATGCGCGGGAACTGCTGGATCGGCAGCTCCTGGGCCGCCCGCCACCCCACCAGCAGGATGACGAGGTTCACGACCAGGGCCACCACGGGCCGTTTGACGAAGAGATCGACGAAGCGCATGGCGTGCGGCCTCAGTTCGTGCCGGAGGTGCCGGCGCCGGTGGCGGCGGTGCCGGCGGCGGCCGGGTCGACGCGGACCGCCAGACCCTCGCGCAGCTTGAAGGAGCCCTTGGCGGCGATGCGCTGGCCGGGCTCGACCCCGCTCAGCACCACCGCCTCCTCGCCCTGGACGGGGCCGAGGCGGACGAACTGCTGGCGGGCGCGCAGGGCCCCGCCGTCCTCCGCCAGCACGAAGACGTGGTCGCCGTAGGCCGCGCGGCGCACGGCGGTCAGCGGCACGAACACCGCCTCGCGCGCCGCACCCACGGGGGCGCTCACGTCGAGGAAGGCGCCCGGCGGCACCCGGTCGCCCAGGCCCGCCAGCACGGCGCGGAAGCGGACCGAGCGGCTGGCGTCGGAGACGGCGGCCTCGCGCGCGGCGATGCGCGCCTCCACCCCCTCCGGCGGCAGCGCCGCACCGGTCACCCGGACGGTGCCGCCGGTCGCCAGCGTCGCGGCGGCGTCCTGCGGCAGGGCGAAGTCGACATAGGCGTCCGCGTCGACGCCCTGCAGGGTGGTCACCAGCGTGCCCTCCGGCAGGAAGGCGCCCGGCTGCAGGTCGCGGATGCCGACGCGGGCGGTGAAGGGGGCGACCAGCGTCTTCTTGGCGATGCGCGCCTCCAGCCGGGCCACGCGGGCGCGGGTGGCGGACAGCTCGGCCCGGGCGCGGTCGAGGTCGGCGGCGGTGCCGGCCTGGCTGGTCACGAGGCGCTGCCGGCGCTCCAGCGTCAGGCGGGCCAGCTCCGCCTCGGCGCGGGCGGCGGCCAGGTCGGCCTCCTCCTCCCGCGTGTCGAGGCGCAGCAGCACCTGGCCCTGCTCCACCACGTCGCCGGAGGCGAAGTTGATGGCGGCGATGGTGCCGGACAGCTCGTTGCGGAGGTCAACCCGGCGGACCGAGGCGACGGTGCCGACCGCGCGGGCGCTGGACGACCAGGTGCCGCGGCGCGGCTGCACCGCCTCCACCGCCTCGCTCGGCTCGGGCATGGCCTGGGCCGCGGCGATGGCCGAGGAGATCTGCACGAACTTGAAGCCGCCCAGGGCGGCGGTCGTGGCGAGCATGCCGCCGACGACGACGGACCAGGATTTGAAGCGCATGGCGGTACTGCCGGACATGGTTGAAACGGGGGGCGCGAAGACGCGCCGTCGGGGTGCAGGAGGGGTCATGGGGACAATCCCTACAGTGACCGGTGTCACATCCCTCCCGTCCGGCCGATCCCCCCGCCCGGGCTACGCCGCCGCGCCCCAATTTCGGCCGGTACACCGTTTCGATAACGGAATGATCGCGTCCGCGCGCCGTATTCGCGCCACATTCCGGCCATGATGTTTGCCGAATCCGCAACCATTCGCCGGGGCACCGAAGGCCCTTCGCGGGGCAGGGTCGATGGAGCCGCAAACCTGTCCCGCCGTCTCCGCAGGGCTGGAGGCCGGGGCGGCGTCCGGGCAGCGGGGAAGGGGGGCGCGGCTTTCCGACCGGGCTCGGGCCGACGGAGGTTCGGATCCCCCGGGCGGCCGCATGGCGTCGGCGCGGCGCAACGGCCGGCACCTTATGGCCATCCGGTACCGGTCCTCACATGGACGCCAAGCTCAGCCGCGAGATCCTCCGGCCGCCTTGGCCGGGCGCCCGCTGCCACCACGCCCGGCGCCGGCCCGCGTGGCCTCCGTCAGATCTTCGCCAGGTCCACGGCGACGGTGATGGCGCCGATCGGCCTGCCGGTGTCGGGGTCGACGATGCACATGCTGACCTGCGACACGTAGGTGCCGGCGGACTCGTCGAACGCGATGGCGTCGATCAGGGTCGCGGCGGGGCCGGCGGCGTAGGTCTTCTGCCATTTGGCCTCGTCGGCCTGGAAATAGTCCGAGGTGATGTTCGTCTGGCCGACGTTCAGGCCGCGCGCGTCCATCACGAAGGCCTCCGCGATCAGGCCCAGGGAGCCGGCCTGCCGCTCCTTCAGCAGCTTCGACACGGGGGCCTCGAGCAGGGACCGCACCAGGGCCCCCGATCCCGCCTGGACCTCGGCGCGCCACCGCTTGTCGAGGTCGAGGACGGCCGTGTCGCTGAGGCCCGCATGCGCCTCGTTCTGGCGCCGGATGGCGGTGACGACCGCCGGGTCGCGGGCCAGCGGGGCCACCGTCTCCTGCAGGACCCGCTCGAGCCTGGGCCGGAACTCCTCCAGGCGCGGTTCGGCGGCGGCGGCGGCGCCACCCCAGGTCAGCAGGAACAGGAGGAGGGCCGGTCGGAGGGTCAGCATCGTCGTGGCTCGTCTACTGGGGTGGCCGGCCGGAAAGGCCGGGAATGGGTGGTGGGCGGGGATCGCCGGGCCGGGCGCGGCGCGCTTCCCGCCCGTTCAGATCGGCAGCCGGTTGCCGGGTGCGGCGGCAAGGCCGGCGGAGAGCAGGCGCGTGAGGACCTGGTGGACCCGGAGGGGGTCGGCCGGCTTGTCGAGAACGGTCAGGGGCACCTCGCCCCGCGCCACGATGGCGGCGGCATCCGGGGGGTAGCCGGTCAGGACGACGACCGGCACGCCGGGGCTCAGCGCCTGGAAGCGCTGCACCAGCTCCGCCCCGCCCATGCGCGGCATCCGCAGGTCCGTCACCAGCACGTCCACGGGGTCGAGCGCGGCGATCTCCAGCGCCCGCACCCCGTCGCCGGCGGTGCTGACCCGGTAGCCGGAACGGCCGAGGCAGGCCTTCAGCGCGAGGGCCAGGATGCATTCGTCGTCGACGACAAGCACGTGCGGGGCCGGCTGCGAGCCCTCGACCGGCGGGGACGGCGCCGTGAACTGGTCGATCAGCATGGATGCCTCCAGCGGTTTGCCGGCAGCGTCATACCGGCGTATTCACATCATCCGCGCCACGGCGGCCGGGGCCCAATGCCTGCTGTCTATCGGAACGATGCAGAGGTGCGACGATGCAGGCGCGGGGCGGCGCCGGGCCATGCTACGGGCAAAGCGGCAGCGGCAGCGGCGCGCCGCGGGCGGGCGGAAGGCACGGGGCGCGGCGCTCGGCCAGGAAGCGCAGGTAGGCCTCCTCCGGCATCGGGCGCGCGAAGTGGAAGCCCTGGGCCTGGTCGCAGCCGATCTCGGCCAGGAGGTCCGCGAGCTCGCCGTCCTCCACCCCCTCGGCGATGGTCTCCAGCGACAGGGCCCGGGCCATGGCGACGATGGCCTGGACGATGGCGCGGTCGTTCGCCGTGCTGGCGAGGTCGCGGATGAAGGAGCGGTCGATCTTGATGTACGCGATGGGCAGGCGCTTGACGTAGCTGAGGGAGGAATAGCCGGTCCCGAAATCGTCCAGCGCGAAGCTGACGCCCAGCGCGATCAGCCGCCGCATCTCGTCGGCGGCGCGGTCGGCGTCCTGCAGGTAGGCGCCCTCGGTCACCTCCAGCTGCAGCAGGTGCGGCGGCACCCCGTGCCGCTCGAGGGCGCGTTCCACGCTCTCGGCCAGGGAATAGACGCGGAAGGGCTGGAAGTGCAGGTCGAGCGTCCGCCGCTGCACCGCCGTCCGCAGGCCGTTCTCGATCTTCAGCCGCTCGCTCATGATCTGGTCGAGGTTCGGCGTGTAGAAGCAGCAGCTTCCCGGGCCCGACTGCCGGACCTGCGCCGCCGCCGTCCGCGCGTTGCGGATCTGAGGATTCACGCGAAGTGCGACAGGTGAGGGGCTGAGGTTATCGGTTGCCGGCGATCGCTTCCAGCTGAGCCGCGAAGACCTCGGCCGGCGTCCTGTAGCCCAGGCACTTGCGCGGCGTGTCGTTCAGCCGCCGGGCCAGCAGCCTCAGCGCGCCCGAGGACCGGTCCTCGGGCGCGCTGTCGAGCGGCAGATGACGTCGCAGGCGGCCGTTGGCGTTCTCCACCGCGCCCTTCTGCCAGGGGCTCTGCGGGTCACAGAAGTAGGCCCGCGCCGGCAGCATGCGGTAGGCCAGGAACTCAAAGCCCCGGTCGAAGGTGACGGTGCGCCGGGCCGCCGCGGGCAGGGGCTCCAGCACCTCCGCAATGCGCCCGATCACCTGAACCGGCCGCCGGTCGGGATTGGCCAGCAGCACGTGATAGCGACTCGTGCGCTCCACGAGCGACGTGACATAGCCTTTCCGTGGCGGCGCATGAAGATCACCAGGTCGCATTCCCAGTGCCCGAACACCTGCCGGCCGTCGACCTCGGCCGGGCGGCAGCGGATCGCGTGCTCCGGGGCGATTGCGCTGGGGCGCGGCTTGCGGCCGAAGCGCACGCGCCGGCGGCTGCGCCGCCTGGCAAGTAGGGCATGCAGGCCCAGCTCACGGCCCTCCGCGCCAAAGACATAGCGGTAGATGCTCTCGTGCGAGACGCGGGCGCCCAGGGGCTCGCCCTGGCAGCGCCGCCGCCCGGCGATCTGCTGTGGCGACCAGCCGGCCCGCAGCTGCTCCACGACATGGGTGCGCAGCTCGGGGTGCCGCGCGAGCTTGGATGAGCGCGCCCGGCGCCGGCCAGCCAGGCGCTGGGCGGTGACCGGGAAGTAGCCGCGCTCCTGGTTTCCCCAGCGGTCTTGCACCGGGCTGTGGTGGAAGTTGCGCGCGATCTCCCGGTGGATGGTGGAGCGGTGCCGGCCCAGCAGCGTCGCGATCACGGCGACCGGCTGATGCTCCTGCAGCAGCCGGAAGATCGTGCGCCGCTCGGCGAGGGTGAGGTGGGCATAGTGCAATCCCATGTGACTCTCCTCGGGCAACATCCCGATAATCAAGGAAAGTCGCACTTCAGAATAGAACCCACCGGGGGGTCAAGCAAAGCATGATAATCTAAATTATGGAAATACAGATCGCCCGCATGTCGCCGGGCGGCGTCCGGAACCCAGCCGGCGCCGCCCGGCGGAATGCCGGCTCAGGCGGCGTTGGTGGCGGGCACCAGGGCTCCGGTGACGGCGCGGGACGCGGGCGAGGCCAGGAACAGGATCAGGTCGGCGATCGCGGCCGGCGAGGTCCAGGCGGAGAAGTCCGCATCCGGCATGTCGGCGCGGTTGCGCGGCGTGTCGATGATGCCGGGCAGCACGGCGTTCACCCGCACCCCGCGCGGCTTCAGCTCCGCCGCCAGCGCCTCCGTCAGCCGCGCCACGCCCGCCTTGGAGGCGGCATAGGCGCCCATGCCGAGGCCCGCCTGGGCCGCCCCGGCGGCGCCCAGGTTCACGATGGCGCCGCCGGCGCCGAGGTGCGGCAGGGCCGCGCGGCAGGTGTTCAGGCAGGACTTCAGGTTGGCCGCGAACATGGCGTCCCAGGTGGCGGGGTCGCCCTCGGCCACCGTCTCCCACTGGAAGCCGCCGCAGGTGTTCACCAACACGTCGATGCCGCCCAGCGCCGCCACGGCGGCCCGGACCGCCGCCTCGGCACCCGCCGGGTCGGCCAGGTCGAAGCCGCCCAGCTCCGCCGCCTCGCCGCCGGTGCCCGGGGCCGCGGCCCGGTCGACCAGGGCCACCCGGTGCCCGTCCGCCAGGAAGGCGGCCGCGACCGCCCGCCCCAGCACCCCGAATCCGCCGGTCACCACGACGCGCCGCTTCTCCATCGCCCCAGCTCCTCTCCAGCATCAGTTTCAGATGGAACGGTATGCCGGGGTTCCGCCGCGATGGCAACCGCCGCGCGCCGCCGGCCTGCATCCCGGGACGGGAGGCCCGGATTGCTGCATCTCCGTGACGGTTCCGCTGCGGTTTCCGTCAGTTCCGTGAAGTTGTCATGACAGGCGGCGCATCCAAAATTCTTCATTTTTACTGTGCTTGACCTAGCGGTATACGGCCTTCAACTCCGCAATCCCTTGAGGCGCCGATGCGCGCCCGACCGAAGGAGGACAGGCCGATGGACCGCGAGGACGGCGTCATCCGCTACCGAAGCATCTGGATCTCCGACATCCACCTGGGCACCCGCGGCTGCCAGGCGGAGCACCTGCTGGATTTCCTGAAGCACACGGAATCCGACTACCTGTACCTGGTCGGCGACATCGTCGACGGCTGGCGGCTGAAGAAGTCCTGGTTCTGGCCGCAGGCGCACAACGACGTGGTGCAGAAGGTGCTGCGCCGCGCCCGCAAGGGCGCCCGCGTCTTCCTCGTCCCCGGCAACCACGACGAGGCGTTCCGCGAGTTCGTCGGGCTGCAGTTCGGCGGGGTCACCATCGTGGAGGACACGGTCCACGTCACCGCCGACGGGCGGCGCCTGCTGGTCATCCACGGCGACCAGTTCGACGCCGTGGTGAAGTACGCGAAGTGGCTGGCCCTGGTCGGCGACGGCGCCTACACCGCCCTGCTCCACCTCAACACGCTGCTGAACCGGGTCCGGCGCCGGCTGGGGTTCCAGTACTGGTCGATCTCCGCCTACCTGAAGCACCGGACCAAGAAGGCGGTGGAGTTCATCGGCCGGTACGAGGACGCGCTGGTCGACGAGGCGCGGCGCCGGCAGGTGGACGGGGTGGTCTGCGGCCACATCCACCACGCCGAGATGCGCGACATGGACGGCATCCTCTACTGCAACGACGGCGACTGGGTGGAGTCCTGCACCGCCCTGGTGGAGCACATGGACGGCACGCTGGAGATCGTGGACTGGGCCGACCGGATGCGGCGGCGCGGGCAGCTCCGGGTCGCGGCGTGAGGATCCTGATCGTCACCGACGCCTGGTTCCCGCAGGTCAACGGGGTGGTGCGCACGCTGGACACCACCCGGCGGGAGCTGGAGGCGATGGGCCACGCGGTGGAGGTGATCGGGCCCGACCGCTTCCGCACCGTGCCGCTGCCGACATATCCCGGCATCAGGGTGGCGCTGCGGCCGGGGCCGAAGCTGGCCCGGCTGATGGACGGGGCCGGCCCGGACGCCGTCCACATCTCGACCGAGGGGCCGCTGGGCTTCGCCGCCCGCCGCTACTGCCTCAGGCGCCGCATCCCCTTCACCACCGCCTACCACACCCGCTTCCCGGAATATGTCCGCGACCGGGCGCCGGTGCCGCTGGCGCTGGGCTACGCCGTGGTGCGCCGCTTCCACGCGCCGTCCGCCGCCGTCATGGTGGCCACACCCTCGATCGAGCGCGAGCTGGTGCGCCGCGGCTTCCGAAACGTGCGGCACTGGTCGCGCGGCGTCGACACCGAGCTGTTCCGGCCGCGCCCGAAGGACTTCCTCGACCTGCCGCGACCGGTCTTCCTCTCCGTCGGCCGGGTGGCGGTGGAGAAGAACCTGGAAGCGTTCCTGTCGCTGGACTTGCCCGGGACCAAGCTGGTGGTGGGCGACGGGCCGCAGCTGGCGGAGCTGCGCCGGCGCTTCCCCGACGCCGTCTTCGCCGGCGCCAGGCACGGCGAGGACCTCGCCCGCCACTTCGCCGCCGCCGACGTGTTCGTCTTCCCCTCGCGCACCGACACCTTCGGGCTGGTGCTGCTGGAGGCGATGGCCTCCGGCCTGCCGGCGGCGGCCTACCCGGTGCCGGGGCCGCTGGACGTCGTCGGCGGCAGCGACACCGGCGTGCTGGACGAGGATCTGGGCCGGGCGGCGCTGGCGGCCCTCGCCATCCCGGCCGAGGCATGCCGGGCCCACGCGCTGCGCTATTCCTGGCGCGCCGCGGCGGAGCAGTTCCTGGACAACCTCCGCCCCCTGCCCGCCGAGGCGGCGCCCACGTCCTAACCGTCAGCCCTGACCGTCGGCCCTGACCGTCAGGCCGCCGGCGCGAACAGGCGGGCGATGGTGCGCACCGCCCGCTCCGCCTCGGCGCGGTCGGGAACGGTGGTGTCGTCGCCGTAGCCGTAGTAGTCGTCCGGCCCCACCGCCTGGAACACCAGCCCGTCGCGGCGCGGCACGAAGGAGACCTGGTCGTAGAACAGGGAGTAGCCGACCTCCGGCTGCGGCGCCATGCGGGCGAGCTGCCCGCGCACCGGGACCAGCGAGGCGTCGCCGAACAGGGACTTCGCCCCGTAGCCGGTGCAGTTGACCAGCGTCGGCTGCCGCAGCGCCAGGAGGTCGGCCGGCGTGCGGAACTCCCGCACCTCGATCCGCCCGCCCAGCGCCAGGAAGTCGCCCGTCAGCATGCGGGCGTAGGGGGCGATGTTGAACATCATGAAGCTGCCGCGGCGGACCTGCCGGTCGCCGAACGGGTGGGTGCCGGGGGCGTAGTCCCGCGGCCTCAGCGACAGGTCGGGCACCAGCTCGCGGCGCAGGAAGGCGAAGCGCGGGCGCGGGTCCGGCGCCGCCGCCACCGCCGGGCCGTTGTTTTCGGAGACGAAGTAGTTGTCGATCCACTCCACCGGGCTGCCGGGCAGGCCCAGCATCCCCTGGTACGTCGCGAAGGAGTGCCGGCACATCCGCTCCCACAGCGCCTTGAAGGCGGGGGTCGCGTGCTCCTCCAGGCAGATGCGGGAATCGGGCGACCAGACGCCGCTGGCGTAGGACGACGGCACGTCGGGCGGCAGGTCGCGGGCGTAGATGGTGACCGCGGCGCCGGCGCGCTGCAGCAGCAGCGCCGTGGTCAGGCCGATGGCGCCGGCCCCGACGACGGCCACCTCGCGCGCGCCGGTGGACAGCACGAGGTCGCGGGCGACGGCGCCGGTGCCCCAGGACAGCGACCAGCCGCTGCCGCCATGGCCGTAATTGTGGACCACAATCTTGTCGCCCAGCCGCTCCGCCTCAATGCGCGGGCCCTGCGGGCGGAACGGGCGGGTGCAGACGGTGATGTGGGTGATGCGCTCCACCTCCGCGCGCGGCGGGGCGAGGCGCAGCGGTGCTTCCGCCGGGGTGCCGCCGGTCCGCGGCAGGGCGCAGCCGCCGAGCGCGCCCAGCGCCAGCGCCGCCCCCGCACCCGAGAGCAGGCGCCGCCGCCCGACCGCCTGCGTTGCGCCGAACCCAGCCATGCCCGCCCCTCTCGTGGTGAGGGATGCAGTCATACAGGGCCCGGTGCGCGGCCGCCACCATCCCCTTCGGGACATTCAGCGGGGCGGATCAACACGCTCGCGGTTGAAGTTCATGGAGTAGACGAAGCGGTCGGCCGGGTGCGCGCTCTCGCTGGCCAGGAACAGCACGCCCTGCGCGTCGTGGTAGAAGCGGCGGGTGCACAGCGCCGCCCCGCCCGGCTCCGCCCCCAGCAGGGCGGCGGTGGCGGCGTCCAGGAGGATGGCGCTGATCTGCTGCTCGATGCGCACGGCGACGCGGCCGAAATGCGCCTCGACGGCATCGGCGATGGTGGCCGTGGCCTCAATCTGCGTGGCGTCGGGGGCGCACTCGGCACGGACCAGCACCCGGGTGGTGCCGACCGGCGTCGCCCCGCTGCCGCGGGTGCCGCGCAGCTCGCACCAGCCCGCGGGGTCGATCCCGAGGTCGCCGGCCAGCCCGTCGGCCGACGCCGGCCCGTAGGCGAGGACGGTCAGGCTGGCGTCGCGGGCGTACTGCAGCAGGTCCCGGTAGCCGCCCAGCGGCTGCACGAACACCGCCGGTTCCGCCGGGGCGGCGACGACGGTGCCGGCGCGGCGCCGGCGGGTGACCAGCCCCGCCTCGGACAGCAGGCGCAGGGCGTCGCGCGCCGTATGGCGGCTGATGTCGTGGATGGCGCACAGATCCTGCTCGGTCGGCAGCACGTCGCCGACCTTGTAGGTACCGTTGACGATGGCCGCGCGCAGCATCCGGGCGATCTGCTGGTAGCGCGGAACCGTGCCCGTGGACACTCGTCCCTCCCCTGGCGGTGCCGGGACCGCCCCGGGGGCGGCCAGCCCGTCGCGACGGCGGGACCGGCTCCCCCAATCAGGCACACCGCAGCCCCCTCCCCGTCAAGTCCCGTGAGGCCGGCGCGCCTTGCCGCCTTCCCGCTTTCCCGGGCCGCCGGGTCATGTTAGTGCCAGTTCCCCCCACGTCATGCAGGCCTTTCCATGTCCGACCCCGTGATCCTGCGCCGCGACGAAGACGGGCTGGGCCGCCTCGTCCTGAACCAGCCGGCCCGGCGCAACGCCCTGTCGCTGGAGATGTGGCGCCTGATCCCGGCCCGGCTGGCGGAGGCCGCCGCCGATTCCGCCATCCGCGTGCTGGTCGTGCAGGGGGCGGGCGGCACGTTCGCCGCCGGCGCCGACATCTCGGAGTTCGGGACCGTCTATGCGACGCGGGAGGATGCCGCCGCCTACGCCGCCGACATGGCGGCGGCGCTGGACGGGCTGGCCGGCTTCGCCAAGCCGACCCTGGCGCTGATCGAGGGGGCGTGCGTCGGTGCCGGGCTCGGCGTGGCGCTGGCCTGCGACCTGCGCTTCGCCGCGGCGGATGCCCGCCTGGGCGTCACCCCGGCCAAGCTGGGGCTGGTCTACCCGCTGGGCGATACCAGGCGGCTGGTGCAGGCGGTGGGCCCGTCGCACGCGAAGGACCTGCTCTTCACCGGCCGGCTGGTGGATGCGGCCGAGGCGCTGTCGATGGGCCTGCTGAACCGGGTCTTC
>DASPKT010000156.1:0-19514 GCA_035627915.1 Azospirillaceae bacterium
TGCACGTCCGCGCCGGCCGCGGCCAGCGCCGCCACAAGGTCGCCGCGCCTCTCCAGCACCCGGCCCTCGACGAAGGCGGTCAGCGGCACGCCCAGTTCCGCCACCACGGCCAGCAGCTCCGGCAGCCGGTCCAGCGCCGCCTCGCCGGTGCCGTTGTAGTCGGGCTCCACGTCGATGCTGAGCACGGCGGTGGGTGCGGCCACGCGCATCGGTACCGCGGCATGGCGTGAGGGATCGATGAGGCTCACGGGCGCGGCTCCGCGATGCGGCCGGCGGCGTCCACCGTCACCGTCTCGCATGCCCCCAGCGGCCCCGCCTCCAGCGCGGCGGTGGCCCAGCTCCAGCCCACGCCGAAGCCGGACAGCAGAAGCTTACGGCGTCCCGCTGTCAGCGGGCCGGCCAGCGCCTCCGTCATCGCCAGCGGGATTGAGGCGGAGCTGGTGTTGCCGTGCGCGGCCAGCGCCAGCACCAGCTGCGCCTCCGTGGCACCGACCTTCTGGCCGAGGCGCCGGATCATCATCTCGTTGGCCTGATGCAGGACGAAGGCGTCGACGTCGGCCGCGGTCCAGCCTGCCCGCTCCAGCGTGGCGCGGATGGCGCCCGGCACCTCGCGCAGGGTGAAGGCGAAGACCTGGGTCCCGTCCATGAACAGCCGGTCGCCCTCCGGCCCCGTCCGCGGCGCGCCCGCTTCCGCCGGCCGGCGCATGGCCCCGCCCGGCACGATGAGGTAGGGCGCCCCCGCCCCGTCGGTGCCGAGGTCGACATGGAGGGGCGGCGCCGCCGGGTCCAGCTCCAGCGCCGTCGCCGTCGCCGCGTCGCCGAACAGCGGTGCCACCGAGCGGTCGTCCGCGTCCAGCAGACGGCTCGTGGTGTCGCCGGCCAGCAGCAGGGCGCGGCCCCGGCCCCCCAGCGTCGGCAGCAGCCCGCCCGCCGCCCACAGCCCGTAGACGTAGCCGGAGCAGCCCAGCGACAGGTCGAAGGCGGCGCAGCCCTTGGGCAGGCCCAGCCGCTTCTGCGCCAGGCAGGCCGTCGCCGGCAGGATGTGGTCGTGGGTCTGGCTGACGAAGACCAGCAGGTCGATGTCATCAGGCGACCAGCCCAGGCGCCGCATCAGCCGTTCCGCCGCCGCCACCGCCAGGTCCGACGTGCACTGGCCCTCCGGCACCAGGTGGCGGCCGCGGATGCCGGTGGCCTCGGCAATCCGGCGCGCGGCGTCGGCGCCGAAGCGGGCGGCCAGCTCCGCCTCCCCCTCGTGCCGTTCCGGCACGGCGGAGACGATGCCGCGCAGCGCGATCCCGGTGAGCCTGGCCTGCGTCATCGCCGCCTCAGCACGTGATGCCGCCGTCGACGACCAGGGTCTGGCCGGTGACGAAGCGGGCGCCGTCGCCCAGCAGGAAGCGGACCACGGGCAGCACGTCCTCCGCGTCGCCCAGGCGCCCCAGCGGCGTGCGCCGGACGATCTGGTCGCGCTGGCCGGCGTCCAGCGTGGTCGACATCTCGGTCGTCAGGTAGCCGGGCGCCACCGAGTTCACGGTGATGCCCCGCCGCCCCACCTCGCGCGCCAGGGCCCGGGTGACGCCGTCCAGCCCGGCCTTGGTGGCGGCATAGGCGGCCAGGCCGGTATAGCCGCGCAGCCCGATGATGGAGGAGATGTTGACGATGCGCCCCGGCCCCGGCCGACGCAGCAGGTGGCGCAGGGAAGCGCGGGCGACCTGGATGGCGCCGTTCAGGTTGGTCTGGATCAGCGCGTCGGTCTCGACCTGGGGGAAGGTCGCCAGGATGCCCTCGCGCGCGATGCCGGCATTGTTGACCACGCCGTAGAGGCCCCCCGCCCAGGCCGCCGCCGCGTCGATGAAGCGGTTGACGGAGTCGGCGTCGCCCACCGTCGCCTCCTGCCAGAACAGGCGGCCGGGATGCGCCTCGGCCAGCCGGTCCACGGCCTCCGTCCGGCTGCGGGCGCAGGTGGAGACGCGGTAGCCGTCGGCCAGCAGCCCCTCCGCCAGGACCAGGCCCAGCCCGCGGCTGCCGCCGGTGACGATGACGTGGCGCTCGCTCATGACGCTTCCGCCCGCAGTTTCTTGCCCGAGGGGGCGAGGTCCAGCCGCTCCACCAGCTCGATCCGGCGGGGCCGCGCCGCCGGGGGCAGGGCGGCCAGCGCCTCGCGCATCAGGGCGCGCAACGGCTCCTCCGCCGTGCCGGGCGCCGGCGCCACCCGGGCGGTCAGCAGCCGGCCGGTGATGGGGCTGGGGACGGAGGACACCGCGGCATCCAGCACCCCCGGCACCGCCAGCAGCAGCGCCTCCACCTGCTCCGGCACCACCTTGACCCCGCCGACATTGACGACGCCGTCGTTCCGGCCCCGGAACAACACCCGGTCGCCCAGCACTTCCACCAGGTCGCCGGTGACGATCCAGCCATCCTTCTCCAGCGCCGCGCCGTCCGCGCGGCAGAGCGCCATGCGCGGGCTGCGCACCTCCAGCACGCCGTCGCGGATGCGCAGATGCACGCCGTCGGCGCCCGTCTCCAGCCAGGCGGCGGGAAACCCCTCCCGCCCGTCCGACACGGCGAACAGGGCGCCGGCCTCGGTGCTGGCGTAGATGTGGCGGATGCGGGCGCCGGGGAAGCGCGCCGCCAGCCGGTCCAGCAGCGCCTGCTCCACCGCCTCGCCGCCCAGGGTGACGGCGCGCAGCGGCGGGGCGGCCGGGGTCAGCAGGAAGCTGCGCCAGAAGCTGGGCGTCGCGCTCGCATGGGTGCAGCCCTCGGCCTCCGCCAGCGCGGCCAGGGCGGGGGCGTCGGCGCCGGGCGCCGCCACCAGCCGCCCGCCGCCGGCCAGCGCGGTCAGCAGCACCTGCAGCCCGGCGAAGCCGGTAGGATCGTAGGCCAGCAGCCACACCGCCTCGCGCGCCGGGACCCGCGGCACCCGGCCCAGCAGGCGGGAGAGGTCGTGGCGCACCGCCTTGGGCGTGCCCGTGGTGCCCGACGTCTCCAGCACCAGGGAGAAGCCCGGCGCCGGCGGCGTGCCGTCGGCCGGCCCGCCGCCGCGCCGCAGCCGCAGCTCCACCCCGGCCGCCTCGGCCGCGGCCAGGGCGGTCACGACGCCCGCGGCAGAGCGTCCGTCCGCCTCACCCCGGCCCGCCTCGCGGAAGGACGCGGCCAGCCGCGCGGCCGCCGCCGCCAGCCGGGACGCGTCCAGCGTGGCGCCGCCCTCGGTCAGGCGGAACGCGGGATCGATCCAGGGGGGCAGCATCGGGGCATTCGCCTCGTCGGGGTAACTCTCCCCGCACTATGCGACAGGCGGGCCCCGGTTTCCAAGCAGTGTGGGCCGGGGCAGCGTGGGTCGGGGCTACCAGCCGCGGTCCCACCAGATCCAGCCCTCGACGACGAGGAACAGCCCGCCCAGCAGCCCCGCCACCAGGGCGAGGCTGCGCAGGAACTGGCGGAGCTCCCCCTGCTTCCAGGCGCTGCGCGCCATCAGCAGCAGGTAGAGCCCCACCAGGACGGCGATGACGCCTCCCGTGCTCACCGGCCCTCCTTGCTCACCGGTAAGCCGGCGGGTAGGGCTGCTCCAGGTTCATGTAGCGCCGGGCCAGCTGGCGGGCGCGGCTGTCCATCTTCATCTCGGTGCCCCGGACGAAGACGTGCTCTGGCTGGCTCACCGGCTCCAGCGGGTCGCCGCTCCACACCACCAGGTCGGCCTCCTTGCCCACCTCCAGCGAGCCCGCCTTGGCGTCGAAGCCGAAGATGCGCGCCGGGTTGATGGTGATGGCGGCCAGCGCCCGGTCCCACTTCATCCCGTGGGCGACGGCGTTGCCGGCGTTGTAGCGGACCTGGCGGGCGAAGTGGCCGCTGCGGCTGCCCTCGATCGCCACGACGACGCCGGCCGCGTCCAGCCGCGCCGCGTTCTCCAGCGTGGCGCCCATCATCTCGAAATGCGCCGGCAGGTTGGCCAGCGGGTTGAGGACGACCGGCACCTTTGCGGCGGCGATGTCGCGGGCGACCATCCACCCCTCCTCGGCACCCAGCAGGACGATCCGCAGCCCCTCCTCGCGGGCGAGGCGCAGGGTCTGGCGGATGTCGGCGGCGCGGCTGACCCGGACCAGCAGCGGCATGCGCCCCTGGGTGACGGGGATCAGCGCCTCCAGATCCTCCCGGCTCTGCCGGAAGGGGCGGGACTCCCCGGCGTCGTAGCGGGCGCGGTTGCGGGCGTAGTGGCGGGCCTCCTCCAGCGCCGCCTTCAGCGCGGCGAAGCTGGTGCCGCGGCCGCCGCCCAGCTGCCCCGCCCCGTCCTCGCCCAGCTCCGCCACCATGCCGACGCCGGTGGCGACCAGCAGGTCGTCGCCGGCGCCCAGGTGGATGGTGGCGGCTTGGCCGGCGAACAGGCTCTCCTTGGGCCGCGCCTCGCGCTCCTCGTCGATGTCGGGGGTAACGACGGCGCGGGTGATGCCGCCCAGGCGCGCCACCGGGATCAGGGTGGAGTTGGGGTTGACGCCCCAGCTCACGTCGAAGGCGGCCGACAGCCGGTCCACCGCCCCGTCATGGTCGTTGGTCTCGTGCAGCGAGTTGACCTCCGACACCGACAGCGTGGTGTTGGGGGCGACCAGCCCTGGCGTCACCACCTTGCCGGCGGCGTCCACCACGCGGGCGCCGGACGGCACCGCGACGTCGCGGCCGACCGCGGCGATGCGGCCGTCGCGGATGAGGACGGTGCCGGACGCGATCTCGCCCGCCGGGCCCATGGTGTGGATGCGGGCGTTGGTGACGGCGAGCGTCTCGGCCCAGGCGGGGCCGGCCAGGCCCACCGCGAGCGCCAGCGCCGCGGTCAGGGTACGCAGGCTGCTCATCGGCGGTTCTCCTTGCCGGGCTGCCCGACCTCGAAGTCGGTCTGCGGGTGGAAGCGCGGGTCCTTGCGGTCGAAGGCGACGGCGCCGTCGACGAAGACCGTCTCGGTCACGGCGTAGACGCTGAACGGGTCGGCGCTCCACACCACCACGTCGGCCATCTTGCCGGCCTCCAGCGTGCCGGTGCGGTCGGCGACGCCGATGGCCTTCGCGGGGTTGGCGGTGATCCACTTGACCGCGTCGGCGCGGGTGATGCCCAGGCCCAGCCGGTTGCCCGCCGCCATGGCGACGGCCGCCTCCTGGTTCAGGCGCTGGATGATCGTCTCGTCGTCGGAGTGGATGACGGTGCACACACCCTTGGCGTGGGCCAGCGCCGGGTTCTCCTCGATCCCGTCGAAGGACTCCATCTTGAAGCCCCACCACTCCGCCCAGGTGGCGACGCAGATGTTCTCGCGCGCCAGGATGTCGGCGATCTTGTAGGCCTCCGACGCGTGGTGGAACATGGTGATGCGGTAGCCGAACTCCTTGGCCACGTCGACCATGACGGCCATCTCGTCGGCCCGGTAGCAGTGGTTCTGCACCAGGATCTCGCCGTCCAGCACACCGGCCAGCGTCTCCAGCGCGAGGTCGCGCGTCGGCGGCTCCGGCGCCTTGTCGGACGGCGCGTCGTCGGCCTTGCTGCGCCACTCCTCCCACTTGCGGCGGTAGTCCGCGGCCTCGATCCAGGCCTTGCGGTAGCCGGCGACGTTGCCCATGCGGCTGCCGGGGGGCTGGCCCTTGCTGCCGTAGACGCGCTTGGGGTTCTCGCCGCAGGCCATCTTCAGCCCGTAGGGGGCCCCGGGGAACTTCATGGCCTGCATGGTGCGGGCCGGGACGTTCTTCACGGTGACGGAGCGGCCGCCGAACAGGTTGGCGGAGCCCGGCAGGATGTGCAGGCTGGTGACGCCGCCCTCCAGCGCGCGGACGAAGCCCGGGTCGTGCGGCCAGATCGAGTGCTCGGCCCAGACGTTGGCGGTGTTGGGGCCGGTGATCTCGTTGCCGTCGGCATGCGCGTGCACCGCCGGCGAGGCGTAGACGCCCAGGTGGGAGTGCGCGTCGATCAGGCCCGGCGTCACCCACTTGCCGCGGGCGTCGATGACGGTGGCGCCGGCCGGCACCGCCACGCCGCGGCCGACCGCGACGATGCGCCCGCCCTCCATGACGACCGTGCCGTCGGCGATCTCCTCGCCCGTGCCGGTCAGCAGCGTGGCGCCGACGATGGCGGTGGGGACGGAGGGCAGCGGCTTGTAGGTGCTGGGGAAGGGGTTGCGGTCGGCGGCGGCGTCGAGGCCCTTGGCGGCGACCGTCGTCACCTCCTTCTTGCCGTCGCCGCCGGCGCGTCCGCCGGCCTCGCTGGCGCAGCCCGCCAGCAGCGCCGCGGCCCCGAGCCACAGCGCGAGGGTTCCTGCCTGTCTCATCGTGTGCGTCGAAGCTCCCGGAGGTGCCGGGGTTGGGGTCCCGGCTTGTCTTGGCGCGGGCAGGCTAGCAAATGCCCGGGCGCGTCCGGAAGCCCCCAAGACATTGCAGAAATACAAGCATCAGGCGGCGGCGTAGAGCCCCGCCAGCTCGCCCGCGGTGGTGAACTGGCGGAAGCCGGCGCGGAACGGGTCGCGGCCCGTCCGCCCCTCCAGCGCCACGACCAGCGTGGCGAGGTCCAGGCTGTCGAACGGCAGGTCGCCGCCGAGGAAGCGGGTGTCGGCGCCAACCTCCGCCGGGCCTTCGCCCTTCTCGGCCAGGATGCGGGCGACCTCCTCGCGGATGAGGGCGAGCATGGCGTCCGGGGTCATGCGTGGAACTCCTTGATGAGGGCGTTGACCCGGCTGGCGGCCTCCACATGCGGCATGTGGCCGATGCCGTCCAGCCGGTGCAGGGGGATGCGGCCGGGCACCGCGGCGGGGTCGGGCGGCGGCACCACGGTGTCGGCCGTCCCCCAGACCAGCTGCGCCGGCACGGCGAGCCGCTCCCAGGCGAAGGCGCCGCCGGCGCGGATGGCGGCGGCGGAGCGCTCCAGGATGGTGCCCAGCGCGGCGGCCGCCGCAGGCTCGCCCATGCGGGACAGCAGCGCCTTGGCGAAGGCCTCGCGGTGGGGGAAGGGGCTGCCGAACAGCCGGTCCACGGCCGCCAGCGCCTCCTCCCGGGTGGCGACGGCGCGCATGGCGCCGAGGAAGCCCAGGTCCACCGACGCGCCCAGCCCGGCGCAGGCCAGCAGGGTCATGCGCCGCACCCGGCCCGGGTGCCGCCCGGCCAGCGACAGGGCGATGCGGGCGCCCATGGAGTGGCCCACGACGTCCGCCACCGCCAGCCCCGCGGCGTCCATGAAGCGCGCCAGCCAGTCGGCGAGGTCGTCGATGCCCCCGCCGCCGGGATCGTCCGTGGACTCCCCGTGCCCGGGCAGGTCCACGGCCAGCACGCGCCGGTCCGCGGCGAGCGCCGTCAGGTTGAACTGCCAGCTGAGCGCGTCGCCGCCGAAGCCGTGCACCAGCAGCAGCGGCACGCCGCCACTCCCGCGCTCCAGGAAGGCCGCGGGCCCGCCCGGGAACTCCACCCGCCGGCGCCCCAGCCGCAGCCCCTGCCGCGGCGCCCCGGGCGCCGGGCCCGATGCCGCCAGGCTCACGCCGCGACGTGCTCGGCGACCAGCTTCAGCAGGTCGTCGACCGTCTTCGCCGCGGCCAGCGCCTCGCCGGCGACGACGATGTTGAACTTCTCGTCGGCCAGGGCGATGAAGCTGATGACGGCCAGGCTGTCCCAGCTGTCGATGTCGGCCAGCGACTCCGGGCCCTGCAGCGTGCCGGGGTCCAGCTCCAGCATCTCGTCCAGCGCCAGCAGGAATTCCTTGCGGTTCATCGGTGTGCTCCTCGTTCTCGCGTCACGCCAGGGGCTTCTGGGCGACGTCCTGGTTGATCAGGGGCCAGTCCGGATGGTCCCGCAGCACGGCCAGCACGTCGCGCCAGCCGAAGCCGGGATTGTCCGGCAGCAATGTCTCTAGCAAGCGGCGGACCAGCTCGAAGTCGGCCGGGGTGTCGACGCACCAGCGGTGCCGTCCGTGGTCCTCCGGCAGGCGGTAGCCGCCCAGGCGGAACCGCTCGGGCCGGCGGTAGATGTAGGGGGTCACGTGCTCCCGCTCGAGCGGGAGGGAGGCGCGGCGCCACGCCTCGTCCAGGGCGGCGCGGGTCATCGCCTCGGCGTCCAGCCCGCGCGGGAACACGCCGACGTCGATGCCGGCATAGTCCAGCGCCGGCTCGGCCGCCGCGAACATGTCCAGCAGCGCGTCGATCAGGGCGGGGTCGATCAGCGGGCAGTCGGCGGTCACCCGGACGATGATGCCGGCCTCGTGGGCAAGGGCGGCCCGGTAGAAACGGTCCAGCACGTCCCACTCGCTGCCGCGCACGACCGGCACGCCCAGCGACGCCGCGAGTTCCGCCACGGGGTCGTCCACCGCCTCCACCGTCGTCGCCAGCACCACCAGGTCCGCGCGCGCCGACCGGCCCAGCCGTTCCAGATGGTGCTGCAGCAGCGGCTTGCCGGCGGCCTCCATCAGCACCTTGCCGGGCAGCCGGAAGGAGTTCATGCGCGCCTGGCTGACGATCACGGTGCGGGGGCGGGCGCTCATGCCGGGCCGATCATGGTCCAGTCCAGCGGCTCGCCGCGGGCGAGCGCGCGGGCGGCGCGGCGGCCCAGCACGTCCGGCAGGTACTTCGGCGCCAGCCCCAGCCCCGGCCGGATGGAGCGGACGTTGTCCGCCGTCAGCGGCTCGCCCGCCGCCACGTCGCGGGTGACGTAGAGGGAGCGGCGGAAGGCCCGCCCCCCCGCCTCGCTGGGCTTCAGCGTGTAGTCCACCCGCCCCAGCGCCGCGTGCGCGGTGCGGCAGGCCTCCACCATCGCCTTGAACTCGTGCGGCTCCAGGGAGAAGTCCGCGTCCACCCCGCCCTCGGCGCGCGACAGGGTCATGTGCTTCTCGATCACCGTCGCGCCCAGCGCCACGGCGGCGACCGGCACGGCGATGCCGTGGGTGTGGTCGGAGAGCCCGGCCGCCACCCCGAACGCCTCGGCCAGGTGCGGGATGGTGCGGAGGTGGATGTCCTCCGGCGGGGTCGGGTAGCCGCTGGTGCAGTGGAGCAGGGCCAGCGGGTTGTCGCCGGCCTCCCGCACCGCCGCCACCGCCTCCGCGATCTCCCCCAGGCTGGCCATGCCGGTGGAGACCACCAGCGGCTTGCCCGTGCGCGCGGCGTGGCGGACCAGCGGCAGGTCCACGATCTCGAAGCTGGCGATCTTGTAGGCGGGGGCGCCCAGCCGCTCCAGCAGGTCCACCGCGGTCGGGTCGAACGGGCTGGAGAAGATCGGGATGCCGACGCGGGCGGCATGGGCGAACAGCGCCTCGTGCCAGTCCCAGGGGGTGTGCGCCTCGCGGTAGAGGTCGTGGAGCGTGCGCCCCTCCCACAGCCCGCCGCCGATGCGGAACTCCGGCCGGTCGCAATCGAGCGTGATGGTGTCGGCGGTGTAGGTTTGGATCTTCACCGCGTCGGCGCCGGCCTCGCGCGCGGCGTCGATCAGGCGGATGGCGCGTCCGATCTCGCCCTTGTGGTTGCCCGACATCTCCGCGATGACGAAGGGCCGTTGTCCGGGCGTGAAGGCGAAGGCGGCGGTCATGGGCGTCCAGTGTCGGCGCGGCCGGGGCGGATTACCCCCATCGACCAGTGATAGCACTCCCCGCAGCACCTGCGGAATCCGGTATTTCCGCGGCCCGAGACTTGTCACCCCCGGCGCCGGCGGCCAGCCGGAATCGACGCCTCGTTTCCGGCGGCGCGTCCTCCCGGCCTGCGGTAGAAGGAAGCGCATGACCGCCCCCACCGACGACGCGCTCTACCGCGCCCTGATCGACCGCGATCCCGCCCTCGACGGATTCTGGTACGTCGGGGTCAGGACGACGGGCATCTTCTGCCGGCTGACCTGCCCGGCGCGCAAGCCGAAGCGGGAGAACGTGGTCTTCTTCGACCGGCCGGGAGAGGCGGAGCGGGCGGGCTTCCGCCCCTGCCTGCGCTGCCGGCCGCTCGACCGCGGGCGGCCCGTGGACCCCACCCTGGCGCGGCTGCGCGGGCAGGTCGCGGCGGAGCCGGACCGGCGCTGGACGGCGGCCGACCTCGCCGCCCTCGGCTACGATCCCTCCACCGTGCGCCGCGCCTTCAAGCGGGAATACGGCGTCACCTTCGCCCAGTACGCCCGCGCCCAGCGCCTGGGCGCCGCCGTGACCGGCCTCAGGGACGGGGCGCCGGTGATCGAGGCGCAGCTCGACGCCGGCTACGCGTCCGCCAGCGGCTTCCGCGAGGCGGTGACCCGGCTGCTGGGCGAGGCGCCGGCGCGGCTGCGCGGGCGGCCGGCGCTGCCGGCCCGCTGGCTCGACACGCCGATCGGCGCCATGCTGGCGGTGGCGGACGACGGCGGCGTGCACCTGCTGGAGTTCGCCGACCGCACGGCGCTGCCCCGCGAGTTGGATAGGCTGCAGCGCCGCAGCGGCCCCGTCCTGTTCGGCCAGCACCCCATGCTGGACCGGCTGGCCGGGCAGGTGGAGCGCTACTTCGCCGGCGCCGACCTGTCCTTCGACCTGCCGGTGGCCCAGGCCGGCAGTGCCTTCCAGGCGGCCGTGTGGGCGGCGCTGCGCCGCCTGCCGGCCGGCGCCACCTGCAGCTACGGCGAGCTGGCCCGCGCGCTCGGCCGGCCCGACGCGGTGCGCGCCGTCGCCGGTGCCAACGGCGCCAACCAGGTCGCCATCATCGTCCCCTGCCACCGCGTCGTCGGCGCCGACGGGTCGCTCGTCGGCTACGGCGGCAAGCCCTGGCGCAAGCGCTGGCTGCTCGAGCATGAGCGGCGGCACGCCCGATCCACCGACCGAGGAAACCCATGACCGACCAAGTTGCCCAGGCCCAAGCCTTCCGTTCGCTGCACGTCCCCGGCCGCCCGCTCGTCCTCTTCAACGCCTGGGACGCCGGCAGCGCCCGCGCCGTCGCCGCGGCCGGCGCGCCGGCCATCGGCACCGGCAGCTGGTCCGTCGCCGCTGCGCACGGGATGGAGGACGGGGAGCGGCTGCCGCTCGACCTCGTGATCGCCAACCTGGAGCGGATCGTCGCCGCCACCGCCCTGCCCGTCACCATCGACCTGGAGGCGGGCTACGCGGCGGAGGCGCCGGGCGTGGGCGACACGGTCGCCCGGGCGCTGGCCGCCGGCGCCGTCGGCGTCAACATAGAGGACAGCCACCCCGCGACCGGGGCCCTGCGCGACCCGGCGGAGCAGGCGGAACGCCTGGCCGCGGCGCGCGCGGCCTCAGACCGGGCCGGCATCCCCGCCTTCATCAACGCCCGCACGGACGTCTTCTTCCAGGGTCCCTCGGTGCCGCACGATACGGCGCTGGTGGAGGCGGCGCTGGCGCGCGCCCACGCCTACGCCGCCGCCGGGGCCGACGGGCTGTTCGTGCCGGGCTTGGCGGAGGAGGGGCTGATCGCGCTGCTGGTGGAGCGCTCGCCCCTGCCGGTGAACATCATGGCCGGCGCCGCGACGCCGCCCAAGGCGCGGCTGGCGGCGCTGGGGGTGGCCCGAATCAGCCACGGCCCCGGGCCCTACCGGCTGGCGATGAGGGCAGTGGAGGAGGCGGCGCGGGCGGCGATGGCCTGACGGCTTCAGCCCAGCGACTTCTCCACCTCGATGCCGGCGATGTCGTGCATGCGCAGCAGGCCCTGCACGATGCCGTTCCCGTCCACGACCGGCAGCACGTAGATCTGGCTGGGCGTCTCCATCAGCTCCAGCGCCTCCAGGGCCGTGGTCTCCGGCCGGCAGGTGCGCGGGCGGGCGGTCATCAGGCTGCCGGTGTCGCGGTCCAGCATCTCCTTGCCGGACTTCGCCAGGGCGCGCCGGATGTCGCCGTCGGTGATGACGCCCAGCAGCCGGTTGCCCCCGTCCACCACCAGGGCGGCACCCACCGGACAGCGCGTCATCTCCAGCAAGGTCTGCAGGATGGGCGCGTCGGGGTGCACCAGCGCCACGCCGCCGCCGGCCGGCGTCATCAGGCTGCCGACGGTGGAGGCCAGCACCACGCCCAGCGTGCCGCCGGGATGGTTGCGGCCGTAATCCTCGATGGTGAAGCCGCGCCGGCGCGCCACGCCGATCACCAGCGCGTCGGAGAAGGCCAGCATGGCCGTGGTGCTGGCGGTCGGCAGGCGCGTCTCCGTCGCCTCGCGCTCCACATGCACCCGGAGCGTCCAGTGGGCCACCCGCGACAGGGCGGAGGGGACGCGCGACACCATGGCCGCCACCTTCACCCCCCGCTGCGCCGCCGCCGTGCCGAGGTCGACCAGCTCCTGCGTCTGGCCGCTGTTGGACAGCAGGATCAGCACGTCGTCGGGCCGCAATGACCCCAGCTCGCCGTGCAGCGCGTCGAGCGCGCTGTAGTACCAGGAGCGGGCGCCGACCGATGCCAGCTTGCTGGCAAGCAGGCGTGCCACCAGACCCGACTTGCCGATGCCGGCCACCAGCGTGTTGGTCTCGCGCCCGCCGATATGCTCCACCACGGCCAGGAAGTCGCGGTCCAGCCCGTCCTGCTGGTGCAGCACCGCCTTGGCCTCGATCTGCAGCAGCTCGCGCGCGGCGTCCAGGATGGCGGAGGTCATCGGATCGGGGGCGGTCATGGGCGAGCTCCGGGGCGCGGTCCGGCTGGGGAAGGGTGGTCGGCCCTGCATGTAGCGCAAAGCGGCGGCCGCCGCATCCCCCACCGGTGCATCCCACCGGCGCATCCCGCTCCGGCGCTCAGCCCCGGATGCTCTCGCTGCGGGGCAGGCGGACGCGGCGGTCCACCGGGTGGCGGCGCACCGCCTCGGGATCGTCGAAGGTGACCAGCTCCACCAGATGGTCCACCGCCGCCCCGTCCGCGGCGAAGGGGAAGACGCCCCAGTCCGCCCACACGGTGCCGCCGCCGCACAGCATCTGGTGGCGGCCCGCCAGCGGGCGGCGGTTGTGGATGGCGCGCTCGTAGATGCCCAGCCAGAACTCCAGCATCTCGCCGTAGTCGCGGTCCTCCAGGCAGACCCCGGTGCTGTCCACGCCCAGGGCGCAGGCGAGCTCGCGGCCGACATAGCGGTAGCGGATCAGGAAGGGCTGGCGGACCAGCGCCATCACGCCGGCATGGTCGCGGAACGGCGCCCAGTCCGGCCCGGCGAAGTCAAGCTCGCAGAAGGCTGGGCAGCCGCGGTCGCCGGCGCGGTCGGACCACAGCGCCTGGAACCGGCGGACCAGCATGTCGGAAGGCGGCGCGCCGGAACTGCTTCCGGTCGCCGGTGCGGCGGGCTCCACCTTTGCGGCTCCCCAGGGTTGGGCCGGCCTTTTGCCGGTCCGCCCATGCTACACCCGCGCACCCCTGCGGTCACCGGCATAGCTCTTCAGGAGGGGGCGGCGTCCAGGACCGCGGCGTGGAAGCGGCGGATGCGCTCCTCGTTGCGGCCCAGCAGCGGCGGGCGGTCCATGGCGCGGGTGCCGCGCTGCACCTCCTCGCAGATCGCCCGGTCCTCCGCCAGCAGGCGCCGGTTGAAGGCGGCCAGGTGCTCCTCCACCCCCTGCCGCGCCGCCCGGCTGGCGCCCTCCGCCCCGCGCGCCAGCGACAGCCGCCAGCGCAGCGTGCAGCGGCCCGGCCCTGCCGGTTCGTAGGTCTGCACGCTCATCATCAGGCCGGCGGTGACGCCGATGGCGAGGTTGGGGAACAGCAGCACATGGTGGTAGCCGCCGAGGCCTCCCGCCGGCTCCAGCCGCAGGCGCCCGGCCACGCCCTCCCACCAGCGCGCGGTGTCCGGGGTCAGGCCGGTGACGCCGGTGGAGTGCGGGCCGTCATAGGCGCAGTCCCAGGGCCCTTCCGTCACCGTGCGGAAGGTGTCGGGGTGCACGCTGTCGACGTGGTAGACCTCCAGCACGTTCTCCACGCCCACCTTCCAGTCCGCCTCCCACGGCACCGCCTCCTCCGCGAAGGGGGCGGCGAAAGTATCGGACAGGCGGCGCAGCAGGGGGGCGTGCGCGCCCAGGCTCTCGTCCAGCCCGGGGCCGCCCGGCTCCAGCCGCACGAAGAGGAAGCGGCCGCAGGCCTCCACCTCGTAGCGGGGCAGCGCCAGCGCCTCCTTCCCCGCGCGGTCCAGGCCGAAGCACTCCTCGTTGCGGGGGATGCCGACGGGCACGCCGTTCCGGTCGTAGGTCCAGCCATGGTAGGGGCAGCGCACCATGCCGGCGCCCGAGTCGGCCCGGTGCAGCCGGGCGAAGCGGTGGGAGCAGACGTTGCGGAAGGCGCGCAGCGAGCCACCGTCCTCCCCGGCGAAGTTCTGCACCAGCACGGGCCGCCCGGCGATCTCGCGGGTCAGGAAGGCGTTGGGGGCGGCCAGCTGGTCGGCGAAGCCCACGAACTGCCAGTGCCGCGCGAACAGTCGCGCCTGCTCCTCCCCGTGGAGGCCGGGGTCGGTGTAGTGGCGCGGCCAGAGCGTCCGGCCCTCGGTCATCGGTGACATCCTCGCGTCGCTCGCCCCTTCCAATCCCGCGGCCGTTGCCGCCCGCAGCAGGGCTTGGCATTCTGCCCCAAATGGCAAGCCCGAGCGAAGCCCTCACCGCCGCCTTCGACCACCACCGCGCCGGCCGCCTGGCCGAGGCGGCGGCCCTGTACGACCGCGTGCTGGACGCCGATCCCGGCAACGCGCAGGCGCTGCACCTGCGCGGACTTGCCGCGGTGCAGTCCGGCGACGCCGCCGGCGGGGCGGAGCGGATCGGCCGCGCCGCAGCGCTGGAGCCGCGCAACGCCGTCTTCCGCGCCAACCTGGGTGCCGCACTGCGGGTCGCCGGGCGGGAGGCGGAGGCGGAAGCGGCACTGCGGGCGGCGCTGGCGCTGGACCCCGGCCAGGTCGACGCGGCCTCCAACCTGGGGGCGCTCCTGCACGGGCAGGGCCGCCACGCGGCGGCCGTGGCCTGCCTGGAGCGGGCGCGGACGCTGGCGCCGGACCAGGCTTCCGTCCTCATCAACCTGGGCGTCGCCCGCAAGGACCGGGGCGAGCTGGAGGCAGCACTGGACTGCCTGCGCCGGGCCGTGGCGGTGGCGCCCGACAACGCGGAGGCGCACTGGAACCTGGCGGTGGCGCTGCTGACCGCCGGCCGGTTCGAGGAGAGCTGGCGGGAGTTCGAGTGGCGCTTCAGGCGCCCCGGCTTCCCGCCCGACCCGGTGCGGGGCACCCGCTGGACCGGCGGCGAAGCGGCCGGCCTCACCCTGCTGGTCCATGCCGAGCAGGGGCGCGGCGACACCCTCCAGTTCGCCCGCTACGTGCCGCTGCTGGCGGCCCGCGGCGCCCGCGTGGTGCTGGCCTGCCAGCCGGAGCTGGCGCGCCTCCTGTCCGGGCTGGAGGGGGTGGACGCCGTCGTCCCCTTCGGCGGCAGCCCGCCGCCCACCGACGCCCACTGCCCGATCATGAGCCTGCCGCTGGCGCTCGGCACCGGCGGGGACCTGCTGGCGGACCGGGTCCCCTACCTGACGGCGGACCCGGCGGAGGTCGCGGCGTGGCGGGCGCGGCTCCCGGAAGCGCGCCTGCGCGTCGGGCTGGTCTGGTCCGGTTCCCCCGCCAACCCGGTCGACGCGCGCCGCAGCCTGCGCCTGGCGGAGCTGGCGCCGCTGGCCGCCGTGCCCGACGTCGCCTTCATCGGCCTGCAGAAGGGCCCGGCCGCGGCGGAGGCGCCGCCGCCCGGCATGGCCTGGACCGACGCCTCGGCCGGATTGGGCGACTTCGCCGACACCGCGGCACTCGTCTCGGCGCTCGACCTCGTCGTCACCGTCGACACGGCGGTGGCGCACCTGGCCGGGGCGCTCGGCCGGCCGGTCTGGCTGCTGAACCGCTACGACGGCTGCTGGCGCTGGATGAAGGACGGGGCGGGCAGCGCCTGGTACCCGGCGCTGCGCCAGTTCCGCCAGCCGGAGCCGGGCGCCTGGGCCCCCGCCGTGGCCGCGGCGGCGGCGGCGCTGCGGCGCCTCGCGGAGACCGCATGAAGATCCGCAACCTGACCCTCCCGCAGATCTGGGCGCGCGCCCGGCAGGACGGGCGCAACCTGCCCTACGACCTGCTGCCGCTCAGCGGGGGCCCGCGCCGGCGCGGCCGGCTGGCGCGGGCGGCGGCGGCGCTGAGGCCCGGGGCCCGCGACCTGGAGGGGGGCGACGCCCGGGCGGCCGCCCTCGACGCGCAGCTGCGCGACCGGGGCTACACCGACCGGTTCGACCTGCTGGACCCGGGGCAGGTGGCCGCCATGCGCCGCTTCCTGGAGGGAACGCGCTGCCACGACCCCTACCGGCCGCACCTGGGCGACTTCCTCTGGGACGCCGTGCCCAGCGAAGAGACCAACATGGGCTATTACCGGGTGGAGGACCTGCTGGCCGTGCCCGGGCTGCTGGAGTTCTTCAACCATCCCCTGATCCTGGCGACGGCGGCGCGCTTCCTGGGCTGCCGGCCGACGCTCGACAACATGGGGGGCTGGTGGTCCATCGCCGGGCGCGGGCAGTCCAAGGGCACCCAGTGGTTCCACCGCGACTGGGACAACATCCGCGCCTTCAAGGTCTTCCTCTACCTGACCGACGTGGACGGGGAGGCGGGGCCGTTCCAGTTCGTCCCCCGCTCCAACCGGGACGAGCGGCTGGTGGTCATCACCCGCATCGCCGACAGCGAGGTGGAGGCCGCCTACGGGCCGGGGGCCGCCGTGTCGATGAGCGGGCCGGCCGGCACCGTCTTCATGGCCGACACCTTCGGCATCCACAAGGGCCTGCTGCCCCGCGGGCGGCCCCGGCTGATGGTCACCGCGCAGTACGGCGTCTGGCGCACGCCGCACTCCCCCCGGGTGCCGCCGCTGCCGGCGCGGCCGGGCCTCGACGCCTACGTCAACCGCGCCTACCTGGCCCGGCCGTGACCGACACCGGGGCATGGCTGGCGGAGGCGCTCGCGCGCCGGGACGCCGGGGACCGCGCCGGGGCGGAGCGGCTCTGCCGCGCCGTGCTGGAGGCGGCGCCGGACCGGCCGGACGCGCTGGCCCTGCTGGGCGTGCTGCTGGCCGAGGACGGCCGTCCGGAGGAGGCGGAGACCCACCTGCGCCGCGCCTGCGCCCTGGATGCGGGCCACGGGGAGGCGTACGTCAACCTGGGAATCCTGCTCCTGGACGCCGGCCGGGCGGCGGAGGCGGTGCCCGTGCTGGAGGCGGCCTGCCGGCTGTCGCCGACTGCTGCGGCCACTGCCACCAACCTGGGCGTGGCGCTGCACCGGTGCGGCCGGCTGGAGGAGGCGGCCGGGGCGTTGCGCCGCGCCGCCGCCCTCGACCCCGCCGATCCCAGGCCGCCCTTCAACCTGGGCTCCGTCCTCGACGACGGCGGGCTGCTGGAGGCGGCGGGGCAGGCCTATGCCGCGGCGCTGGAGCTGGCCCCCGGCTTCGCGGAGGCTTGGCTCAACCTCGGCACGGTGCGCGACCGCCAGCACCGCCATGCCGACGCCGCCCGCTGCTACCGCGCCGCCCTGGAGCACGGCATCGCCGACCGCGGCGCCGCCCTGTCGCAGCTCATCCACCAGCTCTGCGCCCTGTGCCGCTGGGACGAGGCGGAGGCGCTGCGGCCCGCCCTGCTGGAGGCGGTGGCGGCGGACCGGGCCGGCACCGTCCCGCCCTTCGCGGTGCTGTGCCAGCCGGTCGGGCCCGCCTGGCACCTCCGCGCCGCCGGGAACCACGCCGCCGCCGTGCTGGCCCGCGCCGGCTCGCCGCTGGCGCCGGCCGCACCTTTCGCCGGCGGGCCGCTGCGCGTCGGCTACCTCTCCTCAGACTTCCACCGGCACGCGACCGCCTACCTGGTGGCGGAGCTGCTGGAGCGCCACGACCGGGGGCGGGTGGAGGTCGCCGGCCTCTCCTACGGGCCGGACGACGGCAGCGCCATGCGCCGGCGCCTGGCCGCGGCGTGCGACTGCTTCGTCGATTTGTCCGGCATGTCCGACGCGGCGGCGGCCGCCGTGATCCGGGAGCTGGAGATCGACGTGCTGGTCGACCTCAAGGGCCACACGGCCGGCGCCCGCCCCGGCATCATGGCGCTGCGGCCCGCACCGGTACGCGTCCAATACCTGGGTTATCCCGGCACGCTCGGCGCCGGCCTCGCCGACTACGTCGTTGCCGACGCGGTGCTGGTCCCGCCGGGGGATGAGCGCTTCTATTCGGAAGCGGTGGTGCGGCTGCCCGGCTGCTACCAGCCGAACGACGCCGCCCGGCCGGTGGCGCCGACGCCGCCGCGCGCGGCGCTGGGCCTGCCCGACGACGCCTTCGTCTTCGCCTGCTTCAACGCGGCCTACAAGATCACGCGCGAGGTCTTCGCTATCTGGATGCGCCTGCTGGCATGCCACCCTGGCAGCGTGCTGTGGCTGCTGGAGCCCGCGGCGGAGACGAAGGCGGCGCTGCTGGCGGCGGCCGGCACGCAGGGCATCGCGCCCGGGCGCATCGTCTGGGCGCCCTGGCTGCCGAAGGACGCGATGGCGGAGCATCTGGGCCGGCAGGCCGCCGCCGACCTGTTCCTGGACACCCTGCCGGTGAACGCCCACACGACGGCGTCGGACGCGCTGTGGGCCGGGCTGCCGGTGCTGACCTGCCGCGGCGACGCCTTCGCCGGGCGGGTGGCGGCCAGCCTGCTGCTGGCGCTGGGCCTGCCCGAACTGGTGGCCGGCGACCTCGCCGCCTATGAGGAGACGGCCCGCGGCCTCGCCGCCGACCCAGGCCGGCTGGCTGCCCTGCGCGCCCGGCTGGCGGAGGCCCGCACCCGTCCCGGCGGCCCCTTCGACGCCGGCGCCACCGCGCGCCGGCTGGAGGCGGCCTATGCGGAGATGGCGCGCCGCGCCCGCGTCGGCCTGCCGCCGGGGAGCTTCGACGTCACCGAGTGACCGGACCCATGGACGATATACGCATAGCCCCTACCGACCCCGCCCTGCCCGACATCGTGCGCCTGCTGGAGGCCGGCGACGCCGCCATGGCGGCGCTGTACCCGGCCGAGAGCAACCACATGCTGGACGTCGACGCGCTGCGCCGGCCGGGGGTGACCTTCCTGGCGGCGTGGCGCGGCGGCCGGGCGGTCGGCTGCGGCGCGTGGGTGCGGCGGGACGGCTATGGCGAGCTGAAGCGCCTGTTCGTCGACCCGGAGACCCGCGGCCACGGGCTGGGGCGCCGGCTGGTGGCGGCGCTGGAACAGGCGGCGCGGGCGGAAGGTATCCGCCTGCTGCGCCTGGAGACCGGCATCCGGTCGCACGAGGCGCTGGCCCTCTACCGCGCCGCCGGCTACGGCGAGACCGGCCCCTTCGGCGACTACCGCCCCGACCCGCTCAGCGTCTTCATGGAGAAGCGGCTGGGGGCGTAGCGGCTACTCGGCCGCCGGCTTGTCGTCGAGGTCGAGTCGGCGCTTGATGCGGCCGACATCCTCCCGCAGGCGGTCGAAGCCGGCCTGCAGCCGGGCGTCCGTCTCCGCCAGTCCGGCCAGTTCCCGGCGTACGCCGGCCAAGCCGAACTCGACGGCTGACAGCCGTTCCTTCACCTCGCGCAAATCCCCGTCCAGCCCGTCGACCTTCGAGTCGAGGCGCC
>DASPKT010000157.1:0-26407 GCA_035627915.1 Azospirillaceae bacterium
AGCTCCCCCTGAGTCTGGAGCTCGGCGAATTGCGCCTCATCGTTGGCGTCGGCGATGCTGCCGGGCCGAAGCCCATCTCCCAGTGAGAACGAGACGTCGTAGGCGGCCATGATCTCGCAGATCTCCTCGAACCGCTCGTAGAGGAAGTTCTCCTTGTGATGGGCCAGGCACCACTTCGCCATGATGGAGCCGCCGCGGCTGACGATGCCGGTGACGCGGTCGGCGGTCAGCGGGATGAAGGGCAGGCGCACGCCGGCATGGATGGTGAAGTAGTCCACCCCCTGCTCCGCCTGCTCCACCAGCGTGTCGCGGAAGATCTCCCAGGTCAGGTCCTCCGCCTTGCCGCCGACCTTCTCCAGCGCCTGGTAGATCGGCACGGTGCCGATGGGGACCGGGCTGTTGCGGATGATCCATTCGCGGATTGTGTGGATGTCGCGGCCGGTGGAGAGGTCCATGACCGTGTCGGCCCCCCAGCGGATCGCCCAGACCAGCTTGTCCACCTCGTCCGCCACGCCGGAGGTGACGGCGGAGTTGCCGATGTTCGCGTTCACCTTCACCAGGAAATTCCGGCCGATGATCATCGGCTCGGCCTCCGGGTGGTTGATGTTGGCGGGGATGATGGCGCGGCCGCGGGCGACCTCGTCGCGCACGAACTCCGGCGTCACCATGTCGGGGATGGCGGCGCCGAAGGACTCGCCCGGCCGCCCCTTGCGGGCCAGCGCCTGCTCCCGGCCCAGGTTTTCCCGGCCCAGGTTCTCGCGGATGGCGATGTACTCCATCTCCGGCGTGACGATGCCGGCGCGGGCATAGGAGAGCTGGGTCACCACCTGCCCCGGCCTGGCGCGCAGCGGCGTGCGGGTGCCGGGGAAGACCGGCACCGGCCCGGCGTCGCCGGGACGCCGGCCGTTGTCCTCCGGCTTCACGGCGCGGCCCTCGTACGCCACCACGTCGCCGCGCGCCTCGATCCAGGGGCGGCGCAGCTCGGGAAGGCCCCGCCGGATGTCGGTGGCGACGGCGGGGTCGGTGTAGGGGCCCGAGGTGTCGTAGACCCGCAGCGGCGGCTCGCCGGCCGAGGCGGCCAGATCGATCTCGCGCATGGCGACGCGGATGCCGGGGTGCAGGGCGCCCCCGACATGGACCTTGCGCGAGGACGGCAGCGGGCCGGTCGTCACGCGGAAGTTCTCGGGGGTGAGGCTGTCTGGCATGGGATCTCCATCTGTGCTGGTGGAGATCCGGGCCCGCGGAGGCTGCGGAAACCGGGCGTGTCGAGGCCCTATGCATTCCCATCCCTACGCCGGTACGACCCGGATCAGGTTCGAAGGGTCCCCGCGCGCCCGGTCGGGCCATCGGTGTCTCAGCCCCTTGCCGGGGCCCCCCTTGGAATGCCGCGATGATGGCCGCCGCCCGGGCATGTGTCAATGCGGGGGCGGGGTGGGAGGCACCGCCCAGCCTCCCATTCTGCCGTCATGCCCGCGGAGGCGGGCATCCAGGCATTCAGCGCGCTATGCCGCCAGGCGGAGGGGGCGCCGACGGTACCGCCGGTGCCCTTCCCCCAGGCCGGATTGCTGGCTGAATGCCTGGACCCCCGCCTAGGCGCTTCGCGCCAGCTCCGCAAACGCGGGGGTGACGAAGTGGTGTGGGGATGGCGGTGCGTTACTTGACAGCGCTGCGGCAGGCGCCTTGCCAGGCGTCCAGTGTGGCGGCACGCTCCAGGGGGCAGACCACGCCCCTTCAGGCTGGAGAGCGTCGCACGGCTTCTCTCCCCGTTTCACATCCTCGTCATTCCGGCGAAAGCCGGAATCCAGGACCGGTTTGCCGCAGCGCCTGCGGCCCCTGGACCCCGGCTTCCGCCGGGGTGACGGAAATGTGTGTCCGAGGCTCCGTCTGCGGCCCCCCGCCCCCTACCGGTTGTCCAGCTGCGCCCGCACCGCGGCCAGCCCCTCGCGGGTGATGCGGTAGGGCATGCCGTCGCGCGACGCGATCAGGCCGCGGCGGCGCAGCTTGTGGAAGATGGCCGGCGTGCAGTCCGCCAGCGTCCAGCCTTCCCGGGTGATGCAGATGATCTCGACGATCTTGCCGCGGCCGTCCTTCTCATAGGCGATGCGGCCGCCCTGGGCGAGGACGTGCAGCGTCCTCTGCTCGTGCTTCGACACGTTCATGTCCGTGAGTACCCACGCTGAAATCCAGTGATGGGCCCCGCGGACGCAAGAGCACGGTCCGGCGCCGGCTAGAAGGCGCAGGTCGGGCGACGCGGATCGGCGGGGCCATGGGCCGGACCGCGCGACGGCGGCCGGCCTCCACATCCGGGCCGTGGGAACGGCCCGGCGGATTCAGGCGGCAAGGACGGACATAAAAACTCCCTCAAGGCTGGAAGCGGGGCCGTGATAGCCCCGCCGCCACGCCCGGTCAAGGGAAATATCCGCGGGCGGATGAGTGGCTCAGAACCGCTCGGACAGCCAGATGGCGGCGCGGGAGCCGGCCTTGATGACCGTCGACAGCAGGTCGTAGCCCGGCGCCAGCTCCGCCTCGTGGGCGAGGCCGATGTCGCGGTGCTCCACCTCCTCGGCGCGGAACCGCTCGATGGTGGATTTGAGGTCGGCCTCGTCGCCCTCCAGCACCGAAGCCTGGCGGGCGTAGTGCTCGTCGATGACCTCCTCCACCGCAACGGTGCAGGCCATCGCCGCCCGCTCCCCCATCAGGGCGGTGGCGGCGCCCAGCGCGAAGCCGGCGACGTGCCAGAAGGGCTGCAGCGCCGTGGGCCGCACCCGGCGGGAGACGACCAGCCGGTCGAACGCCTCCAGGTGCTGCTTCTCCTGCTCGGCCATGTGGCGGATGGTGGGGCCGGCCTTGGACCGGCCCAGCACGGCGAGCTGGCCGGCATAGATGCGGGCGGCGCCGTACTCGCCGGCATGGTCGACGCGGATCATGCGGCGGACGCGCTCGGCCGTGCCGGGGTCGCCCGGCAGGGGGCGGCGGGGCTTCTCGCTCATGGCTCTCAGAACCTCTTCAGCGCGGCGCGGGCCGCGTACAGCGCGGTGCCGGCCAGGACCAGGGCGGCCAGCGCGTTGAAGCCTGCGATGGAAATGCCGAACAGGGACCAGGGCACCTCGTCGCAGCGCACGACCGGGGCGGCCATGATGGCGGCCAGCATCTCCTCCGCCGTCTGGGCCGTGGTGCCGCCGGCGCTGCAGCTCTGCAGCCCCTGCCACCAGTGCTGCTCCACGCCGACGTGGAAGACCGCGATGCCGGCCACGCCCAGGAAGGCGACGCCGCCCAGCGCCAGGGCCACCGCGCCCATGCGGCCGGTGGAGCCCTCCGGCCGCAGCACGAAGCCGGGGGCCAGCAGCAGGATGGCGGCGACGTAGGCCCAGCGCTGCCAGATGCAGAGGTCGCAGGGCGGCAGCCCCCCGACATACTGGGACAGGAGCGCCGTTCCCAGCGCCGCCAGGCTGGCGCCGATCAGCAGGGCCGAGGCGGCGCGGGGGGAGGAGAGGAAGTCGCTCGGGCTCATGTATCCGATATAGGGCATGGCGCGCGCCCGCGCCATCCCGCAAGCGGGCCCCCTCAGACCAGGAACTTCACCACGACGAAGCCGCCGACCAGCAGGATCAGGAACAGCGTGGTCAGCAGGGTCAGGCGCTTCTCCACGAAGGCGCGGATCGGCTCGCCGAATTTCCACAGCAGGGCGGCGACCAGGAAGAAGCGCATGGAGCGCGAGATCACGGAGGCGACCGTGAACTCCATCAGGTCGAAATGGGTGACGCCGCTGGCGATGGTCAGCAGCTTGTAGGGGATCGGCGTCATGCCCTTGGCGACGATGATCCAGGCCCCGTACTGGTCGAAGTCGCGCTGCATGGCATGGTAGACCTCCATCAGCCCGTAGACCTCGAACACCGGCCGGCCCAGCGCCTCGAACAGGAAGTAGCCGATGGCGTAGCCGAAATAGCCGCCGACGACCGACGCCGCGGTGCAGACGCCGGCCAGCAGGAACGCCCGCTCGCGCGCCGCCAGCACCATCGGGATCAGCATGATGTCCGGCGGGATGGGGAAGAAGCTGCTCTCCGCGAAGGAGACGGCGGCGAGCGCCCACAGCGCGTGCCGGCTGCCGGCGAGGCGCATGGTCCAGTCGTACATCGGGCGGATGAACAAGGCGGGCTCCTGGATGGGGCGTGCCGGGAGAGGCCGCGCCGGCGGCGGCCGGCGGGAGGGCGCCCTCCTCTACCAGCCCCGCCCCGCCCCGGCAAGCCCGCCCCGACGGCGAAGCGGGCCCCATCCGGCCGTAATCCCTGGGGATTCCCCGCCGATACCATTTGACCCCGCCGGCCCGGCCGCTATGATCCCGCCAGCGCGAACGCCGCCCGGCTGCCGGACGGCGGGAGAGCGAGAGTGGCGGAACTGGTAGACGCAGTGGACTCAAAATCCACCGGCCGCAAGGTCTTAGGGGTTCGATTCCCCTCTCTCGCACCATCACCTGACCGGATCGCGGCCGGCCTGCGGGCAATTCCGGCAACGCGGACACGGCCGGGGGAATGACCGGATCGGCTTCTACACCCCAGCGCCCAACGCGCAAGGGTGCGGTGCGCGAGGTGGAAGTCGCCGTCGCCGCCTGGATCGACCTTCTCGGTTACGGGAGGATGCTCCGGGATGTCGGGTTCAATCCCGCGGCGGGCGGCGCCCTGGATGCCGTGAGGCGGCTGCACCGCTTCCATTCCGTCGTCGCCGCCCATTCGTCCCGGCACTTCCCCGCCTTCGTCCTCAACGACGGAGCGGTCTCCGTCCGCGATCTCTCGCCGCGAAGCCGCTCGGTTACGTTCGACTTCCTCCACAGGGCCGCGTTGCTGCATCGGGCCGTCAATGCGGAGGACCAGGCGCAAGCACTTCCCGGGGCGAGGATGGTCGTCGCCTGCGGCTTCCGCATCAGGCGGATCGTGGACTTCAGCGGATTCCTCGACGGCAGTTTGGCCCGGTCTGTGAAGCAGAAGGTCGCAGCCAAGAAGATCGGCGTGGACCAGGGCATAAACGAAGCGCTAAAGGCACGGCCATACTCGGACCTGGTGCCGGAGCTGCAGGCGAACTTCGCCTTTAGCAAGGCTTACATGGTCGACGACGCCGGCAGCAGGGCAGGTTTCGGGGGCCCGAACTGCTTCGTGGACCTATCCATGTTCGCCGATGAACGCCCGGCCTGGGTCGAGTTCGATGAAATTCTCGACTGGAAAGCCGACGGGATGTCGGGCCGGTTCGGAAAGCTGCGCCGGCTGGACGTCCAGGCAGCGGGACGGGCGGGTCATGCAGGAATACTGCCGGCATTCGACATTGCCGCCCGCCTGGACGAATCCGGGAAGGCCGATGCCGACCTCAAGCGGCGCACCGTCGGCAATCTGCGGGGCACCAGGCCGCCGGACGCCTCCTGAACCGGAGAATGCCGGATCACGCCGCGCTTCAGTTCCCCTACCGCCGCCCACGCACGGCCGCCCGACGGAAGCGGGCCTCGCCGCGGGGGGTGACGGACAGCAGGAACAGGGCGCCGATCAGCAGCAGCTTCAGGGTGGCCAGCATCGCCTTCTCCGCTCGGGTATGCCCGGCCGGCCGGGTGCCGGGCCGGGACAAGCTATCTTGGCCCAACAGGCGGGGAGGCCCATCTGTGCCGATGCGGTACCGCGAATTCGCAACCCCCGCGAGGCACCATGGCCCGGGCACCCTTCCCCTCCCTCTTCCTCTCCCACGGCGCGCCCAGCCTGCCGCTGGAGGACACGCCGGCCAGCGCCTTCCTGCGCGGCCTCGGCACGGCGCTGGGCCGGCCGGACGCGGTGCTGGTGGTCTCCGCCCACTGGGAGACCGCGGCGCCGACCCTGAACGCGGTCGCCCGCAACGACACGATCCACGACTTCCACGGCTTCCCCCGCGCGCTCCATGAGATGCGCTACCCGGCGCCGGGCAGCCCGGAGCTGGCGGCGGAGGCGGCGGCGCTGCTGCGGGCGGCGGGGCTGGAGGCCGGGAGCGACCGGCGCCGCGGCCTCGACCACGGCGCCTGGGTCCCGCTGCTGCTGATGTATCCGGGGGCCGACATCCCCGTGGTCCAGCTGTCCGTCCAGACCGCGGCGGGGCCGGCGCACCACCTGGCGGTCGGGCGGGCGCTGCGCCCCCTGCGCGGCCGCGGCGTGCTGGTGGTGGGGAGCGGCAGCTACACCCACGACCTCTCCGGCCTGCGCCGGCCCGGCCCCGGTGCGGAGGCCGAGCCGGACTGGGTCGCCGGCTTCGCCGACTGGATGGACCGCGCCCTGGTGGAGCGGCGGGTCGCCGACCTGCTCGACTACCGGCGGCTCGCACCCGGCGCCGCCCGCAACCACCCGACGGAGGAGCACCTGCTGCCCCTCTACGCCGCGCTCGGGGCGGGGTCGGAGGGCGGAACGGTGGAGCGGCTTCACCGCAGCCTGGCCTTCGGCGTGCTGCGCATGGACGCCTACGCCTTCCATTAGCCGAGAACGCGGCTTGCCCCCGCGGCCCGCATCCTGGAACATGGCGCCAGCGAGGCCGGGGGAAGAGCGGCGTGACGGGGCGGTCGGTTGACAGGGGGACGCGGCGCGGCGGCCCGGCGCAGGCGCTGGCGGCCGCGCTGCTGGCGGCACTGCTGGCCGGGGCGCCGGCCGGGGCCGCGGACGCGCCGGCGCAGGGGAGCGCGGGCGCCCGCGACGCCGCCGCCTGGGCCCCCTTCGCCGAGATGGTGTTCGAGCGCATCAGCCGCGACCAGGGCATGCCGCACGACGTCGTCATCGCCATCGCCCAGGACCGCGCCGGCTTCGTCTGGTTCGGCACGCCGGGCGGGCTGATCCGCTTCGACGGACACCGCTTCCGCCATTTCCTGCACGATCCCGCCGACCCCGGCACGCTGCCCGACAGCTACGTCACCGCGCTCCACGCCGCCCCGGACGGGACCCTCTGGGTCGGCACCAACGGCGGCGGCTTGGCCCGGCTGGACCCGGCGACCGAGCGGTTCGTCCGCCTGCCCGTGGGGCCGGGCGGGCTCGGCAACGCGTCGGTGCACGCGCTGGCGACCGACCGGCGCGGGCGCCTCTGGGCGGGCACGCTGGGCGGGCTCTACCGGCTGGACCCCCGCTCCGGCGCGGTGGAGGGCTTCCGCCACGACCCCGCGGACCCCGCCTCCCTGCCGCACGGCGCGGTCCGCGCCCTGGTGGAGGGACGGGACGGCACGCTGTGGGTCGGCACCGACCGCGGCGCCGTGCGCCTCGACGAGGCGGCCGGCCGCTTCCTGACGACGCCGCTGTCCGGCGGCCCCGGGGGCCTGCCGGCGGGCGCCCCCATCTCCCGCCTCTACGAGGACAGCGCCGGGCGCGTCTGGGCCGGCGGCGACGCCAAGGGGCTGGCGGTGCTGGACCCCGCCTCGGGAGAGGTCCACCGGTACGACGTCTACGGCGACGCCGCCCCCGGAGCCCCGGCCATGCCGGTCGTCACCCTGGTGGAACTGCCCTCCGGCCGCATGGTCGTCGGCTCCAGCGCCGCCGGGCTGGCCCTGCTGGACCCGGGGAGCGGCCGGGTGGAGCGGCTGCGCCACGACCCCTCGGTCGCCACCACCATCGGCGCCTCCGACGTCCGCTCCATGCTGGTGGACCGCTCGGGCATCCTGTGGGTGGGCACCTGGGGCGGCGGGGTGGGGCGGCGCAACCCGCCCAGCGCCGCGGTGCAGTCCGTCCCCTCCTCCCTGGACCGGCCGGACCGGCTGACCGACCCGCAGGTGCGCAGCCTGATGGTGGCCTCCGACGGGCGCATCTGGGCCGGGCTGCAGGCCAACGGCATCGACCTGTTCGATCCCGCCACCGGCCGGCGCGGCGGCATCCGGCCCGGGCCGGGCTCGCTGCCCCCGGGCGCCGTGCTGGCGATGACGGAGGAGCGGCCGGGCGTGGTCTGGATCGGCACGCTGCGCGGCCTGTTCCGGCACGCGGACGGCAGGGCCGCCCCGGTGCCGCTGCCCCTCAACAACCCGGCGGGCGCCGTCTGGTCGGCGGTGCGGCTGGGCCGCACCCTGTGGCTGGCGGCCGACGGGCTGGTCGGTCTGGACCTCGACACCGGCGCCTTCCGGGTCTTCGGCCAGAGGCCCGAGGACCCGGAGGCCCTGACCGACAACCGGGTGCGGGTGCTGGCGCCGGGGCCCGAGGGGAAGCTGTGGGTCGGCGGCCATGGCGGGCTGCTGCTGTTCGACCCGGCCGCGGGGCGCTTCCGGCGAATCGGCCACGACCCCGCGGACGCCGAATCCCTGGCGCACAACTTCGTCACCTCGATCCTGACCGACGCCGGCGGCCGGCTGTGGGTCGCCACGCTGGGCGGCGGCATCAGCCGGCTGGAGGGCTGGCGCGATGACGGGCGGCCGCGTTTCCGCCGCCTGACGCGGCGCGACGGGCTGCCGACCGACCTGGTGACCGCGCTGGCGGAGGACCGGTCGGGGCGCGTCTGGGCCAGCACCGACGACGGGCTGGCGGCGATCGACCCGGAGACGCTGGCGGTGCAGGTGCTGGACCGGCCGGCCGGCGTGGCGGTGCGCAGCTTCTGGTCCAACAGCTGGGCGGCGACGGGCGACGGCACCCTGCTGTTCGGCGGACGCACCGGGCTGGCCGTGGTCGATCCCGACCGGCTGGACCGCTGGACCTACCAGCCGCCGCCGGTCGTGACCGGCGTCTGGATCGGCAACCGCCCGGCGCCGTCCGGCCCCTACAACGCGGCGGTGCCGGCCACCCTGCAACTCGGCCCCGGCGACCGCGGCTTCGCGGTGGAGCTGGCGGCGCTGGACTACACGGCGCCGGAGCGGACCCGCCTGCAGTACCGGCTGGAGGGGTTCGACGCCGGCTGGGTGGACGCCGATTCGGGCCGGCGGCTGGCCGCCTACACCAACCTGCCGCCCGGCGCCTACCGGCTGCTGGTGCGCGCCAGCAATCGCGACGCCCGCTTCGGCGACGCGGTGCTGGCGATCCCGGTCGCAGTATCCCCGGCCTGGTACCAGACGCTGGCCTTCCGGCTGGCGGCGGGCGCCCTGGCGCTGGTCGCCATCCTGGTGGCGGTGCTGGCCGGCATCAATCTGCGCACCGCCGTGCTGCGCCGGCGCCAGCGCGAGCTGGAGACGGAGGTCGTCGCCCGCACCCAGGAGATCGCCCGTCAGGCCGACATGCTGGGCCGGCAGCGCAACGAGCTGGCCTCGGCGCTGGAGACGCTGCGCACCACCCAGGCGCGGCTGGTGCAGGAGGAGAAGCTGGCCTCGCTGGGGCGGCTGGTCGCCGGCGTCGCGCACGAGATCAACACGCCGCTCGGCATCGCCATCACGTCGGCCAGCCACCTGGAGCAGGAGATGCGCGAGGTCGACCGCGCCGCCGCCGAGCGCTCGCTGACCCGCACCGCGTTGTCGGACTTCCTGGCCCGCGGCCGGGAGGCGACGGGGCTCCTCTCCTCCAGCCTGGCGCGCACCGCCCGGCTGGTGCAGAGCTTCAAGGAGGTCGATGTCGACCGCTTCGGCGAGGAGGCGGAGGAGGTCGACCTCACCGCCCTGCTGTCCGACCTGCTGGACGGGATGCGGCCGGCGGCGCGCGGGGCGGGGGCGGCGTTGCGGCTGGAGGCGCCGGAAGGGCTGCGCGCCGTGCTGGCGCCGGGGCCGCTGGCGCAGGTGGTGGCCGGGCTGGTGGAGAACGCGCTGCTGCACGCCTGCGCGGGGCGCGAGGGGGCCGAGGTGGTGGTGGCGCTGGCGCGGCCCGCCCTCGGGTCGGTCACCGTGGCGGTGTCCGACGACGGCGCCGGCATGACGCCGGAGGTGCGGGAAAAGGCCTTCGATCCCTTCTTCACCACCCGCCGCGACCAGGGGGCCACCGGCCTCGGCCTGCACGTGGTGCACAACCTGGTGACGGGCCCGCTGCGGGGCACCGTGGAGATCGAGACGGCGCCCGGCGCCGGCACCCGCGTGGTGGTCTGCCTGCCCGCCGGGGCCCCCGGCGGGACCGCCGGGACGCCCGGGAAGGCAGCGGAACCGGCGCTTTCCGGGGCCTGAGCGGGGCCGCTGTTCCAACTTTGCGACAATCCGCGAAATGCGGGGCCGGCATGCGGTTCCGGCTCTTGGAAAATCGCGCGGATCAGGCTACATACTCGACCGCCGGGAGGTCTATGCGGTCACGCCGCTGGCTTCCCGGTTTGTTTTGTGCGGGTCGAGGCCCGCGCCCCTGAGATCGACTCACCGCGCCGGGTCGCCGAGGACAAGGGTCCGACGGCGGACGCGGCGCTGGACGACGGAGCCCTTTTTATGCCGCGCACTACCCCGCTTAGCGACATCCGCAACATCGGCATCATCGCCCACGTCGATGCCGGCAAGACGACGACGACCGAGCGCATCCTGTACTACACCGGTCGCAAGCACACGATCATCGACATCCACGATACCAAGGATCTGAAGACGTCGACGACGACCGACTATCTGGAGCAGGAGCAGAAGCGCGGCATCACCATCCAGTCGGCGGCCGTCTCCGCCTTCTGGAAGGGCAAGAAGATCAACGTCATCGACACCCCGGGCCACGTCGACTTCACCATCGAGGTGAACCGTAGCCTGCGCGTCCTGGACGGCGCCGTGGTGGTGTTCGACGGCGTCGCCGGCGTGGAGCCGCAGACCGAGACGAACTGGCGCCTCGCGGACAACTACAAGGTTCCGCGTCTCTGCTACATCAACAAGATGGACCGCAGCGGCGCCTCCTTCTCCCGCGCGGTGGAGATGATCAAGACCCGCCTGGGCGCCACCCCGGCGGTGATCCAGCTGCCGCTGGGCTCCGAGGACAACTTCCGGGGCATGATCGACCTCGTGGAGATGAAGGCCTACGTCTGGTTCTCCGACGAGAAGGACGCCAAGTGGGAGGAGTGGCCGGTCACCGACGACCTGGCCGCCAAGCTGAACATCACCAACCGCTACGACCAGGACCTGCTGGCCAAGGTCGGCCAGTACCGCAGCGACCTGATCGACACCTGCCTGGTGCTCGACGACGCGGCGATGGAGCAGTACCTGGAGACCGGCGAGGAGCCGTCGGCCGACGTGCTGCGCGCCTGCCTGCGCAAGGGCACCATCGAGGGCGCCTTCAACCCGGTCATGTGCGGCTCGTCCTACAAGAACAAGGGCGTGCAGCAGCTGCTGGACGCGGTGATCTGGTACATGCCGGCCCCGACGGACGTCGAGGCCATCAAGACCGTGGACCCGGACGGCAACCCGAACGGCGAGCGCCTGTGCTCGGACGAGGAGCCGTTCTCCGGCTTGGCCTTCAAGGTCATCAACGACAAGTACGGCGCCCTGACCTTCGTCCGCGTCTACTCGGGCGTGGTCAGCAAGGGCACCACCCTGATGAACACCACCCGCGGCAAGCGCGAGCGCATCGGCCGCATCGTGGAGATGTTCGCGAAGGACACCAACGACCTGGACGAGGCGCGCGCGGGTGACATCGTCGCCTTCGTGTCGCTGGCCGAGACCGACACCGGCGACACGCTGTGCGATCCCACCGCCCCGGTCGTGCTGGAGCGGATGCGCTTCCCCGAGCCCGTCATCAGCGTCTCGGTGGAGCCGAAGAACCGCACCGACCAGGACAAGTTCTCCGCCGCCCTGGGCAAGATGGTCCGCGCCGATCCGTCGCTCCGCCTGGAGACCGACAAGGACAGCGGCCAGACGATCCTGCGCGGCATGGGCGAGCTGCACCTGGAGGTGACGCTGGACCGCATGCGCACGGAGTTCGGCGTCGAGGGCATCATGGGCCGGCCGCAGGTGGCCTACCGTGAGACCATCACCCGCACCATCGAGCACATCTACACCCACAAGAAGCAGACCGGCGGTTCGGGCCAGTTCGCCGAGGTGAAGATCCGCTTCGAGCCGCAGGACCGCGGTGCTGGCTACGCCTTCGTGGACAACGTGGTCGGCGGCACCGTCCCGCGCGAGTACATCCCGTCGGTGGACAAGGGTCTGCAGGTCCAGAAGGAGGACGGCGTCATGGCCTCCTACCCGACCGTGGACTTCAAGGCGACCCTGCTGGACGGCAAGTACCACGAGGTGGACTCCAACGCCCTGACCTTCGAAATCGCCGCCAAGGCCTGCTTCCGCGAGGCCATGCGCCTGGCGGCCCCGGTCCTGCTGGAGCCGGTGATGAAGGTCGAGGTCGTGATCCCGGAGGACTACCTGGGCGACGTCATCGGCGACATCAACCGCCGCCGCGGCACCGTCCTGGGCCAGCTGGAGCGCGGCCACAACATCGCCGTCGAGGCCCACGTGCCCCTGTCGGAGATGTTCGGCTACATCGGCCAGCTGCGCGGCATGACCTCGGGTCGCGGCTCCTACACCATGGAGTTCTCGCACTACGAGCCGGTGCCGAAGAACGTGGCCGACGAGATCGTGGCGAAGTCCGGCAAGGCCGCCTGAGCCATCTCTCGACTGCCTGAGTAAGGAACGGCCGCCCTCCGGGGCGGCCGTTTTTCTTTGTGCGCTTGCAGGACTGTCCGCCATCGGCGAACATCCGGCGATGAAGCTCGTTATCGACGGGGCGGCGCTGAAGGTCCTGCTGGCGATGCCCGAGGCGGATGCCGCGGGCCTGCGGGAGAAGCTGAAGCGCTTCGCCGCCGACCCGACGGCCCGGCATCCCTGGGCCAAGGCGTTCGGCGGCGGCACCGGCCGGATCCGCCACGGCGACTGGCGCGCCGTCTACCGGATCGACGGCGCCGTGCTGACGGTCTTCGTCGTCAGGATCGGAAACCGGAAGGAGGTCTACCGATGATCCACCTGCCCATCCGCCCCCTGGCGGAGACGCCCGACAGCGTCACCCTGAGCCGCGCCGACTTCGAGGCGCTGGCCGAACTCGCCCAGGACATGCGGGACATGGCCGACGCCGAGGCGGCGATGCGCAGGCTGGCGAGCGGCGAATCGGAGGCGTTCCCCTTCGAACTGGCCGAACGCCTGCTCGACGGCGCGCATCCCGTGACCGTTTTCCGGGAGCACCGCGGCCTCAGCCTGCGCGCCCTGGCCGAACAGGCCGGCATCTCCCCGTCATACCTCTCCGAGATCGAGACCGGCAGGAAGCCCGGCAGCTTCGACGCCATGACAAAACTGGCGGCGGCACTCCGTGTGTCGCTCGACCTGCTGGTACAGCCCCGCACCTGAAAGCCCGGCCCCCCATGCAGCTCACCTGGCACCGCTTCGACGACTTCACCATCCGCTCGCTCTACGAGCTGCTGGCCTTCCGCCAGGACGTGTTCGTGGTGGAGCAGGCCTCGCCCTTCCCCGACCTGGACCACCAGGACCAGGATGCCTGGCACCTGCTGGCGCATGACGGCGGCCGGCTGGTCGGGTGCGCCCGGGTGCTGGCGCCCACGGCGTCGCGGGGCGGGGCGTCCTCCTTCGGGCGGCTGGTGGCGGCGCGGGAGACGCGGGGGACTGGGCTGGGCCGGCGCATGGTGGCGGCCTGCCTGGAGCGGCTGGCGGAACTGCATCCCGGCGCCGACGTGGTGATCTCCGCCCAGATCCAGCTGGAGGGCTTCTACGGCTCCTTCGGATTCGTGACCGAGGGCGCGCCCTACGACGATTGCGGCATCCTGCACCTGGACATGCGCCTCAGGCGCTGAAGTCGGCGCAAGGAAGAAGGGCCGCGCAAAGAAGAAGGGGCGGGAGTCGCCTCCCGCCCCTTCCCCTTGCTTGCGGTCGACGCCGGATCAGCCGCGGGCGCGGCCGACGATCCAGCGGTAGGCCACCACCAGCAGCGCGCCGAACACCGCGGGACCGATCAGCTCGGCCGCGTGGAAGTCGCTGACGAGCGCCAGCGGCGCGTCGCTGCCGGAGCCGACGATGAGGCCGGCCAGCAGCACGCCGAACAGGCTCTCGCCCACGATCAGGCCGGAGGCCAGCAGCACGCCGCGGTGCTGCGGGACGGCGGCGAACCGCTCGAAGGGCTGGCCGGCGGCATCCGCCCGGGACTTCAGCGTGCGGGTGGCGAACCAGCCGACGATGGCGCCGATGAAGACCGGCACGGTCGTGGTCAGCGGCAGGTAGATGCCGATGGACACGGCCAGCGGCGGCATGCGCACGCCCTTGTCGGCGCGGCGCAGCATCTCGTCGACGACGACCAGCACGATGCCGACCATGGCGCCGTAGCCCAGCATCCGCCAGTTCAGCCCGCCGGCCAGGATGCCCTGGGCGATGGCGGACATCAGCGTGGCCTGCGGGGCCGGCAGCGCCTTATCGGTGGCCCCGGGGGCGCCGGCGAACCCGTAGGCGCTGTTCAGCAGGTCCAGCACCGGCGGGATGACGATGGCGCCGACGACCACGCCGATGACCAGCGCCGCCTGCTGGCGCCAGGGCGTGGCGCCGACCAGCTGGCCGGTCTTGAGGTCCTGCAGGTTGTCGTTCGCCACCGTCGCCACCGCGAGCACGATGGAGGTCGCGAACAGGGCCAGCGCGATGGCGCCCTGGCGCACGCTCGGGTCGTCCAGCACGCCGCCGCCCGACAGGATGCCGACCAGGATGACCGAGATGATGATGACGGAGACGATCGAGATGCTCGACACCGGGCTGTTGGAGGAGCCGATCAGGCCCGCCATGTAGCCGCTGGCGGCGCCGACGCCGAAGCCGATGATGGCCACGAACAGCGTGGCGACGACGGTCAGCACGATGATCTTCTGCGTCAGCGCCTCGCCGGTGCCGGAGACGAAGTAGGCGATCAGCGCCGCCATCGGCACCAGCAGCGCCAGGCTGCTGCCGATCACCCAGTTGAAGGGGATGTCGCGCTCCACCCGGGGCAGGCCGGAGCTGCCGCCGGCCTTCACCGTCTTCATCGCCGCGATGGAGGAGCGGATGCCCTCCGCCATCGGCTTGGACAGCAGGACCAGGGTCCACACCGCGGCCACGGCGATGGAGCCGGCGCCGATGAAGCGGACCTGGGTACGCCAGATGTTGGTGGCGTGGGTGGCGAGGTCGACGCCCTCGGCCGGCGGGGTCTGCGCCGTCAGGATCGGCACCGCCACGCCCCAGGCGATCAGCACGCCGATGAACTGCGAGACGCCGACGGTAAGCCCGACCAGGATGCCGACGCCGATGAGCGCCAGCGACAGATCGGTGCCCATGCGGGAGACGACGTTGCCGAAGGTGAAGGTCTTCACCGCCTCGGCGGAGAACAGGCCCGTCGCCTTGACGATGGAGAAGCCGGTGGAGGCCAGCGTGCCGGCCACGATGTCCTTCAGCCCGGCGGTGCCCTGCCGCTCGTCGTGGTCGGGCTTGTCGGAGGCGGACATGCCGGGGCTGCCGACCTTCAGCACCTCGGCCGCGGCGACGCCCTCGGGGTAGGGCAGGCCGCCCTGCACCACCATGGCCCGGCGCAGCGGCACCGTGTACATGACGCCCAGGATGCCGCCGATGGCGCAGACGCCGGCCGCCTGCCAGAACGGGAAGTCGTTCCAGTAGCCGACCATCACCAGGCCCGGCATCACGAAGATGATGGAGGACAGCGTGCCCGCCGACGACGCGATGGTCTGGACGGTGGTGTTCTCGCGGATGTTGCTGTCGCGCGCGAACTTCAGGACCGCCATGGAGATCACCGCCGCCGGGATGGCGGAAGCGATGGTCAGGCCCACGCGCAGGCCCAGATAGACGTTGGCCGCCGTGAAGACGACGGTGATCAGGGCGCCGAGGATGACGCTCCGTATCGTAAGTTCCTTGATTTCTTCATTGCCGTACAGGTTCACGGCATCCCCCTCTATCCCGTTCCCGCGCTGTGGACGCGTTCGTTCGTGCCCGCCTTTGACGTGGCGGAATGGGCCGGGACTTTAGCCCTTTCGCCCCGCCCCGTCGATGGGGTGCGCCCGATCGCCCCCGCGGGCTGTTAGGAGGGGGCAACCGCACGGGATAGGGACATGGAGCCGACCCCCATCATCGAGGAGGAGGCGCGCCGCGTGGCGGCGCTGGACGGGCTGGTCGAGGCCGGCATGGACCTCGCCCGGCTGGGCGGAAGGCTGGCGGAGCTGCTGCCGGACGAGCCCGCGCGCGAGCGCGCCGCCCTGCTGCTGCGCGACCTGCGCGACCTGGTGGAGCGCGCGGCCGACGCGGCCGAGCAGGACCTGCAGCGCCTGCGGGCCGAGAAGGGCATCCACCCGGACGATTGAGCCTCAGGCCACCGCGAACAGGTCGCCGTCCGGTGTGCCGGCGGCGTTGGGATCGCCGGGGGCCGTCTCCCATCCCAGCGCCGGCAGCTCGATGATGCGCAACGTGCCGAGCCCGGCGCGCTGCACGATGTGCCCGCGCTCCGCCATGTAGGCCAGCAGGCGCCGGGCGCGCCCGGGGGAGCGGCTGCCGCAGGCCCGCGCCACGTCGGCATCCGACGGGCAGGGCTGGTGCTCCATCGCGGCCCGTGCCAGCAGCAGGAAGACGCCCTGAAGGTCCTCCGGCAGCTCCGCCGCCATCGCGGTGGCGCGGTCCCAGGCATGCCCCTCCGAATCGGGCCCGACCACGCCGGCCCGCGCCGCGGCCAGCCGGCGGCGGAAGCTCGGCAGGTCGAAGGCGCTGCCGCCGACGTTGCGGCCGCGGCAGCGCACCAGGAAGTCCTGGTACAGCACGGCGACGGAGCGGAACGCCGCCTCCGGGTCGGCCAGCACCTCGCACAGGATCTCGTCCAGCACCCGCTCGGTGTCGACGGGCGGCTCCGGCGGGCCCATGGCCTCTCCCTCCGCGCCGGCGGGAGCCTCCGGCAGGGCGCCGGATGCCGCGGGGCGGGTGCGGGCGAGCTGGGCCAGAACCTCGGCGGTGGAGGGGGCCGGCGGCGGGCGGTAGACGGGCGGCCGGGCGGCCAGCTCCGCTTCGCCGGCCTTGAAGATGAGGTCGCGCGCGTCCTCCGGCTTCGGGGCGTCGGGCAGCGGCATCAGCTTGGGGCTGCCGCTGCGCCCCGACGTCTCGACCGGGCCGATGCGCACCGGCAGCGGCCGGCGCGAGACGGCGGGGCCGAGCGCCACGAAATGCCCGCGCTCCAGGTCGCGGAACATCTCCGCCTGGCGCCGCTCCATGCCCAGCAGGTCGGAGGCGCGCGCCATGTCGATGTCGAGGAAGGTGCGGCCCATCAGGAAGTTGGACGCCTCGGCGGCGACGTTCTTCGCGAGCTTGGCGAGGCGCTGGGTGGCGATGACGCCGGCCAAGCCCCGCTTGCGCCCGCGGCACATCAGGTTGGTCATGGCGCCCAGCGAGACCTTGCGCGCCTCGTCCGACACCTCGCCGGCCGCCGCCGGGGCGAACAGTTGCGCCTCGTCCACCACGACCAGCATCGGGTACCAGTAGTCGCGGTCGGCGTCGAACAGCCCGCCCAGGAAGGCGGCGGCGTGCTTCATCTGCATCTCCGCGTCCAGCCCCTCAAGGTTCAGGACGACGGAGACTCGGTGCTGGCGCACCCGTGCCGCGATCTTCTGAAGCTCCGATTCGGTGTGGGCGGCGGCGTCCACGGCGACGTGGCCGTAGCGGTCGGCCAGCGTCACGAAGTCGCCCTCGGGGTCGATAACCGCCTGCTGCACCCACTCCGCACTCTGCTCCAGCAGGCGGCGCAGCAGGTGCGACTTGCCGGAGCCGGAGTTGCCCTGCACCAGCAGGCGGGTCGCCAGCAGCTCCTCCAGGTCCATCGCCGCCGGCTGCCCGGTCGACGTCGTGCCGATGTCGATGCTGACCTTCATGGAGTTGCCCTCGGCCCGAACCCGATATCCCGATCCTCTCCCGCACCCCGGGGCGGAGCGTCCCCATATAGCGCGAAACGGGGCCGCTTGGGTGGGATGAATCGTCCGGTTCGCGATGCATCGGACCTGCCTATCCGTTTGACGGATACCACCCCCCGGGCTACCCTTGCGCCATGATCAAGAGTGCCGCGGACAAGCGCACCGCCCGGTTCCTCCAAGGCGACCGGGTCCGCGAGTTCGAAGGGATCGAGCGCCAGGCACAGCGGCGGATCGCCATCCTGAACGAGGCGACCTGCATCGAGGACCTGTCCCGGCTTCCGTCCAACCGGTTCGAGGCGCTGCGCGGGAACCGGCAGGGGCAGTACAGCATTCGGATCAACGACCAGTGGCGGATCTGCTTCAGCTTCCGCGACGGAGATGCCTACGATGTCGAAATCGTCGATTACCATTGAGGCCGTGCGCTTGCCGCCGATCCATCCCGGCGAAATCCTCGCGGAGGAGCTGGAGACCATCGGCGTCTCCGTCGCGGCCCTGGCGCGGGCCATCGACGTCCCGCAGAGCCGCATGGCGGAGATCGTACGGGGAAAGCGGGCGGTGTCCGCCGACACCGCCCTGCGCCTCGGCCGCTATTTCGGCCAGAGCCCCCGCTTCTGGCTCAATCTTCAGGCCGCCTATGACCTGGCGGTCACGGAGGCGGCGGACGGGGCGAGGATCGCCGCGTCGGTGCGTCCCCGCGCGGCCTGAGCGGCGCCGGGCGCCCCTACGCCGCCTTCTCCCCCAGCCCGTCCACCAGCTCCACGATGTCGGCCATGATGCGGGTGATGTCGTAGTCCTTGGGCGTGTAGACGCGGGCGACGCCGGCGGCCTTCAGGGCGCGCTCGTCCTCCGGCGGGATGATGCCGCCGACGATGACGGGCACGTCGGCCAGCCCGACCTTGCGCATGCGCTCCAGCACTTCCGTCACCAGCGCCACGTGGCTGCCGGAGAGGATGGACAGGCCGACGACGTGCACCCCCTCCTCCACCGCGGCGTTGACGATCTGGGCGGGGGTCAGGCGGATGCCCTCGTACACCACCTCGAAGCCGGCGTCGCGGGCACGCACGGCGATCTGCTCCGCCCCGTTGGAATGGCCGTCCAGGCCCGGCTTGCCCACCAGCATCTTCAGCCGCCGGCCCAGCCGGGCGGAGACCGCCTCCACCCGTCCGCGCACCTCGGACAGGCCGGCCTCGCCGCCGGTGCCGGCCGCCTTGCCGACGCCGGTGGGCGCGCGGTACTCCCCGAAGATGCGGCGCAGCACGCCCGACCACTCGCCGGTCGTGACGCCGGCATGGGCGCAGGCGATGGAGAGCGGCATGACGTTCGCCCCCTCCCGGATGCCGCGCTCGAGATCGGCCAGCGCCGCCGCGGCCTTGCCCTCGTCGCGCTGGGCGCGCCATTCGGCCAGCCGGCGCAGCTGGTCGGCCTCGGCCTCGGCGTCCACGGTCAGGATGCCGCCGTCGTCGCCCGCCGTCAGGGGCGAGGGAGCGGACTCGGCGAAGCGGTTGACGCCCACCACCGTCTGCTCCCCCGCCTCGATGGAGGCGATGCGGCGGCTGTTGCTCTCCACCAGGCGCTGCTTCAGGTAGCCCGTCTCCACCGCCGAAAGCGCGCCGCCCATGCGGTCGATCTCCGCCAGCTCGGCGCGCGCCTGCTCGCACAGCTCGGCGACCTTGCGCTCCACCTCGGGCGCGCCGTTGAACAGGTCGCCGTACTCCAGCAGGTCGGTCTCGTAGGCGACGATCTGCTGGAGGCGCAGGCTCCATTGCTGGTCCCAGGGGCGCGGCAGGCCCAGCGCCTCGTTCCAGGCGGGCAGCTGCACGGCGCGGGCGCGGGCGTCCTTGGACAGCACCACCGCCAGCATCTCCAGGAGGATGCGGTAGACGTTGTTCTCCGGCTGCTGCTCGGTCAGGCCCAGCGAGTTCACCTGGACGCCGTAGCGGAAGCGGCGCAGCGCCTCGTCCTCCACCCCGTAGCGCTCGCGGCAGATCTCGTCCCACAGGCGGGTGAAGGCCCGCATCTTGCACATCTCGGTGACGAAGCGGATGCCGGCATTGACGAAGAAGCTGATGCGCCCCACCACCTGCCCGAACTCACCCTCCGGCACCTGCCCCGACGCCTTCACCGCGTCCAGCACGGCGATGGAGGTCGCCAGCGCGTAGGCCAGCTCCTGCACCGGCGTCGCCCCCGCCTCCTGCAGGTGGTAGGAGCAGACGTTCATCGGGTTCCACTTCGGCACCTCCCTCACCGTGAAGGCGATGACGTCGGTGGTGAGCCGCATGGAGGGCACCGGCGGGAAGATGTAGGTGCCGCGCGACAGGTATTCCTTGATGATGTCGTTCTGGGTGGTGCCCTGCAGCTGGGCGCGCTTCGCCCCCTGCCGCTCCGCCGCGGCGATGTAGAGCGACAGCAGCCAGGGCGCCGTCGCGTTGATGGTCATGGAGGTGTTCATCTCCCCCAGCGGGATGTCGCGGAACAGCGTCTCCATGTCGCCGAGGTGGGACACCGGCACGCCGACCTTGCCGACCTCGCCCTTCGCCAGCGGGTGGTCGCTGTCGTAGCCGGTCTGGGTCGGCAGGTCGAAGGCGACCGACAGGCCGGTCTGCCCGCGCGCCAGGTTCGTCCGGTACAGCGCGTTGGAGGCGGCGGCGGTGGAGTGGCCGGAATATGTGCGGATCAGCCAGGGCTTGTCGCGGCGGGCGGCGCTCGCGCCGGTGGTACCCTTTTCGGTCATTTTCTTTCCTCCAACCCTCTCCCTGGGCAATTGCCTGAGCCTAGCAGGACTTTCGCACTGCGGTAAAACGCAAATTCCGGACAGGCGGCTCACACCCGGCCGGAGCCTGCGCGCCCATCCGGAGTGACCTACTCCCCTTGGGAGCACCCCGCCAGCCACCCCATCGGCGCAACTATCTTACCATGTAGCAGTTACATCGGTAAGAAACCACCATTTGTGCATTGCAATAGGGATCGACCCCGCTTAAAGTGCGTTGCAACAGCATTGGCGGCCAGAATCGCGGGGAAGGCCCCGGCGACGTCAGGACCGGCCGACGGGATCGGAGGGAAGACACCACATGAGCAACGCCGAGATCATCGCGCTCCGGCCCGGCAACGGGGCCAAGGACCTGTACGAAGTGGGCGAGATCCCGCCGATGGGCCATGTGCCGAAGAAGATGTACGCCTGGTGCATCCGGCGCGAGCGCCACAGCGAGCCGGAGACGGCCATGCAGGTGGAGGTGGTGGACACCCCCGCCATCGGCCCGGACGAGGTGCTGGTCCTGGTGATGGCCGCCGGCGTCAACTACAACGGCATCTGGGCGGCGCTGGGCAAGCCGATCTCCCCCTTCGACAGCCACAAGGCGCCCTACCACATCGCCGGTTCCGACGCCTCGGGCGTGGTCTACGCGGTGGGTGAGAAGGTCAAGCGCTTCAAGGTCGGCGACGAGGTCGTGGTCCACTGCAACCAGGACGACGGCGACGACGAGGAGTGCAACGGCGGCGACCCGATGTTCAGCCCCACCCAGCGCATCTGGGGCTACGAGACGCCGGACGGCAGCTTCGCCCAGTTCGCCCGCGTCCAGGCCCGCCAGCTGATGCCGCGGCCCCGCCACCTGACCTGGGAAGAGAGCGCCTGCTACACGTTGACGCTCGCCACCGCCTACCGCATGCTGTTCGGCCACCGCCCGCACATCCTGCGGCCGGGCCAGAACGTGCTGGTGTGGGGCGCCTCGGGCGGCCTCGGCTCCATGGCGATCCAGCTCATCAGCACCGCCGGCGCCAACGCCATCGGCGTGATCTCCGACGAGAGCAAGCGCGACTTCGTGATGAGCCTGGGCGCCAAGGGCGTCATCAACCGCAACGACTTCGACTGCTGGGGCCAGCTGCCCGACGTCGATGACGCCGCGACCTACAACGAGTACCTGAAGAAGGTGAAGGCCTTCGGCAAGGCCATCTGGGACATCACCGGCAAGGGCAACGACGTCGACTTCGTGTTCGAGCACCCGGGCGAGGCGACCTTCCCCGTCTCCTGCTTTGTGGTGAAGCGCGGCGGCATGGTCGTCTTCTGCGCCGGCACCACCGGCTACAACATCACCTTCGACGCGCGTTTCGTCTGGATGCGCCAGAAGCGCATCCAGGGCAGCCACTTCGCCAACCTGCTGCAGGCCAGCCAGGCCAACCAGCTGGTGATCGAGCGGCGCATCGACCCCTGCATGTCCGAGGTGTTCAGCTGGGCCGACATCCCGCGGGCCCACACCAAGATGTGGAAGAACCAGCACAAGCCCGGCAACATGGCGGTCCTGGTCTCCGCCCGCCGCCCGGGCCTGCGCACGCTGGAGGACACCGCCGAGGCGTGAGCCGCGGCTTGGTGCCGGATGTGGAGCCGTCCCGGGCGACCGGGGCGGCTCCTTGCCGTTCGGCCCCTACTCGACCAGGCGCAGGCCGAGGTGGTCCCGCATCGGCGCGAAGTCCCGGTCGCATTGCAGCAGCGCCAGATCATGGGCGATGCAGTAGGTCCCGATGACCATGTCGATGGTCCTGCGGATGGTGATGCCGCGCTCACGCAGCCGCCGGTAGTTCCGGGCGATCAGGGGGGCGAGCGGCGGCTGGAGCAGCGGCAGCTGGACGAACTGGTCCAGGATCCGCTCGTACCGGGCCGCCTGCGCCTCGTCGCGGGCGCCCTGCAGGACCTCCACAACGATCAGGTCCCCGACGGCGAGGACCTCGCGCCCCGCCAAGTCGCGGAAGCGGTCGACGGCCGCCGTCGGCCTGTTCCGGAAATGGTCGATCCAGACCGAGCTATCGACCAGGATCAAGGGAACGCCCTTCCCTCGTGACGTCCCTCATAGCGTCCAGGTCCCCATCCCAGCCGATCCCGGCGGACTCCTGCACCGCCTTCTTCTGCCGGCGCAGCATGACCAGCCGGCGCAGCGCCTCCTCCACCGTCTCCTTCTTGGTGCGCAGGCCGGTGATCTCCATCGCCTCGCGCAGGAGGTCGTCGTCGATGTCGATGTTGGTGCGCATGGCAGGACCCATGTGTATGGAAGTGGCCGATCATACACATAACCCGCGGGGGCGCCAACCGGCCCCCTTGGCAGCCCGCAAGGATCGGCCGCGACCGATTTCCCCTGTCCCGCCGGCGCCCGCCGGCCTATATATCTCCGCATGAGCGGAGCATTCACCTTCCTGATGATCCTCGCCATGCTGGCCGTGCTGGCGGTACTGGTGCTGGGCCTGTTCTCCATGGCGCGCGGCGGCGAGTTCAACGCCAAGTACGGCAACCGCCTGATGTGGTGGCGCGTCCGGCTGCAGTTCGTGGCCCTGGGGCTGTTCGCCCTGGCCGTGCTGTCCGCCGGAAAGTAGCGCCGCCCCATGGTCAGCCTGACCCGCATCTACACCCGCGGCGGTGACAAGGGGCAGACGTCGCTGGGCGACGGCAGCCGGGTCGACAAGCACGCGCTGCGCGTGGAGGCCTACGGCACCGTGGACGAGGCGAACGCCGTCATCGGCATGGCCCGGCTGCACACCGCCGGGACGGAGGCCGACGCCATGCTGTCGCGCATCCAGAACGACCTGTTCGACCTGGGCGCCGACCTCTGCACCCCGGAGCAGGAAAACCCCAAGTACCCGCCGCTGCGCATCGTGGACGCCCAGGTGGAGCGGCTGGAGCGCGAGATCGACGCGATGAACGCCGAGCTCAGCCCGCTGAAGTCCTTCATCCTGCCCGGCGGCTCGCCGGCGGCCGCGCACCTGCACCTGGCCCGCACGGTGGTGCGCCGGGCGGAGCGGATGATGACCGCGCTGGCGGCGGTGGAGCCCGTCGGCGGCGCCGCCATCCGCTACGCCAACCGCCTTTCCGACCACCTGTTCGTCCTGGCGCGCCACGTGAACGACAGGGGCGGCGCGGACGTGCTCTGGGTCCCCGGCGCCAACCGCTAGGCCGGCCGCTTCCCCATAGGTAAAGTGCGGCGCGCAACTATGTTGCGATGCAAAAAATTTAGGCCGGCGGCGATTGACAGCCCCCGTGTGACAAATCTATTTTCGCGATCCACCCTCGGTCTGGAAATCCGCGGGAAGAAGGACAATCCACCGCCGTGTAACCGTTACATCGGGCGCGGCGGGAGCCACCAGCTCAGTCGCCAGAGGACGTCCGAATGAAGATACTGGTCGCCGTGAAACGGGTCGTCGACTACAACGTGAAGGTTCGCGTCAAGGCGGACAACACGGGCGTCGAGACGGCCAACGTCAAGATGTCGATGAACCCCTTCGACGAGATCGCGGTCGAAGAGGCCGTGCGTCTCAAGGAGGCCGGCAAGGCGACCGAGATCGTCGTCGTCTCCATCGGCCCCGCCGGCGCGCAGGAGACCCTGCGCACGGCGCTCGCGATGGGTGCGGACCGCGCCGTCCTGGTGCAGACCGACGCCGAGACGCAGCCGCTGGCCGTCGCCAAGGCGCTGAAGGCGCTGGCGGAGAAGGAACAGCCGGGGATGGTGATCCTCGGCAAGCAGGCGATCGACGACGACGCCAACCAGGTCGGCCAGATGCTGGCGGCCCTGCTGGGCTGGCCGCAGGCCACCTTCGCGTCCAAGGTGGTGGTCGGCGACGGCACCGCCCAGGTGACGCGCGAGATCGACGGCGGCCTGGAGACGCTGGAGCTGAAGCTGCCGGCCATCGTCACCACCGACCTGCGCCTCAACGAGCCGCGCTACGCCTCGCTGCCCAACATCATGAAGGCGAAGAAGAAGCCGCTCGACACCGTCGACCCGGCCTCGCTCGGCGTCGACATGACCCCGCGCCTGAAGACGCTGAAGGTGGTCGAGCCCGCCAAGCGCCAGGGCGGCGTGAAGGTCGGCTCCGTCGAGGAGCTGGTGGCGAAGCTGAAGAACGAAGCGCGGGTGATCTGACCATGAACATCCTTGTCATCGCCGAACCCTCCACCGGCGCCGTCAAGGCGCCCACGCTGACCACGCTGGGCGCCGCCGCCAAGCTGGGCGGCAGCGTCACCCTGCTGGTCACCGGCCAGGGCACCGCGGAGGCCGCGCAGGCCGCCGCCCAGGTCGCCGGCGTCTCCAAGGTGCTGGCCGCCGACGGGGCCGAGCTGGCCCACGGGCTGGCCGAGAACGTCGCCCCGCTGGTGGTCAAGGCCGCCCGCGACGGCGGCTTCACCCACGTCCTGTTCCCCGCCACCACCTTCGGCAAGAACGTCGCCCCGCGAGTCGCGGCCCTGCTGGACGTGGCGCAGATCAGCGACATCATCGGCGTGGAGAGCGCCGATACCTTCACCCGCCCGATCTACGCCGGCAACGCCATCGCCACCGTGCAGTCCTCGGACGCGGTGAAGGTCGTCACCGTGCGCGGCACCGCCTTCGAGGCGGCGGCCGCGACCGGCGGCTCCGCCTCGGTGGAGAGCGTCGGCGGCGGCGGCGACGCCGGCCTGTCGAAGTTCGTCGGGCAGGAGCTGACCAAGTCGGAGCGCCCCGAGCTGACCAGCGCCCGCGTCATCGTCTCGGGCGGCCGCGGCATGCAGTCGGGCGACAACTTCGTCCTGCTGGACAAGCTGGCGGACAAGCTGGGCGCCGCCGTCGGCGCGTCCCGCGCGGCCGTGGACGCCGGCTTCGTGCCGAACGACTACCAGGTCGGCCAGACCGGCAAGATCGTGGCGCCCGAGCTGTACATCGCCGTCGGCATCTCCGGTGCCATCCAGCACCTGGCCGGCATGAAGGACAGCAAGGTCATCGTCGCGATCAACAAGGACGAGGAGGCCCCCATCTTCCAGGTGGCCGACTACGGGCTGGTCGCGGACCTGTTCAAGGCGGTGCCGGAACTGACCGACGCCGTGTGATAGACTGCCGGGAGGGGCGGACCGACCCTCGGTCCGCCCCAATCCCGCAAGGATTTCCCATGATCTCCAAGATTGGCATCATCGGCGCGGGCCAGATGGGCAGCGGTATCGCCCATGTCTGCGCCGTCGCCGGCTTCTCGGTCCGCCTCTCGGACATCAGCGCCGAGGCCCTGGCCCGCGCCGTCCAGACGATCGACAAGAACCTCGAGCGCCAGGTCGCCCGCGGCAAGGTCTCCCAGTCCGACAAGGACGCCGCCATGGCGCGGATCGAGACGGGGACCGAGCTGGCGCTGCTGGGCGACTGCGACTTCGTCGTCGAGGCCGCGACCGAGAGCGAGGAGGTCAAGCGCGCCATCTTCAAGCAGCTGGTGCCGCACCTGAAGGCCGACGCGCTGGTGGCGACGAACACCTCGTCGATCTCCATCACCCGGCTGGCCGCCTGCACCGACCGTCCGCACAAGTTCATCGGCATGCACTTCATGAACCCGGTGCCGGTGATGCAGCTCGTCGAGGTGATCCGCGGCCTCGCGACGTCCGACGAGACCACGCAGCACGTCATGGCGATGGCGCGCGCGCTCGGCAAGACGCCGGTCGAGGTCACCGACTACCCGGGCTTCGTCGCGAACCGCATCCTCATGCCGATGATCAACGAGGCGGTCTACTGCCTCATGGAGGGCGTGGGGACGGCGGAGGCGATCGACACGGTGATGAAGCTCGGGATGAACCATCCGATGGGACCGCTGGCCCTCGCGGACCTGATCGGGCTCGACACGTGCCTGGCGATCCTGCAGGTGTTGCACGACGGGTTCGGCGACCCGAAGTACCGGC
>DASPKT010000158.1:0-13067 GCA_035627915.1 Azospirillaceae bacterium
TCGCGCAGGGTGGCGAAGGGCTTCTCGCTGCGGTCGGACGATTCGGTGCGGAACAGTTGCATGCCGCCGACGCGCAGCACGGGCAGGATGGCGATGGCCATGACGATGATGCCGATGCCGCCGAACCAGTTCAGCAGCGCCCGCCACAGCAGCACGCCCGGCGGTGCTGAATCCAGGCCGACGATGACCGTGCCGCCGTTGGTGGTCAGGCCCGACATCGCCTCGTAGACGGCATCGGTGACGTCCAGCTTCAGCGTGCTCCACATCAGCGGGACCGAGCAGACCAGCCCCGTCACCACCCATGCCAGCGTGGTCAGCAGGAAGGTCTGGCGGATCGACAGCGGCTCCATCTTGTCGTCGCGGGTGGAGAGGTAGATCGCGCCGCTGATGCCGACGGTGAAGGCGCTGGCCAGCACGAAGGCCTTCCAGTCCTTGTGGCCGACCGCCAGGTCGGCCAGCGCCGGAACGAGCATCCCCAGCCCCAGGAAGAACACCAGGAACGAGATGATGTTGAAGACGGGACGGATGCTGATCACGGAAACCGGCGGGAAATGTCGGGCGGGCCGGCACGGGGGCGGCGCCGTCGGATCGGACGGCGGCAAGACTTACCACAGCCGCGCGCCCCCCGCGAGATGCTACAGCCCGTAGCGGGCCCAGAGCGCCCGCTCCTCCGCCGCCCCGACCAGGCCCGCCGCCGCGTCGGCGGCCAGGCCGCCGCCGATGCCCCCGCCGATGCTGAAGCCCCGCTGCCAGAAAGGCCGGCGCACCGCCACCGGGCGCAGCACCACCTTGTCCCCGAAACGGGCCCGCATGACCGAGCGCACGTCGCCGATGCCGTCGGCCAGGCCCAGCTCCACCCCGCGCCGCCCGGTCCAGAAGGCGCCGGTGAACAGCTCCGCCTCCGGCGCCTTCAGCCGGCCGGCGCGGCGGGTGCGGACCCACTCCTTGAACACCTCGTGGATGTCGCGCTGCATGCCCTCCAGCCGCGCCACCTCGTCCGGGTCCTCCGGGCGGAAGGGGTCCAGCATGGCCTTGTGCTCGCCGGCCGTGTGCACGCGCCGCTCGATCCCGAAGCGGCTTATCAGCTCCTGGAAGCCGAAGCCGGCGGAGACGACGCCGATGGAGCCGACGATGGAGCTCTCGTCCACGAAGATCTCGTCCGCCGCCGCGGCCAGCCAGTAGCCGCCGGACGCCGCCACGTCCTCCACGAAGGCCACGACGGGGACCTTCTTCTCCTCCGCCAGCGCCCTTATGCGCCGCCCGATGAGGGAGGACTGCACCGGCGAGCCGCCGGGCGAGTTCACCACCAGCGCCACCGCCGCCTGGCCCCTGGGCGCGAAGGCGCGCTCGATCAGGGCGGCGGTGTTCTGCATGGCGAGGCCGGGCCGGAGGCCCCCCAGCTGCCCGATGATGCCGGACAGGCGCAGGACGGAGACGACGGGCGGGTTGGGGCGACCCAGCAGGGTCCTGATCTTTCGCATCATCATGGCCGACCACAGATGGTGAGTGGCGGCCGGGATGCAACGCCGGGCCGTTCAGGTCTCCAGCGCTACCCCGTCCCGCAGCACCCGCTCCGCCTCCGGCGTGTAGGCGCCGCCGGCCCCGTGCAGCACCAGCCCGGGCAGCAGGCGGGCGGGCGAGCGGGCGTCGCGCCGGGCCGTCACGATCACCCGCTTCGCCTCCCGCCCCTGCATGGGCCAGAGCGGCAGCACGGTCACGGCGCCGAAGCGGCCGTGCAGCCGGGCCAGGATCTCGTCCAGCCGGTCGGCGCGGTGGACCAGCGTCAGCGTCCCCCGCCCTTTCAGGAACCGCAGCGCCGCGGCGATCCAGTCGGCCAAGCCCGCCTCCCCCTCCCCGTGGCTGGCGGCCTTGCCCGCCGTGGGGGAGATCGTGTGGGCGCCGGCCGGGTGGAAGGGCGGGTTCGCCATCACCCGGTCGAAGCCGCCGGGCCGCAGCACGCCGGGCGGGCGCAGCAGGTCTCCCTCCACCACCTCGAACCGTTCCTCCAGCCTGTTCAGCGCGGCGTTGCGGCGGGCCAGCTCCGCGGCTTCCGCCTGCATCTCCAGCCCGGTCACGCGGCAGCCCGGGACCCGCGCCGCCAGGCACAGCGACGCCGCCCCCGCCCCGCAGCCCAGTTCCAGCACGCGTTCTCCCTCCCCGGCCGGGACGGCGGCGGCCAGCAGGACCGGGTCGATGGCGGCGCGGTATCCCTTCCCCGGCTGCAGCAGCCGCACCCGGCCGCCCAGCAGCAGGTCGGGGGGCGGTATGTCAGGACCAGGGCTCATGCCCGGCCTCCCGCAGCAGCGCCCGCGCCTCCTCCAGGTCGTCGTCGTCCACCATCAGGCGGCGCGGGATGGCGCCGATGCTGCCCTCGACGACGGAGGTGTGCTCGTCCAGGACCACCGCGGGGATGCCGCTGTCGCCGAGAAAGGCGACCAGCCAGGACAGCTCCACCGCGTTGTTGGAGGCATAGAGAAGCTTCATGCGGGAACCGGCAATAAAGTGGGGGTTGGCGCCCATGCGGGCCGCGCGCTTGACCCGGGGGGTTGCGCGGATATGCTCGCTGGCATATCCAGGCGCGTCAACCGGGGCATCCGGCCCCGTCCGAACAGAGCCTTATCCCTGAGGAGTGCTTGCCGTGGCCGTCGTCACCAACCTCGATGAGAAGCGCCGCAAGGCCGGGGGCGACGCGCTGGAGGCCCTGATCGGGCTGGTCGCGGACGACCTGAAGCACGTCAACGACATCATCGTGCGGCGCATGCACTCCCCGGTGCCGCTCATCCCCGAGCTGGCCGGCTACCTGGTGGCGAGCGGCGGCAAGCGGCTGCGCCCGGTGCTGACGCTGGCATCCGCCCGCATGTGCGGCTACCGGGGCGAGCGGCAGGCGGCGCTGGCCGCCTGCGTGGAGTTCATCCACACCGCCACCCTGCTGCACGACGACGTGGTGGACGAGAGCGACCTGCGCCGCGGCCAGGCCTCGGCCAACGCCGTGTTCGGCAACAAGGCCTCCGTGCTGGTCGGCGACTTCCTGTTCGCGCGCGCCTTCCAGCTGATGGTGGAGGACGGCTCGCTGGACGTGCTGCGCATCCTCTCCAACGCCTCCGCCGTCATCGCCGAGGGCGAGGTGCTGCAGCTCACCACCTCGAACGACACCGAGACCAGCGAGGAGGCCTACCTCGAGGTCATCAAGGCGAAGACGGCCGAGCTGTTCGCCGCCGCCTGCCGCATCGGCGCCGTCGTCGCCGGCCGCCCCTCCACCGAGGAGGACGCGCTGCGCAGCTACGGGCTGAACCTCGGCATCGCCTTCCAGCTGGTGGACGACGTGCTGGACTATTCCGCCGTCCAGGCGCGCCTCGGCAAGACCATCGGCGACGACTTCCGCGAGGGCAAGATCACCCTGCCGGTCGTCCTGGCCTTCCGCCGCGGCGACGAGGAGGAGCGGGCCTTCTGGCGCCGCACCATGGAGCAGATGGTGCAGGAGGACGGCGACCTGGAGCGGGCCATCGAGCTGATGAACCGCCACAACGCGCTGCGCGACAGCGTGGAGCGCGCCCGCCACTACGGCGCCGTCGCCCGCGACGCGCTGGGCCTGTTCCCGTCCTCCACGGAGAAGCGCGCGCTGCTCGACGTGATCGATTTCGTCGTCGACCGCGATTACTAAAAGCCTTGCGACGGGTACCGGATGTCGCTATATACCCGGCCACCCGGCGACGGAGAGTAGCTCAGCCTGGTAGAGCACTGCTTTCGGGAGGCAGGGGCCGGAGGTTCGAATCCTCTCTCTCCGACCAGTACGATCGGCGCAAGCCATCGGGTGATGCAGCCCCCCGGTCCGAAAGGACCGGGGGGTTTCGCTTTTGGGGCCCCCGGTCCGAAAGGACCGGGGGTTTCGTCTTTCCGGGCCCCGGCACGGGTGGCCTGGGGCGCCGGCTTGCGCTACCTTCCCCTGGCCCGGCGCGTTCCCATATCCGGAAGACGCACCGCCCGCGACGGAGACCGCCCATGCGCGCCGCCCTCCCAGCCCTTCCCGCGCTCCTGCTCGCCGCTTGGTCCGCGCCCGGCGCCCTCGCCGCGGTGGAGAAGGACGAGGCCCGGGCCCCCGCCGTCTGCGTCCGGGTGGACCAGGTCCACGGCTGGAACGTGGACGGCAACGGCGACGTGATCCTGCGGGCCGGTGCGAACCGGGAGTACCGGGTGCGCATCGCCACCACGACGGCGGCGCTCGGCAGCGCCGCCAAGATCGCGCTGGTGCCGAACTCCTCCGGCGATCTCTGCCCGATCAGCGGCCGGCTGGTGGCCGACGGGCGCCGCGTCTCCATCCGCTCCATCGAGCGGATCGACGGGTCCGCGGACCGCGGCTGAGCGCCGCACCCTCCCCCTCAACAGCCCGCCAGGAGGCCGCGTGAGCCCCAGCCCCTTCGTCCCCTTCCGCATCACCGTCTGCGGCGTCGAGGAGCTGCAGGGCCACTGCGCCGCCGGCGTCAGCCACGTGCTCTCCATCCTCGACCCCGGCACGCCGATGCCGCCGTCCTTCGGCTCCTTCGGGGAGCATGTCCGCCTGGACCTGCGCTTCGACGACATGATCGAGGAGATCGAGGGCCGGAACCCGCCCGCGGAGGAGCATGTCACGGCGCTGCTGGCCTTCGGGCAGGAGCTGGCGGCGGAGGCGCAGGCGGCCGACTGCCACCTGCTGGTCCACTGCTTCGCCGGCGTGTCGCGCTCCACCGCCGCGATGACGCTGGTGCTGGCCCAGGCGCGGCCCGACCGGGCGCCCGAGGAGGCGCTGGCCGAGGTGGTGCGCATCCGCCCGCAGGCCTGGCCGAACCTGCGGATGCTGGAGATGGGCGACGCCCGGCTGGGCCTCGGCGGCCGGCTGGTGGAGGCGGCGCACCGCCACTACCGCGCCACCGCGGGCCGCGACCCCGACTGGGTCACCCGCATGCGCGCGGTGGGCCGCGGGCGCGAGGTGGCCGGCCTCTAGGAACCCCGGCGGCCCGCCGCCGGTTCGCGGGATCGGTACGGCCTTCGCCCGAGGTGTCCCGATGCACGGTCCCGCCGCCCGCACCCCCCTCTCCCGCTTCCCCGTCACGCTCGACGTGACGGTCCGCCGCTGCGCCGAGGCGGACCTGGAGGGGCTGGAATGGTACGGCCTCTACGCCGACCAGCGGGAGGTCATCCGCGCCGCCTTCGACCGCCAGGCGACCGGCGAGGTCGCCATGCTGGTGGCCGACCTCGGCGGCTTCCCCGTGGGCCAGGCCTGGATCGAGTACGACCGCGCGTCCGGCGGCCCGCCGTCGCTGTGGGCGGTGCGGGTGCTGCCGCCGCTCCGCCGCCACGGCATCGGCGCGCGCCTGCTGGCGGCGGCGGAGGACGCCGTCCGCGCCGGCGGGAGCGATCGGGTGAGCCTGACGGTGGAGCGGAGCAATCCCGCCGCCCGGCGGTTCTACGAGCGGCTCGGATACCGGGAGGTCGGCAGGACCGTGACCAGCTTCGCCTACCGCACGCCCGACGGCGTGGCGCACGACATCCCCCTGGACCTCTGGGTCATGCTGAAGCGGCTCGACCGGGAGGGCGCCCGTGCGGCCGGATGACTGGGGCGCACCGTCCCCTGCGTCTCCCCCGGCGGTGCCGGACGACGTGGAGTCGCGGTGGAAGGACTGCATGCTGCGCGGCGACTACGAGGCGGCCTGGCGGCTGTCCGACGCGGTGCTGGCGTCGCGCGCGCCCGACGACTTCAACCGCCCCTGGACGCCCTACCACACGCGCTGCGTCTGGAACGGCACACCGCTGCCGGGGCGCCGGGTGCTGGTGCGCTGCTACCACGGGCTGGGCGACACGCTGCAGTTCGTGCGCTACGCCCCCGTGCTGAGGCGCCTCTGCCCCTGGGTCGGGGTCGAGGCGCAGGAGGAGCTGCTCCCGCTGCTGGCCGGCACGCCCGGCATCGACGCGCTGGTGCCGCTGGGCCGGGCCGACGACCTGCCCTACGAGGTGGACGCGGAGAGCATGGAGCTGCCCCACGCGCTGCGCACCCGCCGCGACGCGGTGCCGGCGGAGGTCCCCTACCTGGACCCCGGGGCCGCGGAGCCGGCACTGCCGGAGCGCGCGGCCGGGATGCCGCCACGGGTGGGGCTGGTCTGGGCCGCCGGTGGCTGGGACCCGCGCCGCTCCCTGTCCCTGGAGGCGCTGGCGCCCCTGCTGGACATGGCAGGCGTCGAGTTCCACAGCCTGCAGCAGGGCCCCGCCCGCGACGCGCAGGCCCTGCCGCCCGCCCTGCGCGACAGCGGCACGCCGGAGGCCGCCCGGACGGCCGCCACCATGCGCCGCCTCGACCTGGTCGTGACCGTGGACACCATGGCCGCGCACTTGGCGGGCGGGCTGGGGGTGCCGGTCTTCACCCTGCTGCACGCCGGGGCCGACTGGCGCTGGGAGGCGGCGGGGGAGAGCACGCCCTGGTACCCCACCATGCGCCTGTTCCGGCAGGAGCGGCCCGGCGACTGGTCGGCGCCGGTGGCGCGGCTGGCGCGGGCGGCGGAGGCGCATCTCCGCCTTGGGTAGCCGCCGCGGGCGGTGGCGCGGCAACCGGCGATACCCCGGCCGCACGGCTCCCGCACGGGCGGCGGGCATGGTTGGATCGGCCTCCGACAGACCCGGCCGGAGGACACGCATGCACGGCCCCTCGCCCGCCGCCCGCATCGGCGAATCCGCCGCTCCCGCGCTCCCGGTGCCGGTCACCGCCGTCGTCGTCTCCCGCGGCGGCGCCCCCGACCTCGCGGACACGCTGGCGTCCCTCCTTGCCCAGACCCGCCCGCCCGAGTCCGTGATCGTCGTGGACGAGGGGCTCTGCGATGACGCCGCCCGCGTCGCCGCCCGCTTCCGGGTACGCTGCTTCCACCTGGGCCCGCTGGGCCCGGCCGACGCGCGCGACCGCGGGCTGGAGGCGGTGCGCACGCCCTACGTCCTGTTCCTGGAGCCGGGCGACGTGCTGCCCGCCGGCCTGCTGGCGGAGGGGGTGGAGCGGCTGGCGCGCACGGGCACCGACCTGGCGGTGCTGGGCTGTGCCATGCCGGGGAATCCCACGGCGAACCCGGTCCTGTACCGCGCCGACGCGCTGCGCCGCCTCGGCGGCTGTGCTTTTTTCAGGGGCGGCGGGGCACCGGTGTCAACCGTTTCCGGGTGATCCGGCAGGGAAACCAAAGGGCTAGGCCGGGTACGCGAAACAATCGAAACACAGCGCAACCGCCTGAAACAAACCTCTGTATTGACAAGGTTTTTCCGAGTTGCAAGAGTCCGTGCCGACGTGCTGAGGGGCCGTCACTTTTCGTTGCACGGATTATGAACATACTCCTAGCGGACGATCGTCCCCTGGTACGGGACGAGGTGGCGTTGGTGTTGCGCGGCCTCATCGGCCCGGACGCCACCATCTCCGGGGTCGCCGACTTCCACAGCTTCGAACGCGCCTGCGAGGGCGGCCGGTTCGACCTCGTCGTGGTGAACCGGCAGCTGCCCGGCGCGCCGCCGACCGACGCGCTGGCGCGGGACCTGTCCCGCCGGCCGCAGGTCGGCACCGTCCTGGTGACGGGCGAGGACGATCCGGAGGCCATGCACCTGGCGCTGGCCGGCGGCGCCCGCGGCTACCTGCCCCGCTCCGCCGGTGCGGACGCGCTGCGCAGCGCCTTCTCGCTGGTGCTGTCAGGCGGCATCTTCATGCCCCGGCTGGCCCCGCCCGCCCCCTGCGCCCCGCAGGAGCCGCGGGGGACGACCGGCGACCATTCCGGCCTCACCCCGCGCCAGCGCGAGGTGCTGGACCTGGTCCGCCAGGGCCTGCCCAACAAGGAGATCGCCCGCCGCCTCGGCACGACCGAGGGGACGGTGAAGAACCACGTGAAGGCCATCCTGCGCCAGCTCCGCGTCCAGAACCGGACCCAGGCGGCCCTGGCGCGGGTCTGACCGCCCGCTCCTCCCGGAAGACTGCCGGGCTGCGCTACCGGCCGGCGCAGCCCGCCGTGGACGCGCCGTAGCGCGCCTGCACCAGGGTGGGACGCTCACCGCCCGGCACCAGTACGAACAGCCGGTCGTACTCGCACTCCTGCAACTCCGGCACCGCGGGCCCGCCCAGCGCGGCGATGAGGGCCGGCAGGGTGTTGCTGTGGCCGACCACGACCGCGGTCTCCCCCGGCTTCAGCCCCTTCAGGCGCCGCGCCACCGCGGCCGCCTGGCCGGCGACGTCCCGCCCCTCGATCGCGACCGTCTCCGCCGCCACGCCCGCCGCCGTCGCCACCGGCGCCGCGGTGTCGCGGGTGCGGCGGAACTGGCTGGTCAGCACGGCCGTGACCCGGGCACCCCCCAGCGCTTCCGCCAACGCCGCCGCGCGGGCCTGCCCCGCCTCCGACAAGGCCGGGTCGGGGTCGCCCGGGGCGTGCGCCTTCTCCCCGTGGCGGACCAGCACCACCGTCTGCGCCGCCGCCGGGACCGTTCCCAGCGCCAGCAGCCCCGCCAGGACCGCGCCCGCCAGCCGCACCGCCATTTCCGTCCTCCCTCTCCGTTCCTTCCCCCGCATTACCATATCCGGAAGGCTTTGCCTGCACCCCCGCCCGGGGGCCATGATCGCCGGCCCGACGCCAGAGGAGCGCCCATGCGCAGCGACAGCCTGACCCCCGGCCCCGCCGACGTGCTGGTCCTGGTCGACATCCAGAACGACTTCTGCCCCGGCGGCGCGCTGGCGGTGCCGGACGGCGACGCGGTGGTGCCGGTCGCCAACCGGCTGCAGGAGCGGTTCGCCCATGTCGTGCTGACCCAGGACTGGCACCCGCCGGGCCACCGCTCCTTCGCCAGCGCGCACGCGGGCGCCAGCCCCTTCGGCACGGCGCGGCTGGACTATGGCGAGCAGGTGCTGTGGCCCGACCATTGCGTGCAGGGCACGGCCGGCGCCGATTTCCACCCGGGGCTGGAGACGCGGCGGGCGGAGCTGGTGGTGCGCAAGGGCTTCCGCCCCGGCATCGACAGCTATTCCGCCTTCTACGAGAACGACCGGAGAACGCCGACGGGGCTGGCGGGATACCTGCGCGAGCGCGGCTTCGCCCGCGTGTTCCTGGCCGGCCTCGCCACCGACTATTGCGTCGCCTACTCCGCCGAGGACGCGGTGCGCTGCGGATTCGCCGCGGTGCTGGTGGAGGACGCCTGCCGCGCCATCGACCAGGGCGGGTCGCTGGCGGCGGCACGGGCGCGGATGGCGGCGGCGGGGGTGCGCGCGGTCGCCGCGGACGCCGTGCGCGCCGTCTGAAGCACCAAGATTCGCTGGCGCGGCGGGGCCGCCGGGGGTACACGCCTGCGGAAGCTTTCGCGCGCGAGGTCGGCAGAGTGCGGTATTCGGTGGTCATCCCGGTCCTGAACGAGGCCGACAACATCGCACCCCTGGCCGAGGAGCTGGCCGAGGTGCTGGGCCCCGGCGGCGACTACGAGGTGGTCTTCGTCGACGACGGCTCCACCGACGGTACGGCGGAGCGCATCCTGGCGGCCAAGGCGCGCTTCCCCCACCTGCGGCTGCTGCGCCACGCCCGGCGCGCCGGCAAGAGTGCAGCGCTGCGCACCGGCATCGCGGCGGCGAAGGCGCCCTGGATCGTCACCATGGACGGCGACGGGCAGAACGACCCGCGCGACGTGCCGCGGCTGCTGGAGGCGGCGGCGGCCGACCCGCGGGTGGCGCTGGTGGCGGGGCTGCGCCGCCGGCGCGACGACACGATCTGGCGCCGGCTGGCCTCGCGCATCGGCAACGGCATCCGCCGCGCCCTGCTGCGCGACGACTGCCCCGACACCGCCTGCGGGCTGAAGGCCATCCGGCGCGACGTGTTCCTGGCACTGCCCTTCTTCGACAGCCTGCACCGCTTCTTCCCCGCCCTGGTCGGCTATTACGGGCACCGGGTCGCCATGCTGCCGGTCAACGACCGGGCGCGGCGGACGGGCACGTCGAAATACACCAACCTGGGCCGCGCCGCGGTCGGGCTGTTCGACCTGTACGGGGTGGTCTGGCTGCGCCGGCGCACCACCCTGCCCGGCGACGTGACCGAGGCCTGAGCCGCAATGATCTGGACCCATCTGGAGCAGTGGTGGGACGCCGCCGTGGCCGACCAGGGCTGGCTGGTCGTCTTCGGCCTGTGCGCGCAGGCGATGTTCACCGGCCGATTCCTGGTGCAGTGGATCGCCAGCGAGCGCGCCAAGCGCAGCGTCGTGCCGGAGGCTTTCTGGTACTTCAGCCTGGCCGGCGGCGCGATGGTGGCGATCTACGGGCTGCTGCGGCCGGACCTGGTCGTCATCGCCGGCCAGGTCCCGGCGCTGGTCATCTACAGCCGCAACATCTGGTTCATCCACCGGCAGAAGAAGGCCGGCGGCGCGCCATGACCCGCCTCCTGCCCCGGCCGGCGGAACTGGGCCTGCGCCACCATCTGCTGCTGGCGCTGGTGGCGCTGGTCCTCTACCTGCCCGGCTTCGCCGGCCTGCCGCCCTTCGACCGGGACGAGAGCCGCTACGCCCAGGCCAGCCGCCAGATGCTGGAGAGCGGCGACTTCGTCGACATCCGCTTCCAGGAGGAGGCGCGGCACAAGAAGCCGGTCGGCATCTACTGGATGCAGAGCGCGTCGGTGCGCCTGCTGACCGGCGGCGGGTCGGAAGGGCCGATCTGGATGTACCGGGTGCCCTCCCTGCTGGGGGCCGTCGCCGCGGTGCTGCTGACCGCCTCCGCCGGCGCCCGGCTGTTCGGTGCCGCCGCCGGCATGGCGGCGGGGCTGGCGCTGGCCTCCGCCCTGGTGCTGGGGGTGGAGGCGCGCATGGCGAAGACCGACGCCGTGCTGCTGGCCACCGTCGTGGCCGTGCAGGGGGCGCTGGCGCGCTTCTACCTGGACCGCGACAAGCCGGTGCCGCCGGGCCTGGGCTGGGTGCTGGCCTTCTGGGGGGCGGCGGGGCTGTCCATCCTGGTCAAGGGGCCCATCGTGCTGATGGTCACGGGCACGACCATGCTGGCCCTCGGCCTCGCCGACCGGCGCTGGGACTGGCTGCGGCTGCTGCGCCCGGGGATCGGCGTGCCGGTCCTGCTGGCGGTCGTGCTGCCCTGGCTGGCCGCCATCTGGGTGCGCACCGACGGCGCCTTCTTCAGCTACGCCATCGGGCACGAGTTCCTGGGCAAGGCCAACACCGGGCAGGAGAGCCACGGCGGCCCGCCCGGCTACTACCTCGCCACCGTGTGGCTCAGCTTCTGGCCGTGGACGCCGCTCGTGGCGCTGGCCCTGCCCTGGATGTGGCGGCGGCGCGGCGACGCGGCGGTGCGCTTCTGCCTGGCCTGGGCGCTGCCGACCTGGGTCGTGTTCGAGCTGGTGGTGACCAAGCTGCCGCACTACACCCTGCCGGTCTTCCCCGCCCTGGCGATGCTGGCCGCCGCCGCGACGCTGGAGCGGCACGACGGCCCGCGCCCGCGCAGCCGCTGGGGCTTCTGGGCGGTAGCCGTGATTTGGAGCGCCGTCACCCTGGGCTTCGCCGGCGTCGCCGCGTACCTGCCCGTCGCGGTGAACGGGGTGCCAAGCATAACGGGCGCGCTGGCCGCCGCCGCGATCCTGGCCACCGGCGCCGCGGCCCTGCTTTATGAGCACCAGCGCGAGCCGGAGCGGCTGCTGGCGAGCCTGGTGGCGGGCGCGCTGGCGACCTACGGCACGGTGCACGGGCTGCTGCTGCCCGGCCTCGATCAGGTCTGGCTGTCGCCCCGGGTGGCGGAGACGGTGGAGCGCCTGCGCCCCTGTCCCGGCACCGTGCTGGCCGCCGCCGGCTATACCGAGCCCAGCATGGTCTTCCTGGTCGGCACCGGCACGCGGCTCGGCGGCGCCGACACGGTGGCGGCGCACCTGGCGGGCGACCCGGCCTGCGCGCTGGGGCTGGTGACGGCGCGCGAGCTGTCCGCCTTCCAGGCGGCGGCCGGCGCGCTGGGGATTGAGGTCCGGCAGGTGGCGGGCCTGCGCGGCTTCAACTACTCCCGCGGCAAGTGGGAGGATCTCGGCTTCTACCGGGCCGGCCCCTGACTATTGCGGCCCCTCACCTGCCATGCGCCGCCCGCGCTGGCGCGTTCCGGCGGGCTTGTCTATGGTCGCCGCCATCCACGGCCCGGGCAACGGGCCGGTCGCGCCAAAGAAGGAGGAAACCATGGCCGGACGCATCGACGCGCGCCTTTCCGAGCTGAACCTGGAGCTGCCCAAGGCCGCCGCCCCCGTGGCCGCCTACGTGCCCACCGTGCGCTCGGGCAACATGCTGTACGTCTCCGGCCAGGTGCCCTTCTGGAACGGCGAGCTGCGCCATGTCGGCAAGCTCGGCGCCGGCTACACGGTCGAGCAGGGGGCGGAGGCCGCCAAGACCTGCGCGCTGAACATCATCGCTCAGGCCAAGGCGGCGCTGGACGGCGACCTGGACCGGGTGGTCCGGGTGGTGAAGCTGGTCGGCTTCGTGAACTGCACGCAGGAGTTCACCGACATGCCGAAGGTCATCAACGGCGCGTCTGAGCTGATGGTGCAGGTGTTCGGCGACGCCGGCCGCCACGCCCGCTCCGCCGTCGGCGCCTCCTCGCTGCCGCTGGGCGTCGCGGTCGAGGTCGAGGCCATCCTCGAGATCGCCTGAGCCTTCCGTCGCGCATTGCCAAGTGCCGCGCGCGGCGCGACACTACCCCTTCCGGAGTGACGACTCGTCGGGAGGGGTAGCATGGTCGAACGCGCTTCGGGCCACAGGGCGGCCCTGCAGATCGGCGGGGCCTCCCTCGCCGCCGCCCTCATCCTGTTCGTCTGGGGCTTCTTCCTGTGGGCGGCGGGCCCCTTCGGCTCGCCGGTCCAGCCGCTGCCGACCTGGCTGCAGCCGGCCGTCGCTGCGATGGACGTGCCGGGCTTCGCCTCCGGCACCTACGCCTACCCGTTCGAGCCGGGCGAGGATGCGGAATCCCAGGCCCGCATGGCCGAGCGGATGGGCACCGGTCCTGTCCTGATGCTGCACTACCGCGCGACCGGGCCGGACCCGCTGGGCGGCGGCACGCTCCTGGTCGGCTTCCT
>DASPKT010000159.1:0-36500 GCA_035627915.1 Azospirillaceae bacterium
CCGACACGATCATCGGCGCCGCCAACAACAACATGCTGGACGGCCGCGAAGGCGACGACATGCTGCAGGGCCTGGGCGGCAACGACACCATCACCGGCGGCGCCGGCACCGACACCGCCCTGTTCGCCGGCAACCGCGCCGACTACACCGTCACCACCGAGGGCTCCACCGTCATCGTCGTCCACAACAACGGCGGCGCCGACGGCACCGACCGCCTGTCCGGCGTGGAGCGCCTGAAGTTCGCCGACCAGACCATCGACAGCCCCGCCACCGGCGGCGGCGGCTCCGCCCAGCAGATCATCCTGCAGACCCAGAACAACGGCACCCTGGCCTGGGACCCCTCCAAGGGCGCCAACGGCTTCACCACCGTCGGCGACTTCAACGCCGGTACCGTGGAGTTCCTCGGCCAGAACGACTTCTCCGGCGACGAGCGCACCGACTTCCTGGTGCAGAGCGGCGGCACCACCCTGATCTACGACCCCACCAAGGGCGCCAACGGCTTCACCGAGCTGCAGCTGAACGGGGCCAAGGTGGTGGCGACCGGCAACTTCGCCGGCTCCGCCACGCCGGAGGTGCTGGTGTCGAGCGGCAACCAGCTGTCGTTCCTGGACGTGTCCAACAACCAGCAGACCTCGTTCGCGCCGCTGGCGGAGGGGTTCTCGGTGGTGGGCGTGGGCGACGTGAACAACGCCGGGACCGACGACATCGTGTTCCTGAACGCCAACACCAACTCGGTGCTGTACTGGGACGGCAAGGACTTCAAGGACCTGCTGCAGATGGGGCAGGGCTGGCGGGTTGAGTCGGTGGCGGACTTCAACGGCAACGGCAGCGACGACTTCCTGTTCTTCAACACGCAGTCGCGGGCGATGCTGTTCTGGGACAGCACGCAGGGCAACAGCGGGTTCCGCGACTTCATCACGCTGAGCGAGGGCTGGAGCTTCGTTGAGAGCGGGGACGTGTCGGGCGACGGCAAGGCCGACGTGATCCTGCGCAACGACGCCGGCGGGGCGGCGATCTACTGGGACGGCGGCAAGTTCGTCGACCTCGGCGGCACGCTCGCGGGCGTCACCGTCGTCGGCGTCGGCGACGTCGGCTGATCCCGGCCGGACGCCGGAACGACAAGGGCCGGGACACCCCAGGGGGCGTCCCGGCCCTTTCTTCTTGCCCGGCGGCCGCGGGGGCTCAGGCGGCGCGGACGCGGGCGATGAAGGCGTCCACCTGGCGGCGCAGGTCGGCCGCCTCCTTGGACAGGGTGCCGGCGGCCGACAGCACCTGCGCCGCCGCCGTGCCGCCCTCGGCCGCGGCCTGGCTGACGCCGGCGATGTTGCTGGAGACCTCCTGCGTGCCCTGGGCGGCCTGCTGCACGTTGCGGCCGATCTCCTGGGTGGCGGCCGACTGCTCCTCCACCGCCGAGGCGATGGACCCGGCGATCTCGTTCACCCGGCCGATGGTGCCGGCGATGGAGCGGATGGCGGCCACGGCGCCGTCGGTCTGGCCCTGGATCTCCGCGATCTGGGCCGAGATCTCCTCGGTGGCGCGCGCCGTCTGGTTGGCGAGCTGCTTGACCTCAGAGGCCACCACGGCGAAGCCCTTGCCGGCCTCGCCGGCGCGCGCCGCCTCGATCGTGGCGTTCAGCGCCAGCAGGTTGGTCTGCGCCGCGATGTTCTGGATCAGCTCGACCACCGCGCCGATGCGCTGGGCCGCTTCCGCCAGGCCGCCGACGGCACGGTTGGTGGCCTCGGCCTCCTCCGCCGCGCCCTGGGAGATGCGGGCGGACTCCAGCACCTGGCGCGAGATCTCGGAGATGGAGCCGCCCAGCTCCTCCGTCGCCGCCGCCACCGTCTGCACGTTGGCCGACGCCTGCTCGGTCGCCGCCGCCACCGTCGCGGCCTGCCGGTTGGTCTGCTCGGCCACCGCCGACATGCTCTGGGCGCTTGACTGCAGCTGCCCGGCGGCGCTGGAGACGGACTGGACGATGCCCAGTACCTCGGCCTCGAACCGGTCGGCCAATTCCATCATGCCGCGCCGCCGCTCCTCCTCGGCCCGCCGCTCGGCCTCCTTGGCCTCCTCCTCCAGCCGCTTCGTGCGGACGAGGTTCTCCTTGAAGATCGCCATCGCCGCGGCCACCTCGCCCACCTCGTCGCCGCGGCCGACGCCGTAGATGTCCGTCTTCAGATCGCCCTCGGCCAGCCGCCGCAGGCAGTCGACCGACGCCGCCAGCGGGTTGCTGATGGTGAAGCGCGCGATCAGCCAGCCCAGCAGCACGCCGCCCAGCACGCCGACGAGCGCCACCGTCAGCATGACGGTCTTGCCCGTCGCGGCCAGGGCGCTGGCGTCGTCGCTGATGCGCCCGGCCTCGGCGCTAGCCTCGTCGGCGTACTGCCGCACGATCTTCTGAAGTTCGGTGGCGAGCGCCCGGCTCTGCATCGCCGACTTCTTGATCGCCTCCTGCGCCTCGGAGATGGCGACCTTGGAGGCGTTGGCGCGCACGGTAGCGAGCGTGTCCTCGAGTTCCCGCTGGTAACGGGCGTAGCCCTCCTCGATCCCGGCGATCTGCTCCTTGAGCCTGCCGGACGAACCGCTGCGCAAGGCTTCCAGGCGCGCCGCCAGTTCCTTGGACTGCTCCGCGATCACGCGCTCGACGTCCGGCAGCTCGCCGGGATCGGCGGCGACGCGGAACTCCGCCCGGTTCAGCGCGATGACGTTCTGGTTCATCCGCGCAGCCAGCAGCGCGATGTTGCCGGACTGGGTGATCTCGTCGGTGGCATCGCTCAACCGGTTCAGCCCGACGACGCCGGTACCGGCGACGACGGCGGTGACCAGCGTCAGCGCGGCGATGAGGATGAACAGCTTGTGGATGATCTTGAGATTGGCGAGGGACATGGGCCCAGTGCTCCCCGGTTGAGCGGTGCCGTGCATCCGCGCGTCGAAGTCCGGAACACTAATGTAGAGCGGCGCTCCGAAAGTGTTCCCTCCCAAAGGTTTAGGGTCATCTACCACCTTCGATATAGGTGCCGGCCGGCCGCCGGGCGCAGGTTCCGGAGCGGCGCCCCGGTCCTTGCGACACCGGGGTCATCCGCCGTATGACGGTTGCAAAGGGTCCGCCGCGGGGAGGACCGCGTTCAGCCAACCGGAAGGCACCATCCCGATGAAGACACTGATTGGAGCGCTGCTGGCCGCCTGCCTCGCCCTGCCGGCGGCGGGCGCCGCGGCGGCATCGCCCGAGGAGGCCGACAATGCCGGCCGCGGCGACCGGCTGGTCGGGCTGAACCTGGCCGGCCGCAGCGAGGTCATCGCCCAGAACGGCATGGTGGCGACCAGCCAGCCCTTGGCGACCCAGGTCGCGCTCGACGTGCTGAAGGCCGGCGGCAGCGCCGTGGACGCGGCCATCGCCGCCAACGCCGCCCTGGGCCTGATGGAGCCGACGGGGGCGGGCATCGGCGGCGACCTGTTCGCCCTGGTGTGGGACCCCAAGGCGGGCAAGCTGCACGGGCTGAACGCGTCCGGCCGGGCGCCGCTGGGCCAGACGCTGGATCAGCTGCGCGCGCGCCTCAAGGGCCGCGACGCCATCCCCTCGCACGGGTCGCTGTCCGTCTCCGTGCCGGGCGCGGTGGACGGCTGGTTCGAGCTGCACGCGAAGTTCGGCCGGCTGCCCATGGACCAGGTGCTGGCGCCCGCCATCCGCTACGCCCGCGAGGGCTTCCCCCTGAGCCCCTTCGTCGCCTACGGCTGGGGCCGCAACCTGGCGCGCTTCCAGACCAACAAGGACATCGAGGAGACGGCGAACGCGATGAAGACCTTCTTCCCCGGCGGCCGCGCGCCGGCGGCGGGGGAGATCTTCCGCAACCCCGACCTCGCCCGCACCTACGAGCTGCTCGCCAAGGGCGGCCGCGACGCCTACTACCGGGGCGAGATCGCCGACACCATCGACCGCTACATGAAGCGCATCGGCGGCCCCCTCGCCAAGGCCGACCTCGCCGCCCACAAGAGCGAGTGGGTGGAGCCGATCGGCACCAGCTACCGCGGCTACGACGTCTGGCAGATCCCGCCGAACACGCAGGGGCTGGCGGTGCTGCAGATCCTCAACGTGCTGGAGGGCTACGACCTCAAGGCGATGGGGCACAACAGCGCCGACATGATCCACGCCATGGTGGAGGCGAAGAAGCTCGCCTTCGCCGACCGCGCCCGCTACTACGCCGACCCCGCCTTCGCCAGGGTGCCGATGAAGGCGCTGATGACCAAGGAGTACGCGGCGGAGCGGCGCAAGCTGGTCGACATGGCCAAGGCCGCCCCCGCGGTGGCCGCCGGCGACGCCAAGCTGCTCAAGAACGACACCGTCTACCTCACCACCGCCGACAAGGACGGGATGATGGTGTCGCTGATCCAGAGCAACTACCGCGGCATGGGCAGCGGGCTGGTGCCCGACGGCCTGGGCTTCATGCTGCAGGACCGCGGCGAGCTGTTCAGCCTGAACCCCGACCACCCCAACGTCTACGCGCCGGGCAAGCGGCCGTTCCACACTATCATCCCCGGCTTCGTCACCAAGGACGGCAAGCCCTGGCTCAGCTTCGGCGTCATGGGCGGCGCCATGCAGCCGCAGGGGCACGCGCAGGTGCTGGTCAACATGATCGACTTCGGCATGAACGTGCAGGAGGCCGGCGATGCCGCGCGCTGGCAGCACGAGAGCAAGCAGGAGCCCACCGGCGGCGAGATGACCGACGGCGGCGAGCTGTTCCTGGAGACCGGCATCGATCCCGCCGTCCGCGCCGAGCTGAAGCGCCGCGGCCACACCGTCATCGTCAAGCCCGGCACCCACTACGGCAGCTACGAGGCCATCCAGCGCGACCACGCCAACGGCGTCTACCGCGGCGGCACGGAGATGCGGGTGGACGGCCACGCCGCCGGCTACTGAACCAGCACACGCCGGAGCGGACAGGGAGGGCCGCGGGGGAGATCCCGCGGCCCTTTCTTGCTCTCCACCGTCACCCCGCTCTCCACCGTCACCCCGGCGAAAGCCGGGGTCCAGGGGCCCTGGGGCGCTACGGCGAACCGCCCCTGGATTCCGGCTTTCGCCGGAATGACGGATTGGGAGAGGACGGGAGGCAACCGGACGGAACTCCCGGGATCAGCTTTGACAGAAGTCCGCGCCCACGCCGACACCATCGTCGGTGCCCTCGACTGGCTGCTGAGCCAGGGCTTCGACTGAAGACCGTCCCCGCCCTTCGACATAGCCACACCGGGCCCAACCCCACCACATGGGTGGTTTCAAACGGGCGTTCGTCCGGGCTATAAGGGCGTGAACGAAGCATAAGCGGGAGGATTACGGCATGCGCGGCCTGATGATGGACCGGCCTCTTCTGATCACGTCGATCCTGCGCCACGCGGCGCAGAACCACGGGAAGGCACGCATCAGCTCGCGCTTCGCGCTGGAGCCGAACCACAGCTACACCTACCGCGAGGCCTGGGCGCGCACGCAGCAGCTGGCCAACGTGCTGGTGGGCCTGGGCGTCGGGCACGGGCACAGGGTGGCGACGCTGGCCTGGAACGACCACCGGCACCTGGAGCTGTACTACGCCATTTCAGGCATCGGCGCCGTCTGCCACACCGTCAACCCGCGCCTCTATCCCGAGCAGCTTGTCTACATCCTGAACCATGCGGAGGACCGGGTCCTGTTCGTGGACCCCACCTTCCTGCCGCTGGTGGAGAAGCTGCTGCCGCAGCTGAGGACGGTGCGGACCGTCGTGGTCATGACCCAGCCGCACCTGATGCCGGAGAGCGCGATCCCGGGCCTGCTCTGCTACGAGACGCTGATGCAGGCGGCGCCGGCCGAGTACGACTGGCCGGAGTTCGACGAGAACACGGCCAGCGGCCTCTGCTACACCTCCGGCACGACGGGCAACCCCAAGGGCGTCATGTACAGCCACCGCTCCACGGTGCTGCACGCCTTCGGCCTGCTGGCGACGCCCGACCTGACGCTGAGCCCCCGCGACACCGCCATGCCGGTCGTGCCGCTGTTCCACGTGAACGCCTGGGGCTACCCCTACGCCTGCCCCATCGTCGGCACCAGCATGGCCTTCCCCGGCCCGAAGCTGGACGGCAAGAGCATGTACGAGCTGATCGAGGAGGAGGGGGTCACCGTCACCTCGGGCGTGCCGACCCTCTGGCTGCGCCTGCTGGAGCACCTGCGCGCCACCAAGTCGAAGTTCTCCACCCTGAAGGTGCTGACCATCGGCGGCGCCGCCGCGCCCCGGGCGATGGTGGAGGAGTTCGAGTTCGAGTACGGCATCAAGGTCTTCCAGGGCTGGGGCATGACCGAGATGAGCCCGATCGGCACCTTCGGCAGCCTGACGCCCGAGATGGAGGAATGGCCGGTCGAGAAGCGCCACGACATGAAGGTGCGCCAGGGCCGCTCCATCTTCGGGGTGGAGATGAAGATCGTCGACGCCGAGGGCAACGAGCTGCCGCGCGACGGCAAGGCCTTCGGCGAGCTGGTCGTGCGCGGACCCTGGATCACCAGCGGCTACTTCGCCGACAGCGCCGCCAACGAGGGGGCCTTCACCGCGGACGGCTGGTTCCGCACCGGCGACGTCTCCACCATCGACCCGGACGGCTTCATGACCATCGTCGACCGGGCCAAGGACGTCATCAAGTCGGGCGGCGAGTGGATCAGCTCCATCGACCTGGAGAACGCCGCCATGGGCCATGCCGAGGTGGCGGAGGCCGCCGTCATCGGCCTGCCGCACCCGCAATGGACGGAGCGGCCGCTGCTGATCGTCGTGCGCCGGCCGGGCGCCACGGTCGACAAGGCCGGCATCCTCTCCTACCTGGAGCAGCACGTCGCCAAATGGTGGCTGCCCGACGACGTCGTCTTCGTGAACGAGCTGCCGCACACCGCCACCGGCAAGATCCTGAAGTCGGCGCTGCGCAAGGACTTCGCCGGCTACCGGCTGCCGGGCGCGGCGGAGTAGCGGCGGAAGGGGGAGCCATGCGCGGCGTGCGGGAACATCGCGGCGCCGCGCGGGTTTCGCCCCCGCCATGCAGGATGCCAGGGACATAGAGGCCGGCCCCGACACGCGGGTCGGCGCGGAAGAGCTGGAGGCCCGCCTCGCCGCGGCGCTGGACGGCGCGCCGGGCGGGGACGCGGGGCTGTTCGGCCCGGGCAGCGCCCGCTGGCGCGTGGACCGGGAGGCGGCGCTGTTCCTGGGCGCGGGCCGGGCGCTGCTGATGCAGCTGGCGCACCCCTGGGTGGCCGCCGCCATCGTCCGCCACTCCGACACGCTGGACGATCCGGTCGGGCGCTTCCACCGCACCTTCGGCACCGTCTACGCCATGGTCTTCGGCACGGAGGAGCGGGCGCTGGCCGCCGCACGGGCGCTGCACCGCCGCCACGCGCCCGTGGAGGGCGTCCTGCGCCAGGGCGTCGGGCGCTTTCCCGCCGGCAGCGCCTATGCCGCCAACAACCCGGCGGCCCTGGCCTGGGTGCAGGCGACGCTGGTGGACACGGCCCTGCGCGTCCACGACCTGGTGCTGCCGCCGCTGCCGCACGAGGAGCGCCAGCGCTACTGGCGGGAGAGCCGGCGCATGGGCGCCCTGTTCGGCATCCCCGAGGCGCTGCTGCCGGCGGACTGGGCCGGCTTCCAGGCGGAGATGGCGCGCACGCTGGCCGGCGACCCCCAGGCCGGCGATACGCTGGGCGTGTCGGCGGAGGCGCGGGTGCTGGCGGACCGGCTGCTGGCCGGCGCCCGGCCCTGGCTGGCCCCGCCCGGCTGGTACCGGGACCTGACGGCGCAACTGCTGCCGCGTCGGCTGGCGCGGGCGTTCGGGCTGGACACCGGGCCGGAGGCGGCGGCGCGCGCCGGCCGGGCGCTGGCCCGTCTCCGGACGCTGTACCCCGTCCTGCCGGATGCGCTGCGCTTCGTCGGCCCCTACCAGGAGGCGCGCGCCCGCCTCTCGGGCGACGCGTCCCCGCGTCCGGTCACGGCGCTCGCCAACCTCTTCTGGATCGGTCGGGCGCGGCTGTAGCGCCGGACTGCCCTGCCGCCTCAGGCGGCTGCGGCGCCGTCCGCGGGGAGGAGCTGGCGCCGGCTGGCAACCTCCTGGATCAAAAGGAGTATTTCCTCGCGCAGGACCCCGTCGCGGTCCATCACCAGACGGACCATCGGGTCGTCCAGAAGCTCGTCGAGCCTGAGCTCGCCATCGTCCACGTCCATGGCTCGTCCTCCCCCCGGTTGGGACCGCCGGAACATTCCCAGATGTCCATGACAAGGGAATGTCAGGGCGGTGGCATTCGCCAACCCTTACACCGGGGGTAAACCCATTGGATGTGACGGTCGTCTCACAGCCCGATGTTTTTCACCGCCGCCCGGACGTCGCGCGCGGCCGCCGTGACGTCGGCGATCCCGGCGAAGGAGCCCGCCTCCACCATCAGCCGCCGCGCCAGGGTCAGGCAGCGGGTCTCGCAGAGCGCGCGGCGGTCGGCGTCGGCGATCCACTCCAGGTCGATGTTGTGGGCGATTCCGAGGATGCGGCGGGTCATCTTGGCGCCGGCGAAGCCCAGGCTGTCGGCCAGCAGCCGCGCCATGTAGGCCCGGCGCTCCGCCTCCAGCGCCCGCACCCCGTCGCCGTCGGCGAACAGGGAGGCCGGATAGGCGTCGCCGGTCGCGCCGCCGCGCCACAGCGCCAGGAACCGCGCCTCGAACAGGGTCCAGACCCGCTCCACCGTCTCCAGCACCCAGTCCTGGTAGGCGGCCCGCCCGTCCGGTTCCGCCGCGTGCCCGTCCTGGGCGAAGTAGTTCAGCAGCAGGTTGCCCAGCACCGCGCCCACGTCGAAGCCCATGGGCCCGAAGAAGGCGAACTCCGGGTCGATGACGCGGGTGTCCTCCTCCGTCACCATGACGGAGCCGGTGTGCAGGTCGCCGTGCAGCAGCGCCTCGGGCGAGGCCAGGAACTTCAGTTTCAGCCGCGAGGCCGCCAGCTTCCACTCCGTGTCCCCGCGCACCCGGGCCGCCGTCGCGTCCAGCTGCGGGCTGGTCCAGCGGTTGCGCGGGTGGACCATGTAGGGGTCGGTGAAGATGACGTCCTCGGTCAGCTTGCACAGCTCCGAATTGCCGCAGAACTCCGCCGTCAGCCGCTTCTTCTCCGCCGCCGGCAAAGCGAGGTCGCTGGTCCCGAACAGCGAGCGCGCCAGATGGTCGGCGATGTGGTCGGCGAAGTGCGGGTAGACGGTGCCCGCCACCATGCCGCGCCGCATGATGATGTGCGGGCTCAGCTTCTCCATGACGATGGCGTAGAGGGCGGGGTCGTAGTGGATCAGGTGCGGGATGCGGGGCCCGACCAGGGGCCCGTGCGTCTTCATCGCCAGCTGCTCGAAGTACGCCCGCTGCAGCCCCAGGGGCCAGCCCTCGCCGACCAGCCGCAGGTAGGGCAACGCCTGCTTCACGCAGACCGCCCCCGCCGGGCCGTCCACCAGGAACACCAGGTTCAGGTTGCCGTCGCCGACCTCCGCCACCTTCCAGCCCGCGGGATCGCCCCCCAGCCGCTCCGCCACGCCGGGGATGGATGAGAGGAAGCCGGCCAGGCTCCCCTCGTCGAGCGCGCGGTATCCGGGCGGGGTCTCGAGCGGCATGGCGGTCCTCCCTGGTGGGTTCGTTGCTCTGCTTCTATCCGCGCCGGGGCGGGAACTCCAGCGCCTGCGGCGTGCCGGGGGCCAGTTCGTGGGGCTGCCGGCCGTATGTCGCGAAGCGGCGCAGGACCTCGGCCATCTCCGCCTCGGGCAGGACGGGCGGTTCGCCCAGCATGCGCGCGTGCCAGTACTGGCGCGCCAGCGCCTCCACCTCCACCGCCAGGTCCAGCGCCTTCCTGAGCGTGGCGTCGAAGCAGATCATCCCGTGGTGGGCCAGCAGGCAGGCGCGGCGCCCCTCCGGCAGGGCCGCCATCATGGCGTCGGACAGGGCGGCGGTGCCGAAGGTGGCGTAGGGCGCGCAGTCGATGCGGGTGCCGCCGGCCGCCGCCACCATGTAGTGGAAGGCGGGGATGGGCAGGGACTGGCAGGCCAGCGCCGTGCAGAAGGTGGCGTGGGTGTGGACGACGGCGCCGGCCTGCGGCCGCTCCCGGTAGATCGCCAGGTGCATGCGCCACTCGCTGGAGGGCAGCAGCTCCCCCGCGTAGGTCCCGTCCAGGTCCATGTGGACGGCCATGGCGGGGGTGAGGTCGTCGTAGGGCACGCCGGACGGCGTCACCAGGAAGCCGTCGGCGACGCGGACGCTGACATTGCCGCTCTTGCCCTGGTTGATGCCGAGCGGGCCCATGGCACGCGCCGCCTCGACCAGGGCCCTGGCGGCCTCTTCATGGCGGGCGGCGCCGGTGGGCGGAGTCATGCTCAATCCTGGACCTCTTCCTTGGGGTAGACGCCCCAGAAGGCCTCGCGCTCCAGCCAGCCCTTGTAGCCGCCCGCCTCGACCAGGCACCAGGCGCCCTCGCACTTGTGGACGCGGCCGATGACGCCGGCCTCCACCTGGGCCACCGCCTCGGCGGCGCCGCTGGGCTCACGCCGCAGCGTGCGCAGGTCGCCCTGCACCACCATGGTGCGGCGCCCCGACAGCATGCTCTGGTGGACCCAGCCCTGGGCGCCCTCCCAGTCGCGGATGCGGCGCCAGGTGTCGAACTCGGCGGTGATCTCGACCGGCATGCCGGCGCGCACGAACACCCATTCCACGGGATAGCGCACGCCGGGGCCGGTGCGCAGGTTCACCTCGCCGGAGCGCAGCGAGACGAAGCGGGGCACCGGCAGGCCGCTGCGCACCACCGCGTCGGGCTTCGGGTCGGCCTCCTGCGCCGGGGCGGCGGAGCCCGCGAGCGCCAGCCCTGCCGCCATCGTCCCTGCGACAAGCCGTCGCTTCGCCACCGCCCACATGCCGACCGACCGCCTCAACCCAGCGTCTTCCAAAATCCGAGGTACCCCGTCCCGGGGTAGCGGCCCCATATAACGGCCCCGCGGCGCGGCGGGTCAAGCGCCCGCCGCCGCGCGTCCCCGCATGTCACCGCCCGCGGCGCGGGGTAGCCCCGGCGCGCCCATCCCCGCGCTGGACAAAGTCCTCCGGGCCGGCTGATATGGCACTGCACAAAAGCCCAAGGGGAGGGATCATGCCGGAGAGGAAGAAGCCGCTCGTCATCGTGACCCGAAAGCTCCCGGACGTCATCGAGACGCGGATGATGGAGCTGTTCGACGCCCGGCTGAACCTCGACGACGGCCCGTTGGACCAGAACGCCCTGATCGAGGCGGTGAAGGTCGCCGACGTGCTGGTTCCCACCGTGACCGACCGCATCGACGCGCGGGTCCTGTCGCAGGCCGGGCCGCAGCTGCGCCTGATCGCCAACTTCGGCACCGGCGTTGACCACATCGACCTGAAGTCGGCCCGCCAGCGCGGCATCACCGTCACCAACACGCCCGGCGTGCTGACGGAGGACACGGCCGACATGACCATGGCCCTGATCCTGGCCACCGCGCGCCGCATCGCGGAGGGCGAGCGGCTGGTGCGGTCCGGCCAGTGGAAGGGCTGGGGGCCCACCCTGATGCTGGGCACCCGCATCTGGGGCAAGCGCCTGGGCATCATCGGCATGGGCCGCATCGGCCAGGCGGTGGCGCGGCGCGCCCGCGGCTTCGGCCTGTCGATCCACTACCACAACCGCCGCCGCGTCCACCCGGAGATCGAGCAGGAGCTGGAGGCGACCTACTGGGAGAGCCTGGACCAGATGCTGGCGCGCATGGACGTGGTGTCCATCAACTGCCCGCACACGCCGGCCACATTCCACCTGCTGTCCGCCCGCCGGCTGAAGCTGCTGCGGCCCACCACCATCGTCGTCAACACCTCGCGCGGGGAGGTCATCGACGAGAACGCCATGACCCGCATGCTGTCCAAGGGCGAGCTGGCCGGCGCCGGCCTCGACGTGTTCGAGCAGGAGCCGGCGATCAACCCCAAGCTGCTGACGCTGGACAACGTGGTGCTGCTGCCGCACATGGGCTCCGCCACCAACGAGGGCCGCATCGACATGGGCGAGAAGGTCATCGTCAACATCAAGACCTTCGCCGACGGCCACAAGCCGCCCGACCGGGTCATCGAGGCGATGTTCTGAGGGGGCGGCGCCGCCTCATCCCCCACCCCCGAACGAAAAACGCCCGCCGGGGCATCCCCCGGCGGGCGTTCGCGTTCCTGACGGCCGCCCTGGGGCGGGCCCGGTTACTCCGCGACGTTGGCGGTCGGCTCGGCCTCCGGCTCCGGCGCGCGGGCCGGGGCGGCCGGGCGCGAGGCGGCGCCGGACAGCGTGTCGATGGAGCCGATCAGCTGGCCGCCCTGCTCGACCTCGAGCGTGCCGTAGCGGATGTTGCCCTGGATGCGGCCGGTGGCGCGGACGCGCAGCGTGCCGCGGACGGTGATGTCGCCCTCGAAGCGGCCGCCGATGTCCGCCTCGTCGATCTCGACCGAGCCCTTGAACAGGCCGGTGTCCGCGACCTCGATGTTGCGGCCGTCGCGCAGCTTCGCCTCGACCGTGCCCTCGACGACCAGCACGTCGCAGGCGGCGATCTCACCGGACAGGGAGATGTCGCGGCCGACGATCAGCTTGCGCATCTCGGCCGGGGTGGAGGCGCTGCCCTCGGTGCCGGTCGGGGTCACGCGGCGCGGCGGCGTGCCCGGGATCTCGACCACGCGGCGCGGGATGTCGGGACGGAAGGCGGAACCGGAGACGCCGGCGCCGGCCGGGGCGGCGCCCGGGGTGCCCGCCGGAGCGGTCGTCGTCGCCGTGGCAGCCGGCTGCGCCGCCGGGGTGGTGGGGGTCATCGGGGCGGAAGTCGGCGTCTTCATCAGCGACATGTCGGATCCTCTGTCGGAGATCGGGGACCGCGGAGCAGTGTCGGCGGGCGCGGGGTCGGTCGCGCGCGTCTCCACCGCCGGGGCGGCCTCTGGAGTGCTGGGGCCCGTGGGCGGGTTACGGCGTCGGAACATAGGCGTCTGCCCCCAATACTGCTGTCGAGCGGCGGCTTCGGTCAGGGCCGTCCGACTCGGGTATCACGCGTGGGCCGGCAACGGCAAGCCTCCGCGGAATCCCTCGAAGAGATGGACCATGAAGGCCGTCGCCAGCACCGGGACCAGAAGATTCACGAAAGGCAGGGTGGAAAGGAAGGCAATAATGATACCCGCCGAAAAAAGTCCCAGCCGGCGCCGCGACTGCATGCGCCGCCTCTCCTCTGTATCGATGCGGCGCATCGCCACCATCTCAAAATATTCGCGTCCCAGGAGGTAGCCATTCAGAAGGTAGAAGGCGGCCAGATAAACGGGAAAGACGAAAAGCAGCGGCAGGATCAGCAGGTTGAGCCCGACGGTAATGGCGATGAACTTGACCCCGCTGGCGATCTCCTGCGACAGCGGCACGTCGCGGGGCGGCGGCAGGTGCCGGTAGTGGCGCCGCTCCACCGCCTTCGCCACCCGCTCCAGGAACAGGCCGGAGATGGCGACGACGAAGCCCGGGAACAGCAGCCAGGCCAGCACCGCCGCCCCCAGCCCGCCCAGCACGTCGACGGTTGAATCGAGCCAGGTCTGCTGGAACAGCGTGCTCTCGTACAGCAGCCAGCCGATGCCGGCGACCAGGCCGGCCGCCAGCAGCACCGTCGCCACCACGGATTTCAGCACGACGCCGAACACGGCGGGCTCCGGAAGCTGGCCGATGGCGAGGAGCAAGGCGCGGATCATGCGGTTCCCCTGTTGCCGTGCCGCCGCTCTCCCCCGGGAACCGGCAGCCATGCGCATCTGGCCTCACGGGCGGCTTGCCGCAAGACCGGCGGCGACTATACTCCGCCGACTTTCAATCGGACATCTGTGGAGATCGGCGTGGCGAACGGGGCTGAACTGGACGTTGTGGGCATCGGCAACGCGATCGTGGACGTGCTGGCGCAGGCCGACGACCAGTTCCTCGCCGACAACGGGCTGGTGAAGTCCGGCATGCGCCTGATCGACACGGCGGAGGCGGAGAGCCTGTACGGCAAGATGGGACCGGGCGTGGAGATGTCGGGCGGCTCCGCCGGCAACACCATGGCCGGCATCGCCTCGGCCGGCGGGCGCGGCGCCTACATCGGCAAGGTCGGCCGCGACCAGCTGGGCGAGGTGTTCCGCCACGACATCCGCGCCGCCGGCGTGCGCTTCGACACCGCCCCCATCGGCGACGGCACGCCCACCGGCCGCTGCCTGATCCTGGTGACGCCGGACGCTCACCGGACCATGAACACCTTCCTCGGCGCCTGCCTGATGCTGACGCCCGACGACGTGGACGAGGCGACCATCGCCTCGGCCAAGGTCACCTACCTGGAGGGCTACCTGTGGGACCCGCCGGCGGCCAAGCAGGCCTTCCTGAAGGCGGCCGACATCGCCCACAAGGCCGGCCGCAAGGTGTCGCTGTCGCTGTCCGACGCCTTCTGCGTCAACCGCCACCACGACAGCTTCCTGGAGCTGGTCGCCAACCACATCGACATCCTGTTCGCCAACGAGGCGGAGATCACCGCCCTCTACGGCGGCGACTTCGACCAGGCGCTGCAGGCGGTGCGCGGCCACTGCGAGATCGCGGTGCTGACCCGCAGCGAGAAGGGCGCGGTGGTGGTGTCCGGCGACGCCGTGCACTCGGTCCCGGCCGCCCCGGTCAGCCAGATCGTCGACACCACCGGCGCCGGCGACCTGTTCGCCTCGGGCTTCCTGACCGGCTACACCTCGGGGCGCCCGCTGGATGTCTGCGCCCGCATGGGCGCCCTCTGCGCCGCCGAGATCATCAGCCACTACGGCGCCCGGCCGCAGCTCAGCCTGAAGAAGCTGCTGGCGGAGAAGCTGTAAGGGGGCGGGACCCTTTCCCTATTGTCGTCGGCCCGCGGAGGCTCCCCTCCGCGGTCACCCTTCCCGTTTTTTCGTCACCCCCGCCCCTTTCTTCGTCACCCCCGCGGAGGCGGGGGTCCAGGCATTCAGCCCGCGATCCGGGCCGGACAGGGGCGCCGACGGCGGCGTGGGCGCCCGTCGGCCCAGCGCCGTAGCACGCGGAATGCCTGGATTCCCGCCTCCGCGGGAATGACGGTCGGGAGAATGCATTCAGGCCAAGCGGCGTCGCATTGCGCCTTCGGCTCCATGCGACCTACCCAGGGTTGCGGCCTAGACGGGGTTGCCGCCTACGCGTGCTTTCGCCCCGCCCACCATGCCTCCAGCGTGACCCCGTAGAGCGGGGTGGCGGCGGGGCGGCGCAGGGGGGGCCAGTAGGCGAGGCGGTCGTCGGGCTGGTGCCAGAGCAGCACCGCGTAGTGGCCCCAGGTCAGCACCCGGTCCAGCGCCCGCGCGGCGGCGACCAGCCCCTCGCGCGTCTCCGCCCGCAGCATGGCGGCGATCAGCGCGTCGACGGCGGGCTCGCGGATGCCGGGGTAGTTGCGGCTGCCCGGCTGGTCCGCGGCGGCGCTGCCGTAGTAGAGCGCCTGCTCGTTGCCCGGCGACAGGCTGTTGACCCAGCGGTGCAGCGCCACGTCGAAGTCGAAGCCGTCCACCCGCTTCTGGAACTGGGCGCTGTCCACCACGCGCAGCCGCAGCGCGACTCCGATGCGGTCCAGGGAACGCGCCCATTCCAGCGCCACCCGCTCCTCCTTCGGCTCGGCCAGCAGCACCTCCAGCGACAAAGGCCGCCCGTCCGGCCCGACCTGCCGGCCGCCCTCTACCCGGAAGGCGGCCGCCCGCAGCAGCTCCATGGCGCGGCGCAGGTGCGGGCGCTGGCCGGGCGGGCCGTCGCCGGGCGTGCGCGGTGCCCGCCAGGCGGGGCCGAAGACGCGGGGGTCCAGGCTCGCGCGGAACGGCTCCAGCAGGGCGAGTTCCGCCGCCGACGGCGGGCCCTCCCCGGCGGCCAGCGCGCTGTTCGGATAGTGGCTCTCGGTCCGCGCGTAGGCGCCGAAGAACAGGCTGCGGTTCATCCACTCGAAATCGAAGGCGAGGCCCAGCGCCTCGCGCACCCGCGGGTCGCCCAGCGGCGCCCGGCGGGTGTTCAGCATGAAGCCGCGGGTCCATTCCACCCGCCGGTGCGGGATCTCCTCGCGGACCATCCGGCCGTCGCGGGCGGCCGGCCCGTCGTAGCCGCGGGCCCACAGTGCCGGGTCGGGCTCGCGCCGCACGTCCACCTGTCCGGCCTTGAACGCCTCCAGCGCCACCGTCTCGTCCCGGTACCAGTCCAGCCGGATGCGGTCGAAATTGTAGAGGCCGCGGTTGACCGGCAGCTCCGCCCCCCACCAGCCCTCCACCCGCTCGTAGACGACGTGGCGGCCGGGCTCGGCGGCGCCGATGCGGTAGGGGCCGGCGCCCAGCGGCGCCTCGTCCAGGAAGGGGCGGGCGAGGTCGCGCCCCTCCCACCAGTGCCGGGCCAGCAGCGGCATCAGCCCCATGATGAGGGGCATCTCCCGGTCCGGGGACCCGTCGGGGCCCGGGCGGAAGGCGAAGCGCACGGTCCGCTCCCCCACCGCCTCGGCTGCGGCGACCTTGGCGTAGTTGCCGCGGTAGGCGGGCCGGCCCTGGCTGCGCAGCGTCTCGAAGCTGAACAGCACGTCGGCGGCCGTGACCGGCCGGCCGTCATGCCACCGCGCCTCCGGCCGCAGCGCGAACTCCACCCAGCCGCGGCCGGGCGGGCAGCGCACCGCCTCCGCCAGGTAGGCGTAGAGGGTGAAGGGCTCGTCGTAGCTGCGCACCAGCAGGCTCGGGTAGAGGTAGGCGACCATGTAGAGCGGCGCCCGGCCCCTGATGGAGAAGGGGTTCAGGCTGTCCCAGCTGCCCGTCACCGACTGCCGCATGGCGCCGCCGCGCACCGAAGCCGGGTCGGTGTAGGGCAGCCGGTCGAAGCCGGGGGGCAGGGCGGGCTCGCCGTGCATGGCGATGCCGTGGCGCCAGGACGCCTCCTCCCCGGCCCCGGCGGCGTCGGCCGGCAGCAGCGGCAGCAGGGGGGTGGCGGCGGCCAGGCGCAGCAGGTTGCGACGCAATATCACGCCCCCTCCCCCCCTTCCGAATGCCCCGCCGCTCCCATTGCCGCCTTCATTTCGCAACTGCACTCGTATAGGGTGCCGAGGCTCGGGCGCAGTGCACGCGCCGCATCGCCGCAGTAGCCGAAGAAGAAGGCACTTCCATGGACATCAGCAAGATCCCGGTCGGCAAGAACGCGCCTTGGGACATCAACGTCGTCATCGAGATCCCCCAGGGCGGCCAGCCGGTCAAGTACGAGGTCGACAAGGACTCCGGCGCCGTCTACGTGGACCGGTTCCTGCACACCGCGATGTTCTACCCGGCCAACTACGGGTTCGTCCCGCACACCCTGGCGCTCGACGGCGACCCGGCCGACGTCATGGTGGTCAGCAACACGCCCGTGGTGCCCGGCGCCGTTCTGCGCTCCCGCCCGATCGGCGTCCTGCTGATGGAGGACGAGGCCGGCATGGACGAGAAGATCCTGGCCGTGCCCGTCGACAAGCTGCACCCCTTCTACAGCAACGTCGCCTCCTTCCGGCAGCTGCCGCAGATCCTGGTCGAGCAGATCGGCCACTTCTTCGAGCACTACAAGGACCTGGAGAAGGGCAAGTGGGTCCGCGTCGTCCGCTGGGGCGAGCCGGACGAGGCCGCCAAGATCATCCTGGAGTCCATGGAGCGCTACAAGAACGCCTCCGAGGAACAGAAGAAGACCTGACCCGGTCCGCGCCGGAATCTCGATTTCCGGCGCCTTGACCCATGTCATCGCGCCGGCGGCGCCCCACCTTATGGTGGCGACGTCCCGCCACCGGAGCCGCCGGCCGATGACCATCCGAAACCTCGACCGCCTATTCAAGCCCTCCTCGATCGCCCTCATCGGCGCCTCGCGCCGCCCGCATTCCATCGGGGCTGTGGTCGCGCGCAACCTGTTCGGCGCCGGCTTCGACGGCCCGATCATGCCGGTCAACCCGCATGAGCGCTCGATCGAGGGGGTGCTGGCCTATTCCTCCGTCGCTTCCCTGCCTGTTGTCCCCGACCTCGCCGTCATCTGCACCCCGCCCGACACCGTCCCCGGCCTGATCCGCGAGCTGGGCGAGCGCGGCACCCGCGCCGCCATCGTCATCACCGCCGGCTTCGCCGAGATGGGGGAGCGCGGCCGGGCGCTGCAGCAGGAGCTGCTGGACGCCGCCAAGCCCCACCTGCTGCGCGTCGTCGGGCCCAACTGCCTGGGCGTCATGGTGCCGGGCTGCGGGCTGAACGCCAGCTTCGTCCACGTGCCCCCGCTGAAGGGCGACATCGCGCTCCTGGCGCAGAGCGGGGCAGTGGTGACCTCCATCGTCGACTGGGCGACGCCCCGGGGCATCGGCTTCTCCCACCTGGTGTCGCTGGGCGGCATGGCCGACGTCGATTTCGGCGACCTGCTGGACTACATGGCCCAGGACCCCCACACCCGCGCCATCCTGCTCTACGTCGAGGCGGTCACCCACGCCCGCAAGTTCATGTCGGCCGCCCGCGCCGCGGCGCGCGCGAAGCCGGTCATCGTCATCAAGTCCGGCCGCTCTGAGGAGGCGGCGCGGGCGGCCTCCTCCCATACCGGCGCCCTGGCCGGGGCGGACGCGGTCTACGACGCCGCCTTCCGCCGCGCCGGCATGCTGCGCGTGGCCGAACTGGGCGAGCTGTTCGACGCGGTGGAGACGCTGGCGACCGGCGTGCAGATCCGCGGCGACCGGCTGGCCATCCTGACCAACGGCGGCGGCATCGGCGTGCTGGCGACCGACAGCCTGGTGGAGCAGGGCGGCCGGCTGGCGGAGCTGGCGCCGGAGACGCTGGCCAAGTTGGACGCCGTGCTGCCCCCGACCTGGAGCCGCGGCAACCCCGTCGACATCATCGGCGACGCCCCCGGCCAGCGCTACGCCGACGCGCTGGCGGCGCTGCTGGAGGACAAGGGCTGCGACGCCATCCTGGCGATGAACTGCCCCACCGCCGTGGCCGACAGCGTGGACGCCGCCCGCGCCGTGGTGGACACGCTGGACGGCAAGCGCTTCCCCGTGCTGACCAGCTGGCTGGGCGAGGGGGCGGCGGCGGAGGCGCGGCGGCTGTTCTGCCAGAAGCGCCTGCCCAGCTACGACACGCCCGACAAGGCCGTGCGCGCCTTCATGCACCTGGTCCGCTACCGCCGGAACCAGGAGCTGCTGATGGAGACGCCGCCCTCGGTGCCGGAGCTGTTCACCGCCGACCAGGAGGCCGCCCGCCCGCCCATCGGGGCGGCGCTGGCGGAAGGCCGCCCCTGGCTGTCGGAGTACGAGGCCAAGCAGGTGCTGAAGGCCTACGGCATCCCCGTGGTGGAGACGGTCACCGCCGCCGACGCCGCGGAGGCCGGCGCCGCCGCCCGGCGGCTGGGCGGCCGGCTGGTGCTGAAGATCCTGTCGCCCGACATCACCCACAAGTCCGACATGGGCGGCGTCGTGCTGAACCTGGCGCCCGAGGAGGTGGAGCGCGAGGCGGAGGCCATGTTCGCCCGCATCCGCGCCGCCGCCCCCCGCGCCCGCATCGACGGGGTGACGGTGCAGCAGATGGCGCTGATGCCCAACGCGGTGGAGCTGATCGTCGGCATGGTCGACGACGCGCTGTTCGGCCCCGTCCTGCTGTTCGGCCATGGCGGGACCCAGGTGGAGGTGGTGAACGACAAGGCGCTGGCCCTGCCGCCGCTGAACCTGAACCTCGCCCGCGACATGATGGGGCGCACCCGCGTGTTCCGGCTGCTGCAGGGCTACCGCGCGCATCCCGAGGCCGACCTGGGCGCGGTCGCGCTGACGCTGGTGAAGATCTCCCAGCTGGTGACCGACTTCCCGGAGATCGCGGAGCTGGACATCAACCCGCTGTTCGCGGACGAGACGGGGGTGCTGGCGCTGGACGCCCGCATCCGGGTGGCGGAGCCCAAGCTGCCGGGCACCAAGCGCCTCGCCATCCGCGCCTACCCGAAGAAGCTGGAGGAGACGGTCCGGCTGCCCGACGGGCGGGAGTTCCTGGTGCGCCCGATCCGGCCCGAGGACGAGCCGCTGATCCACGAGATGATCGGCCGCACCTCGATGGAGGACATCCGCCTGCGCTTCTTCGCGCCCATGCGCCGGCTGCCCCACGCCATGGCGGCGCGCCTGACCCAGATCGACTACGACCGCGAGATGGCGCTGATCGCGGTGGCGCACGACCCCGCCCTGGCCGGCGACGCGATCTTCGGCGTGGTGCGCATCACCGCCGACCCCGACGGCGAGCGGGCGGAGTACGCGGTGCTGGTGCGCAGCGACATGAAGGGCAAGGGCCTGGGCCACCTGCTGATGAACCGCATCCTGGACTACGCCCGCACCCGCGGCATCCGCGAGGTGTTCGGCGAGGTGCTGCGGGAGAACACGACCATGCTCCAGCTCTGCCGCGAGCTGGGCTTCGTGAAGCGCGACCACCCGGACGATCCGGGCATCGTCGAGGTGCACTACCGATTCTGACCTAGCCGAAGGCATCGGCACAAACCGCCGGGGCCCTGTTATCATGGGATGGGGGCCTTGAGGGGTAGACGGGAGGCGGCGATGGCACCGCAGGAAGGTGACCCGCATGGCGTATTGGCTCCGCAGCCGGCGGGGGCCCCGCGGCGGCGCATGCCGCCCCTGACCCTGTACCCGGCGCTGCTGATGGGGCTGTTCCACCTGTCCTGGCCGCCCGTGCTGTCGCTGGCGGTCCTGTCGCGGGTGCTGCGCGAGGGGCTGGACCCGCTGCCGGGGGCCGAGCTGTGGCTGGGCCTGGCGACGCTGGCGGCGGCGCCCGTCCTGGTGCTGGGCACGGCGCGCGGGCGCGGCTGGGCCTGGCCGGCCCTGCTGGTGTTCCTCGGCCTCTGGGGCGGCATCTACGTCGCCGCCGCGCACTGGATGGACGGGCGCGCCCTGCTGCCGGCCGCCCTGATGCTGGCGGCGGCGCTCCTTGCCGCCCTGCCGGCCTCGCGCGGGTGGTTCGAGGCGCGGCCGGAGCCCGTTCCGGCGGAGCCCGTCGCCGTGCCGCCCCCAGGCAAGCCGCGCCTGACCGTGCTGGCCGGCGGGCGCGAGGCGGGGGGCCGCGGTTCCGGCGGGCGCAGCAACGGCGCTCCCTGAGCGCCCTGGCATGGCCTGTCCGCGCTTGACTTGTCCACAGGTCGGGCGTTCCCTTTAGGGCATGATCATTCCGCCGACCCCTCCCCCTTTGCCGACGGCGCAGACGTCCCAGACGCCGCAGCAGAACAACGCCGTGGCGGTGGCGGTCGCGGCCGGGCAGACGGCGGCCAAGACGGTGCAGACCCAGACCGCCCGCGCGCCGGCGCCGGTGGGCCGGGCGGAGAAGGCGCGCGACGCGCAGGACGGCACCAAGGTCGGCCACAGCGTCGACAGCGAGGCCCAGGCCGTGCGCGCCCGCACCCCCGGCCGCGGCGACAAGCTGGACGTCAGCGTCTGAGCGCGCCCGACCCCTACGCCCTCTGGCGCCGGCTGAGCCCGCTCCCCCTGGGGCGCTGGCTGTTCTCCCGCCTGTTCGCGCTGGCCGTACCCTACAGCGGCACGGTCGGGCTCGACGTGCTGGAGATGGCGCCGGGCCTGGCCCGCACCCGGCTCAAGGACCGGCGGCGGGTGCGCAACCACCTGGACAGCATCCACGCCATCGCCATCTGCAACGTGGGCGAGGCGACGACCGGCCTCGCCATGATGACGCGCATCCCGAAAGGCGCGCGGGCGATCCTGGTTGGGCTCTCCGCGGAGTATCTGAAGAAGTCGCGCGGCACCCTGACCGCGGAGGCCGACTGCCCGGACATTCCCGACGCGACGGAGCGCGACCTGCCCCTGACCGCCACGCTGCGCGACCGCGACGGCGACGTGGTGGCGACGGTGCTGGCCCGCTGGCGGGTGGGGCCGGACCGCCGGGCAGGCTGAGGCGGGCAGGTCGAGGACCATCCCACAGGGAGGTGAAGGAGAGGTTCCTCTCCGTTCCCTCATCCCGGTCCACGGGCCGGCGAAACCGTCCTGCGGCCCGCTTCGTCGGTCTTGTTCCGCTGCAACTTCTGGACCCCGGCTTTCGCCAGGGTGACGGTCGAGGAAACGGGTGACGGTCGGGGGCCCCCGGGCAGCACGGGGAAGGGCTCCCCTCCCTTCCGTCATCCCGGCGAAAGCCGGGATCCAGAAGTTGCAGCGGGATGCGCCCTATGCATCGCGTCCCGGCCCACGCTGGCGAAACCGTACCGCGGCTCAACCCATCGGTCCTGCATGGCTGCTCCGCCTGGACCCCGGCTTTCGCCGGGGTGACGGAGGAAGCGGGCGATGGCGGAGGAAACGCTCGGCGGCCAAGGAAGCGGACAGCGGCAGGGAACGGCAGCACGGCCGGGGACCCCACCGAGGGGTCGATCAGGCCGACGCCGCCTCCTCCGCGGTGGTCTTGGCGGGATAGGCGCAGAGGTCGATCACGGGGCAGGACGGGCAATCCGGGCGGCGCGCCTTGCAGACGTAGCGGCCGTGCAGGATCAGCCAGTGGTGGGCGTGCAGCCGGTAGGGCTTCGGCACGCATTTCAGCAGCTTCTGCTCCACCTCCTCGGGGCTCTTGCCGCGGGCCAGGCCCGTGCGGTTGCCGACGCGGAAGATGTGGGTGTCGACGGCGATGGTCGGCTCCCCGAAGGCGACGTTCAGCACCACGTTGGCGGTCTTGCGCCCGACGCCCGGGAGCGCCTCCAGCTCCTCGCGCCGGGGCGGCACCTCGCCCCCGTGCTTCTCCAGCAGTATCTGCGACAGGCGGACGACGTTGGCGGCCTTGGTCTTGAACAGGCCGATGGTCTTGATGTGGTCGCGCACCGCCTCCTCCCCCAGCGCCACCATGGCGGCGGGGTTGTCGGCGATCCGGAACAGCGCCTTCGTCGCCTTGTTGACGCCCACGTCGGTGGCCTGCGCGGACAGGACCACGGCGACCAGCAGCGTGTAGGGGTTGGTGTACTCCAGCTCCGTCCGCGGATGCGGGTCGCGCTCGGACAGGCGGCGGAAGAACTCCTCGATGGCGTCTCGCTTCACGGGATCGGCTCCGGACGGGTGGGAGCGGCACCTTAGCCAAACGGGCGGGGCTGCGGCAATCCGCCCGCCCCGCTTCACAAGGGCGGGGGAGGGGCCATAATCACTCCCATGGACACGAGGCCGACCCAGGAAAGCGCGCCCTCCGCCGAGGCTCCCGCCGGGACCACCGCCGGCCGGCGCGTCTTCTTCAGCGCGGTGCTGCACCCGCACCGCAGCCTCAGCCCGCGCGGCTTCCGCATCCTGATGGGCTGCGTCGCCGGGGTCAGCCTGGGAGCGGGCGCGCTGTTCTACCTGTCGGGCGCCTGGCCGATCGTCGGCTTCTTCGGGATCGACGTGGCGGTGATCTACCTGGCCTTCCGCGCCAGCTACCGCTCCGGCCGCCTGTACGAGACGGTGGAGCTGACCGAGGAGGCGCTGACGGTGGAGCGGGTGGAGCCGGAGCGGCCAGTGCGCCGCTGGCGCTTCGCGCCCTACTGGCTGCGCGTCACCATGGACGACCCGCCGCGGCACGACAGCCAGGTGGTGCTCTCCAGCCACGGGCGCAGCATCGCCGTCGGCACCTTCCTGTCGCCGGAGGAGCGGCTGGACTTCGCGCGGGCGTTGCGCGGCGCCCTGGACCGGGCGCGCGGGGCGGCCCCGGCAGCCGGCGGCATGGCCTGACGCCGTCCGCGGGGAAGGCCGCTTCGCCCCCAACAGGCCACAACACGCCGCCCGCGCCGCCGCTAGACTGCCCGCCTTCAAGCGTGGCGGAGGGGTTCGCGATGTACCGGCTGGGATGCAAGGTTCGGGTCAGGGGGCAGGAAGGCACGCTGATCGGGCGGGTCCTGCTGGGAAATCCCAGCTACGACGTGCGCCTCAACGACGGCACCCTGGTCAAGTACGTGCCCGAGCGCGACCTGGAGCCGGTGCCCGACCAGCAGAACGGCCACCAGCAGAACTCGCGCGCGTCCTGAGGGCGCGGGGGCGGGCGCCTCACGCCTCCACCCCGTCCTCCGCCAGGCCCAGCAGCTCCTCCAGCTTCGCCACGGCCTGGCAGTCCGCCCCCAGCCGCGCCTTCTCCGTCGCCAGCACCGCGCGGAAGGCGCGCCGCTTCAGCGCGTCGGCGTCCACGGCGGGCCGGCCGGCGGCGTCCAGCACCAGGTCGACCAGCCGGTCGCAGGCGTGCAGCCGGCCCAGCAGATAGTCGTTCTCGCGGTCGGCGCGGCTGAAGAAGGCGCCGAAATGGTTCAGCTCGCGCCCGCGCAGCCGCGTCGGCACGCCCAGCCGGCGCAGCAGCGGCGCGTCCTCGGGGCTGATGCGGTCGACCTTGATCTGGTTGAACTCGTCCTGGTCGCGCCAGCCCACCAGCGGGAAGGTCAGCACGTCCCAGAAGGCGAAGCCGACATAGGCGACGAACAGCTCCCGCCGCGCCGCCGGGCCCAGGTAGTTCAGCACCAGCAGGGCGAAGATCTCGTCCACCTGCCGGTTGACGCTCTCCAGGTCCATGCGCGCCGCCAGCCGGTCCAGCACGCCGTCGATGGCCCGCTCGTTCAGGGGGCGGCCGCGCTGCAGCGGCCCGACGAAGGCGGCGGCGACCTCCTCCCGCTCGTCCACGGCCAGGAAGTCGCCGGTCTCCATCACCCGCAGCCGGTCCAGCGCCGCGTAGAGGCTGACCTTCACCTCGTCCAGGTCGCGCGCCTCCACGCCGGCGAAGTCCGGCTCGCCCAGCCGCTCGTAGAGGCCGTTCAGCGCGCGGATGACGAAGCGCAGGCGCCGCGCGCGGAAGCTGACGTCGAAGCGCAGCAGGAAGTCCACCCAGCGCGGCTGGGCGCCGGCGTCGCCCTCGCCCCACAGCTCGATGCGCTCCGGCACCACGCCCTGCCCCTGCGCCCAGGCGGCGACGGCGGCCAGGGCGGCGCGCTGGGTCGGGCTGTCGCTCTCGTAGCCGCAGGCGGTCGCCACCAGGTGGCCCAGCCAGTCCAGAACCGAGGTCAGCTTCAGCCTGAGGTAGCTTTCGTAGGCGAAGCCGGCTTCCGCCGCGGCGCGGGCGTTGGCGGCCTCGCGCCAGCCGTGGATCTGCTCGTAGGTCAGCTCCTCCGGCGGCTCGCCCCCCACCACCTCGCCCACCATGCGGTGCACCCGGGGGCGGGCGGCGTCGATGACGGCGCGCAGCTGGCGGGCCCGCTCGTTGCGCCGCTCGATCGCCGCCAGCTCGTCGCGCACCGGTTCGTTGCGGGGGATGTCTGACAGCGCGCCCTTGATGGTGCGGAAGAAGCCCGGCGGCTCCCGGCTGACGCCGCGGTGCGGGCGCTCCGGGTCGGGGTCGATGTAGACCAGGCGCCGGTCCACCTCGCGGTAGGCCGGGCGGCCCGCCACCGCCTCCAGCGCCACCGCGAAGGGCTTGTTGTTCAGCACGCTGCCGTCGATGAAGGTTGCCGTCTCCGGGTCGGCGCCGGCGCGGAAGTAGCGCGCGAAGTTGCGCTCCAGGAAGTCGGTGCGGGCGCGCCACTGCGTCCCCCGCCGCGCCAGCAGCCGGTCCAAATGGCGGATCTGCACCGGCGGGAAGGCCCCGGGGAAGGAGGAGGTGGCGCGGGCGGCGAAGACCAGCCCCGGGATCGACCCGCCGTCGAAGTCCGTCTCCACCGTCCCGTCGGGGAAGCGCCGGTACTGGAAGCGCAGCACGTGCCGGTGCTCCCGCTCCTCGATGACGGCGGGGTCGTGGGCGGGGATGTGCTGGAGGTAGCCGTAGAAGTCGGTCACGGTGACGAACAGCGACAGCGCCTGCCCCGTCGGCAGCAGCGAGGCGCGGTCGTCCTCCGGCTCCCCCATCCGCTCCGCCGCCTCCAGCAGCATCGACATCAGCGTGTTGCCGTCGAAGGGCGGCTTGAACCAGCGCGACCGCACGAACATCGACAGCTTCTCGCGGATCTCCGCGTCGGGGGCCAGCCGCTCCAGCCGCTTCATGGCGTAGCCCAGGAAGGGCTTCAGGAACCACTTGCTCCACTGGGTGGCGCGGCCGTCGGCGGCCATCAGCCGGGTCACGTCGGCCCCGTCCAGCCACAGCTCCGTCAGCCCGTCCAGCGCCAGGTCGTGCGCCAGGGCGCGGGCCAGCAGCACCCCGTTGATGCCGCCGGCGGAGGACCCGGCGATGATGTCGACGATGACGCGCAGGTCCAGCTCCGCCCCGATCTCCCGGAGGAGGTCGTGGTAGACCGGCTCGGTGTCGCCGCCGCCGGCATAGGCCGGGCTGGGCCGGCCGGCCAGGGCGGGATGGGCGTGGAACTCCTTCGACGCCTTGGCGAGCTTCAGGATCTCCTTCGTCACCCCGTGCATGTAGACGGCCAGGGAGACGCCGCCGTAGCAGACCAGGGCGAGGCGGAGTTCCTTCTCCTTCAAAGTGGCACCGGGCGTCAGAGGGCGGTCCGCACAGCTTCACCCACGCCCGCCCGCGCCGTCAACGCGGGCCCTCCGATGTCACCGCAGGAATCGGGTTGGACCGGCCCCCGCGCGGGCGCACAAATAGCGCATCGCAGAGACCGGAGTGCCCGCCCATGTCGACCGCCCCCCTGACCAGCATCCCCCCGGCCGCCGCCTCCGAGGAACTGTCCGACGAGCTGCTGAACGACCCGCGCACGGCCGCCCTGGTCGCCCGCGCCATCGAGCGGCTGGCCGGCGACTGGCAGGAGAGCCCGTCGCTGGACGACCTGGCGGCCGAGGCGGGGCTCAGCCCCTGGCACTTCCAGCGGGTGTTCAAGCGCTGGGCCGGCATCAGCCCCAAGCGCTTCGCCCAGTTCGTGACCCTGGGCCACGCGCGTCGCCTGCTGGAGGAGAATCGCGGCATCCTGGAGACGGCGCTGGACGTCGGCCTGTCCGGGCCCTCCCGGCTGCACGACCTGTTCGTCTCCTGCGAGGCGATGACCCCCGGCGAGTACAAGGAGCTGGGCCGCGACCTCACCATCCGCTTCGGCTTCCACGACACGCCGCTGGGCCGGGCCCTGATGGCGGCGACGCCGCGCGGCGTGTGCTGGCTGTCCTTCGTCGGCCAGGGGCCGGGATTCTCCGAGCAGGAGAATTTCGAGGAGTTCCGCCGCGAATGGCCGCTGGCCCGGCTGCTGGAGGACCGGAGCGCCACCGAGCGCGCGGCGGCCGCCGCCTTCCGCCTGGACGGCGACGCCGGCCCGCTGACCGTCAACGTCAAGGGCACCAACTTCCAGATCAAGGTCTGGCAGGCCCTGCTGCGCATCCCGGCGGGCAAGGTCGTCACCTACGCGGACGTGGCCCGCTCGGTCGGCCATCCCACCTCCATGCGGGCGGTGGGCAACGCGGTGGGCGCCAACCCGATCTCCCTCATCATCCCGTGCCACCGGGTCATCAGGAAGACCGGCGTGCTGGACAACTACCGCTGGGGCCCCGCCCGCAAGCGCGCGCTCCTGGCCTGGGAGGCCGCGCGCGTCGCGGCGGAGTGACCGCCGTCCCCGCGGGATGTCCGGCCCCTGTCGTGGGGCCGGGCTCCCGCGCGTTGTTAGCAGGTTAGAACAGTATTATAGGGTTACCCAGTTAGGGGCGCCGATTCCGCCCGCGGACTCAAGGCGCTAGGCCCCGCCGATGCACTCGATATCCCGGGCCTGCGCCCCGCGCGGCCCGACTCCCGGCCACCAAGGGCCCGACTCCGCTGCACCCGATGGCCCGAACCGGTGCATCCGCAGGGCCTCCCGCCGGCGGCTTGCACCCGTTCCCCCGAGTCCCCATTCCTGAGGAATTCCGCCGATCCGGACCGGGAGCCCGGGGAATGCACCCGATATCCCGACCCGCCGCACCCGCCGGCCCGACCATGAGGCGCCGGAGGGGGCGTCCAGGACGGAATCACGGGGCGGAGGGCTGGACGGCACCGCGCATCGGGATAACGGGTGCAACATTCCGCCAATGCATTGATCAACAACGAAAAAGCCGGGTTCATCCTATTCTGCCGCCGTTGTCGGCGCCGGGGCGGCTCGGGTTAACGGATGCAAGCCGGGCCGGCAACGCCCCGCCGGATGCACCGGCTTCGGGATATCGGATGCATTTCGCGGCCCGCCGGGCGGTCCGGTTCGGGATAACGGATGCAAAGTCCCGGCTCCGGGTGGCCGTCCCGGGTCCGCAGGCGGGCCCAGACGGCGGTTCCGGGCCTCAAGGCTCGGGATATCGGATGCATCCGGCACCTCTCAGGCAGGCTCGGGGGATCGAGTGCATCGGGGGGCCCGAGTCGCCCACCCCGCCGGACGCGCCGTCCGTGCGACTCGGAAGGCGACTCGGGCCCCCGGGTGCACCGCCTCGGGGTATCGGATGCAATGCCGGCCGGGGACTCGGGACATCGGGTGCATCGGGCGGGAAGCGCTTGGCCCGGCGGCCCCGCCCGCCGCAGCATGCCCCTCGAGCGCGCCCCGTGTGCGGGCGCCGGAGCGGTCGCGGGGGAGACGGGCATGTCGCTGGTGGAGGAGACGGGCAGGGCGGAGGCGGTGCAGCAGCTGGCGCTGCCCATCGACAGCCCCTTCACCGGCATGGTGAAGAACGACCGCAACACCATGGTCTTCAACTTCTTCGCCCTGACGAAGGAGCGCGTGACCTCGCTGCCCGAATACGACGACGGCAAGATCCGCATCTCCGTCCGCGGCACGGAGAAGGGCATCGCGAACATCTGGGACAAGGAGGTGCTGATCTACGTCGCCTCCATCATCCAGGACAAGATCAACCGGGGCGAGCCGGTCACCAACCAGGTGAACTTCACCGCCCACGACTTCTTCCGCGTGGTCGGCCGCGACGTCGGCGGCAAGGACTACGACCGGCTGGAGGAGGCGCTGGTGCGCCTGCAGGGCACCCAGGTCACCACCAACATCGAGACCGGCGGCGAGGGCGAGGACGGCGCCTTCTCCTGGATCAGCACCTACAAGATGATGTACCGCCGCAACGCCCGCGGCGAGAAGGTCATGAAATCGGTCCGGGTGGAGATCTGCGACTGGCTGTTCCGCGCCATCAGCCGGGACAAGAAGATGCTGACCTACGACCACGACTATTTCAGCCTGCCGCCGATCGAGCGCCGCCTGTACGAGATCGCCCGCGCCCACTGCGGCATGCAGAAGGCCTTCCGCATCGGGCTGGAGAAGCTGTACCGCAAGGTCGGGGCGGAGATGCCGATCCGCAACTTCAAGGACCGGCTGAAGAAGCTGTCGGAGAAGGGCCGCAGCCTGCCCGAATACGGCATGGTCCTGATCGACCCCCGGGAGAAGCCCGCCGCGGCGGCGTCCCGCGGCCGCAAGGCGCCCCCGCCGCCGGGCCGGCTGCCGCTGAAGGCGTGGCAGGTCTACTTCTTCCGCCGCGACAGCCTCTCCACCATGGCCCCGCCCAGCGCCGCCCCGCTGGTGGAGGACGACGTGCTGGACATGGGGGATTAGGGCTCCGGCGGACTGCGGAATGAGAGGCCGCAATCCTCCCTCCCGTCATCCCGGCGCAAGCCGGGATCCAGCGGGTGCGGCGGGGTGCGGCAGGGTGCGGCGGGATGCGCCCGATGCGGCGCTTCCCGTCTCCCGGCGGGCGGTTCCGTGCAAGGGCCCGCTTCACCGGCCTTGCGGCGACGCTCCTGGACCCCGGCTTTCGCCGGGGTGACGGGGGGAGCGGGGCGGGGTCGCCGGAGGAGTCGGCGGCCTTTTCCAACTGCTTTCAGCCCGCCTGCTCCGGCCCCGGCGCCGCCCGCCGCGCCTCGTTGGCGGCGTCGTGGGCGCGGCGGGTCGGTTCGGGCAGGCGGTAGCGGGTGGAGAGCCGCAGGGTCCAAGCGACGGCGGCGTCGGGGGAGATGGCGTGGCCGACGGAGACGTAGACCGGGTTCACCCGGTCCTTGGTGCGCAGCACCGTGCCGATGTCGCGGCCCTTCCAGGAGAGGGGCACGCTGGACCCCTTGGCCTCCGGCAGCGGGCCGGCGGGCTTGCCGACCAGGATGGTCTTGGCGACACCGACGGTGGGGCGGTCCAGCAGGACGCCCAGGTGGGCGGCGATGCCGAGGCCGCGGGGATGGCTGGTGCCGTGGCCGTCCACCAGCACCAGGTCCGGCAGCTCGGGCAGGCCGGCGAAGGCGGCCAGCAGCGCCGGCACCTCGCGGAAGCCCAGGAAGCCCGGCACGTAGGGCATCGGCGCCACCCGCATGGCGCTGGAGGTGGCCTTCACGGCCAGCGTGTTGGCGTCCAGCACGACGACGGCGGCCCAGATGCGGCCGGAGGGGTCGCGGCCGTAGTTGCTGACGTCCACCCCGGCCACGGTGCGGACGGGCCCGTCCGGCCCGTCGAACCGCACCCGGGCGGCGAGTTCGCGCTGGATCGCGGCGGCCCGCGCCAGGTCGGCGGGGGCGAGTGCGTCGTCGGGAATGCCGGGCGGCAGGGGAAGGGGCGTCTCCATGCCGGTGGAACGCCCTCCGCCGCCCGGATGCTCCCGCATCAATGCACAACCGGCATCAATGCTCGGGCAGGTTCTCGATCCGGATCGGCCGCAGGTTGCCGGCCGGGGTGAAGTTGAAGATGCGGCCGTAGAAGTAGAGTTCCGCCTCCTTCGACCGGATGATGCTCTCCGCCCGCCGGAATCCGTGCTGCTCGCCCTCGAACTCCTCATAGGCGACGGGCACGCCGCGGGCCTTCAGCGCCTCCACGATGGCGCGGCTCTGGCTGGGCGGCACGATGGCGTCCTCCGACCCCTGGAAGGTGATGAGGGGCTCGTTGAACCCCTCCAGCCGGTTCAGCGGCGAGCGCTCCTGGTAGACCTTGCGGCCCTCCGGCAGCGGCGCCACCAGCGTGTCCAGGTACCGGCTCTCGAACTTGTGCGTGTCGCGGGCCAGCGCCTCCATGTCGGAGACGCCGAAATAGTTGGCGCCGGCCTTGAAGGTGTCCTTGAAGGCCATCGCCGCCAGGGTGGTGAAGCCGCCGGCGCTGCCGCCGCGGATGGCGACGCGGTCCGGGTCCACCCGGCCGGCCTTCACCAGGTACTCCACCACCGCCACCACGTCGTCCACGTCGGTGACGCCCCAGGTGCCGTTCAGCCGCTGGCGGTACTTGCGGCCGTAGCCGGTGCTGCCGCCGTAGTTGACGTCCACCACGGCGATGCCGCGGGTGGTCCAGTACTGGAAGTCCAGGTCGAATTCCGGCTTGGAATGGCCGGTCGGGCCGCCATGCACCTCCACCAGCAAGGGCGGCTTCTCCCCGGCCGGCGCCCGGAAGTCGGGGTTCTTCGGCGGGTAGAAGAAGGCATGCGCGGTGCGGTCGCCCGTCGTCGGGAACTCGATCGCCTCGGCGGTGGCGATCCAGTCCGCGGTCAGGGCGGCGTCGCCCGGCCGGCGCAGCACCTTGTGGGCGCCGGTGGCGAGGTCGACCTCGATCACCGCCGGCTCCTCGGTGGCGGAGGAGGCGAGCATGACCGCCCGGTTGCGGTCCAGCAGGCGGACCGCACCGAAGGCGATGAAGGGCAGGTCGAGGTCGCGGGCCGTGCCGGACTTCAGGTCGACGACGGCCAGGCGGTCCACCGCCTTGACCCCGTAGCGGGCCACCGCGCGGCCGTCGCCGGTCAGGGCGTAGTTGGACTGGCCCAGGTTCCACAGCGGCCCCGCGAACTCCGCGTCGCGGGCGGCCACCGGCTCCGCCGCCATCGGATCGGCCGCCGTGCCGGTCCAGCGGTACAGGTTCCACCAGTCGCTGCGGTCGGAGACGAAGTAGAGCGTGCCGTCCGCGTCCCACTGCGGCTCCGTCACCGACTCGTCCCGGCCCCCGGCGACGGCCTTCACGTTGGCGACGCCGTCAGGGGTCAGGTCCGCCACATAGAGGGTGGTGGTGTCCCAGGGCATGTTGGGATGGTTCCAGGCGATCCAGGCCAGCCGCTTCCCGTCCGGGCTGACCCGGGGATAGGCCACGAAGTCGGCGGCCGGGAACAGGACGGTGCCGGCGGACCCGCCCGCGACGGGGACGGCGACGATGGCGTTCTTCGGCTCGCCCCCGCCGGTATGGTCCTCGCGCACGCAGAACAGCCGGCCGCCGGCCGGGTCGGCGACGCAGTCGGCGTAGCGGTGCCCCTCCGGCGTCAGCGCCTTCGGCTCCCCGCCCGCCAGCGGCATGGCGTAGAGGCGCTGGTCGCCCCAGTTGCTGAAGTAGAGGGTCGGGCCCGCCACCAGGTAGGGCGTGCCGCCGTACTCGTGCACCCGGGTGCGGCTGCCGAAGGCGGCCGGCAGCAGCTCCGTCACGCCCCCCTTGCCGTCGGGCGTGACCACGGTGTAGCGGCCCTTCTGCTCCGGCCGGCTCTCCCACCAGTAGACGCGGCCGCCCTCGGCGCGCACGTCGCCCAGCCGGACGGCGCCCTGCGCCAGCCGCTCCGCCGAGACGGGGGATGCCCAGGTGCCGAAGGGGGCCGTTCTCGTCTCCGCCATGGCTGCGTCTCCTGCGCTGGTGATGGTGGCCGCAACCAGGGCGGCGATCGTTGCGTTCCTCGACACCGGGCGCTCCTCTTTCGTCGAAGCGGTCGGCCTTGGCGGCCGTTCGGGCGCCAGATTGCCGGGAACCGGTTCCCCGATCCAGTGCCGATCCTGCGCCGGTCCGGCGGGGACGCAGGCGCGGTGCGCGCCGGCGGGGGTTGACTGGGGCGGTCCCAAGGGCCAATCAGGCGGGAGCAGGGCACGCGACACGAGGATTTCCGCCGATGGGCCGGACCATACGCACGGCCGCCGGGCTGATCGGGGCGGGCTTGGCCCCGGCCGCCGCCCGGCCGGAGCTGGAGCGGGTCGCCGCGGAGTTCGCGGTGTCCGTGACCGAGGCGGTGGCCGACCTGATCGATCCCGCCGACCCCGCCGATCCCATCGCCCGCCAGTTCGTGCCCTCGGCGGCCGAGCTGGAGGTGGCGCCGGAGGAGCTGTCAGATCCCATCGGCGACGCGCCCTTCACCCCGGTCAAGGGCATCGTCCACCGCTACCGCGACCGGGTCCTGCTGAAGGCCGCCAACGTCTGCCCGGTCTATTGCCGCTTCTGCTTCCGGCGCGAGATGGTGGGCCCGGACAGCGAGGGGCTGTCGCCGGACGAACTGGACGCCGCGCTCGCCTACGTCGCCGGCCGGCCCGAGGTGTGGGAGGTGATCCTGACCGGCGGCGACCCGATGGTGCTGTCGCCGCGGCGCCTCGCCGACATCGTCGGCCGGCTGAACGCCATCCCGCATGTCGGCGTCGTCCGCATCCACACGAGGGTGCCCGTGGTGGCGCCGGACCTGGTGACCGACGCGATGGTGGCGGCGATCAGGGGCGCCCGGGCGCCGACCTGGGTCATGCTGCACTCCAACCACTGGCGCGAGATGACGGACGAGGCGCGCGCCGCCTGCGCCCGGCTGGTGGATGCCGGCATCCCGATGCTGGCGCAGACGGTGCTGCTGCGGGGCGTCAACGACGACGTGGAGACGCTCACCCGCACCTTCCGGGCGCTGGTCTCCGCCCGGGTCAAGCCGCACTACCTGCATCAGGGCGACCTCGCCCGCGGCACCGGGCATTTCCGCACCAGCCTGGCGGAGGGCCGCGCCCTGGTGAAGGCGCTGCGCGGCGACGTGTCGGGCCTGTGCCAGCCGACCTACGTGCTGGACATCCCCGGCGGGCACGGCAAGGTGCCGGCCGGCCCCGACCATTTCGCGGAGCATCCCGACGGCGGCTGGACCGTCGAGGACCCGCGCGGACGCGCCCACCGCTACCGCGGCTGACCCGCCGGCGTCTCAGCCGGTCGGGGATCGGGGCCCTATAGAGAATAGCCCCCTTGCGCCCGCCCGCCGTCCCGGGCGGACAGGACGCGGCGACTCAGGCTAGGGCCTGGATCAAGGCCGGCGGGCCCGCGTTCCCCCGCTGCCCCAGGGCACCAGGAACCTCTTCGAGCGGATTCTCGCGACAGCATCGGCCCCATCCCCCCGGGAAGCCCGCGGCCAAGCGGCGGCGCAACGGCGCCGCCGCGCCGCTTTCCCCGGGGAACGAGACGGGCCCCGCCGTGCCGGAACCCCCGCCCGAAGGCCGGAGCCTGGGCCCGCGACGACACAGCACGGGAACTCGGCAAGACCATGGCACCGCCCAACGATCCCCAATTCTCTCAGCAGTGGTGGTTCTCCACCCCGACGGGAACCGGCATCCAGAAGGTATGGGAGGATTACCGCGGGCTCGGCGTCACGGTGGGGCTGGTCGACACCGGCTTCGACTACAACAACCCGGAATATGCCGGGCGGGTCGACACCACGCGCGACTACGACGCCCGCGACCGCGACACCGACGCCTCCTCCGCCATCGACGCCGGCTCGGTCGGCGAGGCGTCGCACGGGGCGGGAGTGATTGCCGTCCTCGGCGCCTCCATGAACAACCGCATCGGCGGCGCCGGCGTGGCCCCGGAGACGACCCTGGTCGGCTTCCGCATGGCGCCCCGCTCGATCCGCACGTCCGAGCAGGAGACGATGCTGCTGGAGCGGCAGTCCTCCGTGGACGTGTCGCTGAACGCCTGGAGCTACAGCGGCGAGTTCTTCCGCGACGACTTCTCGGACGTCTTCTTCTCCGCCGCCGGGCGCGCCACCGCGGCGGCCGCGGCGCAGGGGCGCGGTGGCCTCGGCACCATCATCGTCCGCTCCGCCGGAAACGCCCGGGCCGAGGGTGACGACGTCGGCGCCCACAGCTACCAGAACAACCGCTACAGCATCACGGTCGGCGCCGTGAACGCGGGCGGCACGGTGCAGCCCAGCTCCAACCCGGGCGCCTCGCTGCTGGTGACCGCCCCCAGCGACTTCACCTCCAACGCGGCCGCCATCGTGGCCGGCACGGCGGCGCTGATCCTGCAGGCGAACTCCTCGCTGGGCTGGCGCGACGTGCAGGACATCCTGGCGGCCTCGGCGCGCCCGACCAACACCGGCAGCGGCAGCTGGGTCACCAACGGCGCCGGCACCTGGAACGGCGGCGGCATGATGTTCAGCCGCGACTACGGCTTCGGCGTGGTCGACGCGCGGGCGGCCGTGCGGTTGGCGGAAGGCTGGACCGACGTGTCCACCAGCGCCAACGAGCGGGTGCTGACCGGCTCCGCCGCACCCGGCGCCGCGATCCCGGACAACAACGGCAACGGCACCAGCAGCCAGGTCCAGATCTCCGGCGGGATCGAGGTGGACCGGGCGGAGGTGGTGCTGGACATCGACCATGCCCGGGTCGGCGACCTGCGCGTCTTCCTGACCTCGCCGTCGGGCACGCGCATCGCGCTGTACGACCGGCTGGGCAAGGGCGGCGCCCAGGGCTCGCTGGAGTTCACCACCACGGCCAACGCCTTCCGCGGCGAGCAGGGCCAGGGCACCTGGACCCTGACGGTGGTGGACGCCGCCGGCGGCGCCACCGGCGTGCTGTCCGGCTGGACCCTGCGGGTGACCGGCGACACGCCGGACAGCGACACCCGCCACATCTACACCGACGCCTTCGGCTCGATCGGCACGGGGGCGCGGGCGCAGCTCTCCGATCCCGGCGGCACCGACACGCTGGACGCCTCGGCGGTCAGCGGCACCGTCCAGATCGACCTGCGCGCCGGGACGTCGTCGATCATCGCCGGGCGCTCCGTGGCGATCGCCGCCGGCACCACGATCGAGCACGCCCGCGGCGGCGACGGCAACGACATCCTCGCCGGCAACGAGGTGGGCAACCTGCTGGCCGGCAACCGCGGCGACGACCTGCTGCTGGGCGCCGGCGGCAACGACACGCTGGTCGGCGGCGACGGGGCCGACCGGGTCCTGCTGTCCGGCACCCGCGGCCAATACAGCTTCACCAGGCTGACCGACGGATCGGTGCGCGTCACCGGGCCGGACGGCACAGACATCCTCAGGGAGATCGAGACCGTGACCTTCGCCAACAACACCACCATGTCCCTCAACGAGGCCCTGGGCGCCACCGGTCCGGCGACCGAGGGCAACGACAGCCTGGAAGGCGGCACCGGCCGCGACACCATCGACGGCCTGGGCGGCAACGACAGCATCTTCGGCCTGGACGGCGCCGACGACCTGTCGGGCGGGGCGGGCGACGACTTCCTGAACGGCGGGCGCGGCGCCGACACGCTGCGCGGCGGCGACGGCAACGACACGCTGTTCGGCGACGCCGACTACGACCTGCTGGACGGCGGCAACGGCGACGACACGGTGGACTTCGGCCACCGCGCGGTCGCGGTCGTCGACCTCTCCAAGGGCACGGCGAAGTTCCCGACCGCCACCGTCCAGGGCACCGAGCTGCTGGCGAACGTCGAGCACGTGCTGGGTTCCAGCGGGACCGACACGATCATCGGCGCCGCCAACAACAACATGCTGGACGGCCGCGAAGGCGACGACATGCTGCAGGGCCTGGGCGGCAACGACACCATCACCGGCGGCGCCGGCACCGACACCGCCCTGTTCGCCGGCAACCGCGCCG
>DASPKT010000160.1:0-12736 GCA_035627915.1 Azospirillaceae bacterium
CGCCTTTGGTCGAGATTTGAAGGGCGAAGTGGTGACCATCAGGCTTCCCTCGGACGGCAATGCGCGTGGCGGATGGGGCGCGGGAATTGGTCAGGCTGAATAGTGTTGTAGATCGATGATTGAGGGGAGCCATGACATGACCGACGGGGTCAGGGACAACCGCGACAGGCGCCGGTACGAGCTGGATGTGGACGGCCAAGTCGTCTACGCCGCCTACCGGCGCGAGGGCGGCACCGATTACATCACCTACGTCGAGGCGCCGCCCTCGCTCCGCGGCACCGGCGCCGCCGGCCGGCTGATGGAGGGGGTGATGGCGCAGGTGCGGGCGGAAGGCCACAAGGTCGTCCCCATCTGCGGCTACGCCGCCTCCTGGCTGCGCCGCCACAAGGAGCACCAGGACTTGGTGGGGTGAGGGGAGGAGGCATCGTTTCCGTACCCTCTTTGCCGTCATTCCCGCGGAGGCGGCTCGCTCTTCCCTCCCCGCTAGCCGTCATTCCCGCGGAGGCGGGAATCCAGGTATTCAGCGTGCAATGCCGCCGGGCGTAGGGGCGCCGGCGTCTCCGTGGGCGCCCTTGTGCCGATGTGATCGCGGGCCGAATACCTGGCCCCCCGCCTCCGCGGGGGTGACGGTTGAGGAGGCTCGCGGGAGTGGCGGCCAGGGACTCCAGGGGGCATAGCCGGGGAACCCCGAGAGACGACCAACAGCCCGCCCCCCCGCCGGCGCAAGGGGCAGCCCTACTTCCCCAGCCCCTCGATGCGCCGCGACAGCTCGGCGTGGTCGGGGCTGCCGGCGGCGAGCTGGCCCAGCAGCTTGGTCCACATCGCGCGGGCCTCCTGGGGGCGGCCGGACTCGGCGGCCTCCAGGCCCAGGTACCAGAGCGCCTGCGGGTTCTCCGGCGAGCGCTTCAGCACGTCGCGCATGACCTGGAAGAAGGCGTCGGGCGGCTTGGTGCCGTCCTCGGGCACCAGGGCGCGGGCGTAGGCCAGCTGGACGTCGGTGCGCTCCGGCGCGGAGGTGGCGGCGCGCTTCAGCGCGTCCAGCGCCTTGCCCTTGTCGCCCATCACCTCCCAGGCGTTGGCGAGCTTCAGCCAGCCGTCGGTGTCGCCAGGGTTCTCCTGCAGGCGGGCGGCCAGCCGGTCGACCATGCCGCGGATCATCTCCTTCTGCTGGCCGGGGTCCATCGACTGCACCGCCTCCATCTGCTCCTTGGTCAGCGGGGGCGCGCCGGCGGTGGCGGCGGACGGGGCCGGGCCGGTCTGGGTGGAGGCGGCCTGGCCGGCGTACTTGGCGGCGTTGCGCTCGGCCTCCTCGGCCTTGGCGCTCTCGCCCAGCACGCCGTAGGCGCGGGCGAGGCGGCGCCAGCCGTCGGGGTCGTTGGGGTTGTCCTTCAGCCGGGCGGCGAGGCCCTCCACCATGCCGCGGATCATCTGCGACCGCTCCTCCGGCGCCATCTGCGCGGCGGCGGCCATGTCCTCGGCGCTGGGGCCGCGCGGGCCCGCGGGGGAGCCGGCGGGGGCCGCCTCGGCGACCTGGGCGGGCGGCTTCGGCTGCGGGGTGACCGCGGCGGGGTCGAGCCCGGCTTCGCGCGCGGCCTCCGCGATCTGCTCGCGGGTGCCCTCCACCCAGGGGGCGTCGGCCGGGCTGTCCGCCAGCAGCGCCGCCCAGCGCTCCACGGCGCCCTTGGGGTCGCCGGCCTGCCGGGCGGCGAGCGCCAGGTAGAAGCGGGCGCGCGGGTCGTCGGGGCGGATCTCCAGCACCGTCCCGAAGGCGGACTTCGCCTCCGGCCCGACGATCCCCTCGTCCGCCATGGTGAGCGCCTCGGCGAAGGCGCCGGTCAGCGCCGGGTCGCCCTGGGCCAGCGCCATCGCCTTGCGGTAGGCCTCCGCCGCGTCGGCCGGGCGGCCCATCTGCAGGTAGGAGCCGGCCAGCATGCGCCAGCCCTCCAGGTCGCCGGGGTTGTTGGCCAGGCGCTGCTCCAGCGAGGCGACCATGGTCAGCGCGTGGTCGGTGCCCTCCGGCTTGTCGCTGCGGGCGGCGAAGGGCTGGGCGGGCAGTTCCGGCCGGCCCAGCGGCAGGTAGACGGCCAGCGCCCCCAGCGGCACCGAAAGCGCCAGCACCGCGGCCAGCACCGGGCTGCGCCGGGCGGCGGCGACGCCGCCGTCCTGGCGGCGCGCCTCCTCGGCGGCGGCCAGCAGGCGGCGGCCCACCTCGGCGCGCGAGGCGGCGGCCTGCTCCTCGGTCACCAGCCCGCGGGCGAGGTCGCGGTCGATCTCCGCCACCTGGTCCTTGTAGACCCGCATGGTCAGGGCCGCGCGGTCGGCGCGGGCGCCGGCGGGGCGCAGCAGGGGGCGCAGCAGCAGTCCCAGCGCGACGAGCGTCAGCGCCGCGGCGGCGATCCAGAAGCCGATCATGTCCGGGTCCCGCCCTCGCTCTCGGGTTCGTCCAGCAGCGCCCGCATGCGGGCGTCCTCCTCGGGGGTCAGGCCCAGGTCGCCCGCCAGCTGCTCTTTGCGGCGGTTGCGCAGGTAGACGGCCACGCCCGCCCCGGCCACCGCCAGGATGGCGGCGGGGCCGAACCACAGCGCATAGGTCGCGGGCTTCACCGGCGGGTCCAGCAGCACGTAGTCGCCGTAGCGGGCGGTCACGAAGTCAACCACCTGCACGTTGCTGTCGCCGGCCTGCAGCCGCTCGCGCACCAGCACGCGCAGGTCCTTGGCGAGCGGCGCGTTGCTGTCGTCGATGGACTGGTTCTGGCAGACCAGGCAGCGCAGATCCTTGCTGATCTCGCGCGCGCGGGCCTCCATGGCGGGGTCCTTCAGCACCTCGTCCGGCTGCACGGCGAGGGCGGGGGCGGCGGCGAGCACCGCCAGCACGGCCAGGACGGCGGGACGGGCCCTCATCCGCGCAGGCTCCGGATCAGGGGCATGATGGTCTCCTCCAGGTCGCGCGGCATGATGGGGCCGACATGGCGCAGCCGGATGCGGCCCTCCTTGTCCACCACGAAGGTCTCGGGCACGCCGTAGACGCCCCAGTCGATGGCGGTGCGGCCGGTCGGGTCCACGCCGATGGCGCGGTAGGGGTCGCCGAAGCGCGCCAGCCAGGCCTTCGCGTCCTCCGGCTTGTCCTTGTAGTTGATGGCGACGACCGGCACGCCCTCTTCCGACAGGCGCATCAGCAGCGGGTGTTCCACCCGGCAGGGGCCGCACCAGCTGGCGAAGACGTTGACCAGCCGCACCTCGCCCCTGAGGTCCGCCGTGGCAAGGCCCGGCTTGTCCTCCTTCAGCGGCAACAGGGCGAAGTCGGGCGCCGGCTTGTCGATCAGGGCGGAGGGCAGCTCGTTGGGCGGCCGGTCCTCCACCTGCACCAGCCGGACCCCGAAATAGGCGGCGACGACGAAGAAGAGGACCAGGGGCAGCAGATACAGCAGGCGACGCATGGGCGGCTTCTTCTCACTCGGCCGGTTGCGGGGCGGCGGCGGCGCCACGGCGCCGCTCGGGCACGCCGATGCGGAAGCGCCGGTCGGACAGGCTGGTCAGCCCGCCCACCACCATGACGATGGAGCCGAACCAGATCCACGGCACCAGCGGGTGGTAGTAGAGGCGGGTGGTCCAGCCGCTGCCGTCGGGTGCCGGCTCCGCCACCACGGCGTAGAGGTCGGAGACGAAGGTGGTGTGGATCGCCGCCTCGGTCGTGCCCTGGCGCGCCACCGGGTAGAAGCGCTGCTCCGGGTTCAGCGTCGCCACCACCTCGCCGTCCTGGAGCACCGTCATGGTGGCGAACTGGGACACGTAGTTCTCGATCCGCCGCTCCTCTACCTGGTCCAGGCGGAAGGTGTAGCCGGCCATCTCCACCGCGGTGCCGATGGTCATGACCTGGATCTTCTCCTCCTTCCAGGCCGAGGTGCCGACCATGCCGGCGATGGCGATGCCGAGGCCGGCGTGGGACAGCGCGGTGCCCCAGGCGCTGCGCGGCAGGCCGGCCAGGCGCGACAGGCTGTCGCCGAGCGGGATGCGGAACAGGCGCACCCGCTCCGCCAGCTCGATCAGCGCGCCGAAAAAGGCCCAGGCGGCCATGGCGATGCCGACCAGCGCCATCACGGGGCGGAAGCCGTGCGCCCACAGGGACCACAGCACCGCGACCAGCGTCAGCGCCGCCGCCAGCCACAGCCGCCCCAGCGCGCCCGCGAGGTCGGTGCGCTTCCAGGCCAGCATGGGCCCGACCGCCATGGCGGCGACCAGCGGCACCATCAGTGGCACGAAGGTGGAGTTGTAGAAGGGCGGGCCGACGGAGACCTTGCCGCCGTCCACCGCGTCCAGGAACAGCGGGTAGAGGGTGCCCAGGAACACGGTCGCGCAGGCGGTGGAGAGCAGCAGGTTGTTGAAGACCAGCGCCCCCTCCCGGCTGACCGGGGCGAACAGGCCGCCCGACTTCAGGCTGGGGGCGCGCACCGCGTAGAGGGTCAGGCCGCCGCCGATGGCCAGCACCAAGAGCGCCAGGATGAAGACGCCGCGCTCCGGGTCGACCGCGAAGGCGTGGACCGAGGTCAGGATGCCCGAGCGCACCAGGAAGGTGCCCATCAGCGACAGGGCGAAGGTGACGACCGCCAGCAGGATGGTCCAGGTCTTCAGCGCGTCGCGTTTCTCCACCACGATGGCGGAGTGCAGGAGCGCTGTGCCGGCCAGCCAGGGCATGAAGCTGGCGTTCTCCACCGGGTCCCAGAACCACCAGCCGCCCCAGCCCAGCTCGTAATAGGCCCACCAGCTGCCCATGGCGATGCCAAGCGTCAGCGACGCCCAGGCGATCAGGGTCCAGGGCCGCACCCAGCGCGCCCAGGCCGGGTCCACCCGCCCCTCGATCAGCGCCGCGGCGGCGAAGGAGAAGGCCATGGAGAAGCCGACATAGCCTAGGTACAGGAAGGGCGGGTGGAAGGCGAGGCCGGGGTCCTGCAGCAGCGGGTTCAGGTCCTGCCCGTTCAGCGGCGCCGGCGAGACGCGGACGAAGGGATTGCTGGTCGCCACCATGAAGGCGAGGAAGCCGACCCCGATCAGCCCCTGCACCGCCAGCACGCGGGCCTTCAGCGTCGCCGGCAGGTTGGTGCCCAGCGCCGCGACGCCGGAGCCGAACACCGCCAGCATCAGCACCCAGAGCAGCAGCGATCCCTCGTGGTTGCCCCAGACGCCGCTGATCTTGTAGAGCAGCGGCTTGTCCGTGTGGCTGTTCTGGACCACGTTCAGCACGCTGAAGTCGGAGACGACGTAGGCGTGCATCAGGGCGGCGAAGGCCAGCAGGATCATCAGCAGCTGGCCGTGCGCCGCCGGCTCCGCCACGTTCATCCAGGCGGCATCGCGGCGGTACGCCCCGATCATCGGAAGGGTCGCCTGCACGGTCGCCAGCAGCAGCGCCAGGACGAGGGCGTAATGGCCGATCTCGGGGATCACGGGCGCAGCCTCAGCTCTTCGGTTGCGGGGTTTCGTAGACGGAGCGGCCGGGCGGCTCGGGCCGGAACTCGCCGGAGCGCTTCAGCGCGTCCGCCACCTCGGGCGGCATGTAGTTCTCGTCGTGGCGGGCCAGCAGCTCGCGGGCGACGAAGACCCCGTCGGGGCCCAGCTTGCCCTCCGCCACCACGCCCTGCCCCTCGCGGAACAGGTCCGGCACGATGCCGGTGTAGGTGACGGGCACGCTCTGCGCCAGGTCGGTCACGCGGAAGCGGACGGTCAGCCCCTCCGCCGCCTTCTCCACGCTGCCCTCCTCGACCAGCCCGCCGATCCGCACGCTGCGGTCGCCCGGCGGCTTCGCCGCCAGGTCGGACGGGCTGTAGAAGAAGACGATGTTGTCCTCGAACGCGGCCATGGTCAGGGCCGTCGCGGTGCCGAGGCCCAGCAGCGCCAGGCCCAGCACGTACATGCGGCGCTTCTTCCTGGTCATCAGCAGTTCCCTCCGCCACCGTCCGCCGCGCAGTCCGCACCCGCCGACGCGGCGACCGCGGCCGCGGCCTCGCCGCCGTCGGCGCGGCGGGCGCGCCGGCGGGCCGGGCGCGCCGCGTCCAGCGTGCGCAGCAGCGCCTCCGACCGGCGCAGCTCGCCCAGGCTCAGCGCCAGCATGCCGACCAGCACCGCCAGCGCCACCGCGTAGGAGGTCCAGACATAGGCGGCGTGCCCGCCCATCGCGAAATACTCGCCCATCCCGGGCTCCCGGCCGTTTCACGCGCGCCGGAGGGTACCCCATCCGGCCCATAGGGGAGAAGTGGGCGGATGAGGGGTTCCCTGCAACCGCAGCGACCGCGCGTCGCACCCGGAATCGCGGGCGCGCGGCGTCAGTCCGCCAGCGCCGCCTGGTTCAGCCGGATCGTCTGCACCTTGCGGCGGGCCAGCTCCGCCCGCATCCGCACGATCACCAGCGCCGCGAAGTACGCCATGAAGGCGACCGCCATGACCAGCAGCGGCGCCAGCATGCTGCCGTCGATGGTGGGGCCGCCCATGCGCACGACGCTGGCCGGCTGGTGCAGCGTGTTCCACCAGTCCACGGAGAACTTGATGATCGGCAGGTTCACGATGCCGACCAGCAGCAGGATGCTGCCGGCCTTGGCGCCGCGGACCGGGTCGTCGAAGGCGTTCACCAGGGCCATGTAGCCCAGATAGAGGAAGAACAGCACCAGCACGCTGGTCAGCCTCGCGTCCCACACCCACCAGGTCCCCCACATCGGCGCGCCCCACAGCGAACCGGTGACGAGGCACAGCAGGGTGAAGCCGGCGCCCAGCGGGGCCGCCGCCTTGGCGAACACCTCCGCCAGCGGGTGCTTCCACACCAGGGCGCAGGCGGCGGCCACGGCCATGTTGGCGTAGACGAACATGCTCATCCACGCGGCGGGCACGTGGATGTACATGATCCGCACCGTCTCCTTCTGCTGGTAGTCGGGCGGCGAGGCGACCAGGGCCATGTACAGCCCGGCGGCGAAGCAGAGGACGGCCAGCCCCGAGGCCCAGGGCAGCACGATGGCGGCGAGGCGCAGGAAACGCGCCGGATTGGCGAAGCGGTGCATGGCCGCTTATGTAGCATGGCCGCCCCGGTTTCACACCCCGCCTTGCACGCGGCCGGGCCGCGCGGCCGGCGCGCGGTTGGGGAAGGCGGCACAGGGTAACGCTCGCGGCGCGCGAGCAGATATATCAATTTGTATACATTGTTAGGATGGAATTAACGGGCATCCGCTAGAACGGGCTGAACGACCCGATGCCACACAGGGGACGGATGCCGCGCATACTGCTGGTCGACGACGAGGAGCCGCTGCGCCGCACGCTGGGCGCCTTCCTGCGCATGCAGGCGCACGAGGTGCACGAGGCCGCGGCCGACGCGGTGGAGGCGTTCGACCGGGTGCAGCCCGACCTCGTCATCTGCGACCTGATCATGCCGGTCGTGGACGGGCTGACGGTCATCCACAACATCCGGCTGCGCTCCCCCCGGGTGCCGGTGATCGCGCTGACCGGCTGCCCGGACCTGGCCGGCCTGGCCCGCATGGCGGGCGCCACGGCGGTGCTGTCGAAGCTGGCCTCGCTGACCGACCTCACCGACCACATCGAGGCGCTGGGCGCCGCGGCCGGCCGGCACCAGGCATCGCGCCACTAGGACTTGCTGCCGGTCAGCGCCGTCAGGTGGTAGAGCACGTCGGACGGGGACGAGGTCTTGGTCAGCAGCACGTCGACCGGCGCGTCGCCGATCTCGTCCGGGACGCCGGTCAGCACGACGATGGGCAGGCCCGGCCGCGACAGGCGCAGCCGGCGGGCGACGTGGCTGCCGTGCAGGCCCGGCATGCGCAGGTCCAGCACGACGGCGTCGCACGGGTCGGCGGCCTCGTTCTCCAGCGCCCGCTCCCCGTCCGCCGCGATGGTGACCCGCATGCCCGACCGGGTCAGGATGCGGGACAGCGCGTAGGCGTAGGACGCGTCGTCCTCGACTACGAGGATATGCGGCATGAGGCGGGTCCGATCGTCGCGAAAGGCCGGCGGCGTGGACCGCGACCGGTGGTGGTCAGTATAGGACCGGCGGGTGGGCCCAGGAACTCCTGAAATGGCGATAGGCCCGGAATCCTCCCGGCGGCGGGCTTGCGGGCCGGCGCCGGGGCGGGTATCATGCGCGCGATCATTGGGGAATACGCGTTCCGATGCGCAAGACCTTCGCCTTCGTCTCGTTTTATTGGTGGACCACCCTTCCGGCGGCCCACTGAACGCGCTTTACCCCCGAGTTCACCCAAGGCCGCCAACGGAAGTTGGTGGTCTTTTTTGTTGCCCCTCCCGGCAGACCCCCCGCTTCCGCCCACGGCCGCCAGAGCGATCGAGGAGCAGGGACCATGCCCGACAGTATCCACCTTCCCGCCGCGGATGACCCGGACACGCCGCCCGGGGCCGCCGCCCGCCGCACCGTCGTCACCGGGATCAAGGCGACGGGGACGCCGCACCTGGGCAACCTGGCAGGGGCCATCCGCCCGGCGCTCGACCTCGCCGCCGCCGGGGCGGACGACTGCCTCTACTTCATCGCCGACTACCACGCCCTGACCGGGGAGGCCGACGCCGCCGGCATCCGCGCCGCGACCCGGGCGGTCGCCGCCGCGTGGCTGGCCTGCGGGCTCGAGCCCGAGCGCTCGGCCCTGTTCCGCCAGTCGGCGGTGCCCGAGGTCATGGAGCTGAACTGGATCCTGGCCTGCGCCTGCCCCAAGGGCTTCATGAACCGCGCCCACGCCTACAAGGCGGCGGTGGCGGCCAACGCGGCGGGCAAGGGGAAGGGACAGGGCCGCGATCCGGATGCCGGCGTCAGCATGGGGCTGTTCTCCTACCCCGTGCTGATGGCCGCCGACATCCTGGCCTACGGGGCGGACGCGGTGCCGGTCGGGCGCGACCAGCTGCAGCACCTGGAATACGCCCGCGACCTGGCGGAGCGGTTCAACCGCCGCCACGGCCCGGTCTTCCGGGTGCCGCAGGCGCTGGTGCGCGCCGACATGGAGGTCCTGCCGGGGCTGGACGGGGAGAAGATGTCGAAGAGCCGGGGCAACACCATCCCGCTGTTCGCCGAACCGGACGCGATCCGCGACCTCGTCGCCCGCATCCGCACCGACGCGCGGGTGCCCGGGGAGCCGAAGGACCCGGAGACCAGCGCGGTGTTCCGCCTCTACGCCGCCTTCGCGTCGCCGCGCCAGGCGGAGACGATGCGGCTGCGCTTCCACGGCGGCATCTCCTGGGCGGACGCCAAGGAGGAGCTGGCCGCCCTGCTGGTCCGCGTGCTGGAGGAGCCGCGGCGCCGCCACCGCGAGCTGTCCGGCGACGCGGCCCTGCTGGACCGCGTGCTGGAGGCCGGCGCCGCCCGCGCCCGCGAACGCGCCGCCCCCGTGCTGGAGGCGGCGCGCAGCGCGGTCGGGCTCGACCGGCGGCTGGCGGGGTGAGACCGTCCCGGGGCAGCCGCCCGATCCCTCTCCCCTCGCGGGAGAGGGAGGGGCCCGCGGCGAAGCCGTGGGAGGGCGAGGGGGCGATGCCGGGCCGTTCAGCCCCCCGCCGCCTCGTCCATGAAGCGGGCCATGCGGACGTCCAGCTCGGTCAGGCCGTCGGCGTCGTGGGTGCTCAGCGTCACGTCCACGCGGTTGTAGACGTTGAACCACTCGGGATGGTGGTCCATCTTCTCCGCCAGCAGTGCTACCCGGGCCATGAAGCCGAAGGCCTGGTTGAAGTCCTTGAAGGTGAAGGTCTTCCGGATCGCGTCGCGGCCCTCCGCCGCGGTCCAGCCGGACAGCCCCGCCAGGGCCGCCTTGCGGGCATCCCCTTCGAGCTTGGTCGCCATGTCGTCCTCCCGTGCTTATCTATGCCGCGCGAGGTGGCCCCAAGCCCGCCCGCCCGTCAAGTCGTTACGCTTCAAGTCGTTCCGCGTCAGGCCGTTCCGGGAGACATCCAGCCGATGAGCCGCAGCTTCACCACCCCGCCCACGCTCGAGGAGATCGAGGCGCTCGCCGAGCAGGGGCTGGAGGCCATCCCCGACGTGCTGCGCCGCCACGTCCGCAACGTCGTGGTCCGGGTGGAGGAGTTCCCGGACGAGGAGACCGAGCAGGAGATGGAGCTGGAGAGCCCGTTCGACCTGCTGGGGCTCTACCGGGGCGTGGCGCTGCCGCTGCAGGGCGTGGGCGACCTGCCGCGCGGGCCCGACATGATCTTCCTCTACCGCCGCCCGCTGCTGGACTATTGGTGCGAGACGGGGGAGGATCTGGCGCACCTGGTCCGCCACGTCATGATCCATGAGATCGGCCACCATTTCGGCTTCTCCGACGACGACATGGAGGCGATCGAGGCGGCGGCCGGGAACGACTGAGCGGGGACCGCGCCAGGGACCCCGCCGCACCAGGAGGGGTTTCATGGCGGGATATCCGTGGACGGCGCTCGCGACCGTGGCGGCGCTGTCGATCTATATTTGGACGATCATGCGGGTGGGCCGCGCCCGCGGCCAGTTCGGGGTGCCGGCCCCGGCCATGGACGGGCCGCCCGACTTCCTGCGCGCCATCCGCGTCCAGGCCAACACGGTGGAGCAGCTGGTCGCCTTCCTGCCGCTGCTCTGGCTGTTCGCCGTCGCCTGGGGCGACCGCGCCGCGGCGGCGGTCGGCGCCGTCTGGTGCGTCGGCCGCATCCTCTACGCCGTCGGCTACTACCGCGCCGCCGAGCGCCGCAGCCTCGGCTTCAGCGTCTCCGCGCTGGCGGCGGTGGTGCTGCTGCTGGGCGTGTTCGGCGGGGCGGTGATGGCGCTGGGGTGAGGGGGCGGTCTCCGGCGTCCCGATTCCTACCCCTCACCCTCCCAAGCCTGCCGGCTTGGGTCCCTCCCTCTCCCTCAAGGGGAGAGGGGACGCGCTTCCTTTCCCTCGCCCCTTGGGGGAGAGGGAGGGGCCCGCCGCGCAGCGGTGGGAGGGTGAGGGGTATCCAAGTCCCCGCCGCGTAGCGGTGGGAGGGTGAGGGGTAACGCGGGTTCCACCGCGAATCGGAGGGACCCGCCCCCTCAGTGCCGCGTCCCGTCGAACACCCAGCCGCTGACGATGGCCTCCGCGCCCTCGTCGGGCGTCTCCGGGTGGTGCCAGCGGTAGACGGCCATGGCGGCCTCGTAGCAGAAGCGGTCGGGCTGGCCGCGGTCGCGCATCTCGCGGTAGGCGCGCACGACGGCGGGACGGCAGCAGTCGCCGTCGCCGTTGCCGCAGCCGGGGCCCGTCCTCACGGCGTCAGCCCTGCCGCTTCCGGGGCACGCCGTACAGCTCCAGCCGGTGGCCGATGAGGTCGTAGCCGAGCTCGGTCGCGATCTTCTCCTTGATGCGCTCCAGCTCCTCGCTCTGGAACTCCACCACCTTGCCGGTCTGCACGTCGATCAGGTGGTGGTGGTGGTCGTCGCGGTTCTCCTCGTACCGGGCGCGCCCGTCGCCGAAGTCCAGCCGCTCGATGACGTTGGCCTCCTCGAACAGGCGCATGGTCCGGTAGACGGTGGCGATGGAGATGTGCGGATCGATCTCGACCGCGCGGCGGTAGACCTGCTCCACGTCGGGATGGTCGGTCGATTCCGACAGCACGCGGCTGATGACGCGCCGCTGCTCGGTCATCTTGAGACCCTTCTCGATGCACAGCTGCTCAAGGCGCGAGGACATGGTGGTGGCTCCGGCGGCGTCTTATCCCGGCCGCATCATATGGAACGGGAACCCCGCTTGGGGAGGGGAAATGTGCGGGCGGGGTACGCTCAGCCCTGTTCCAGCAGCCGGACCAGCCGGTCCAGCGCCGCCTCGTCCAGCTCCGCCACCCGGCGGGCGAGCAGGTTGGCGGCCAGCGTCGCCTTGGGGTGCAGGCCGGCGGTGTCCACCACCACCCGGGGGTCGGACAGGGCGGCCAGCCGCTCCATCTCCTCCGCCTCGTCCCAGATGATGCCGAAATAGGTGCAGATCTGGCGCACCAGCATGGGAGAGGGCAGGCCCTTGTGGCCGTGCTCCAGCGCCGAGAGGTAGGCGGACGATATCTCCAGCTCGGCCGCCATCTGCTTCAGCTGGATGCCCCGCCTCTCCCGGAGTTCCCGCACGCGCTGGCCGAAGGGGGTCATGGGCGCCGCCCCGGCCCTAGGCCGCCATGGCGCCGTAGCGCCTTGCGGCGTCCAGCGTCAGGCCCAGGCCCACGGCGCCGAACTTGTCGCCCTCCACCACCCGGGCGGCCGGCACCTCCGCCAGGATCGCGCCCCGGACCGCCGGCAGCAGGGTGGAGCCCCCGGTCAGGAACACCGCGTCCACCTGGTCGGGGCGCAGCCGCGCCTGGTTGAGGCATTCCCGCACCAGCGCGCCCAGCCGCCCCACCGGTTCGGAGATCGCCTCGGCCAGGCGCCCGCGCGTCGCCGGCGCCTCCAGCCCGGGCTCCACCCGGGACAGGTCGATGTCGAAGGAGCGGCTGCCCGACAGCTCGATCTTGGCGCGCTCCACCGACATGGCCAGCGCGTGGCCCAGATGCTCCTCCAGCACGGTCAGGAGGCGCTCCAGCAGGCGCGGCTGCTCCGCCTTCGGCGCCAGGCGCCGCACCTCGCCCAGCACGGCGGGGGTGTAGAGGAAGTTGATCTTGGCCCAGGTCGCCAGGTCGACATACCAGTGGTTCGGCGTCATCAGACCCTTCTCCCTCAGCGCCGCGCGGTAGCCCAGGTGCGGCATGACCGCCTCCAGGCTCAGCAGCTGGTCGAAGTCGGTGCCGCCGATGCGGGC
>DASPKT010000161.1:0-2159 GCA_035627915.1 Azospirillaceae bacterium
GCCGTCTTCGCCGACAAGGAGATGTACGCCGCCGTCGACCCCCTGACCGAGGCGGTCGGCAAGCTGGTGGACCTGCAGATCGCCGTCGCCCAGCAGGAGTTCACCCGGTCCGACGCGGCCTACGGCACCTCCAGGCTGGTCCTGGGCGCGACCGTGCTGGCCGGCGTCCTCGCCGTGGCCGCGGCCTTCTGGACCGTGGTCGTGCAGGTGGCCCGTCCCCTCACCCACACCGCCGAGGTCACCGGCCGCCTGGCGAAGGGCGAGCTCGACACCGAGATCGACGGGGCCGAGCGCGGGGACGAGATCGGCACGCTGGCCCGGGCGCTGAAGGTGTTCCGCGAGGCGGCGCTGGAGAACCGCCGCCTGGCCGCGCTGGAGCGCGAGGAGCAGGAGCGCAAGCGCCGCCGGCAGGAGGCGGTGGAGCGCCAGATCGCCGAGTTCGAGGCCGAGGTGGAGAGCGCCCTGAAGACGCTGGCGGCCGCCGCGACGGAGCTGAACGCCACCGCCGAGGGCATGTCGGCGACGGCGGAGGAGACGGCGCGCCAGACCACCGTCGTGGCCTCGGCCTCGGAGCAGGCCACCGCCAACGTCCAGACGGTCGCCAGCGCCGCGGAGGAGCTGTCCAGCTCGGTGCAGGAGATCGCGCGCCAGGTTGCCCGCTCCACCACCACCGCCTCGGCTGCGGTGGAGACGGCGGCCCGCACCGATACGACGGTGGCGGGCCTGGCCGAGGCGGCGCAGCGTATCGGCGCGGTGGTCCAGCTGATCCAGGAGATCGCCAGCCAGACCAACCTGCTGGCGCTGAACGCCACGATCGAGGCCGCCCGCGCCGGCGAGGCCGGCAAGGGCTTCGCCGTGGTCGCGTCGGAGGTCAAAGCGCTCGCCAACCAGACCGCCAAGGCGACCGAGGAGATCGACGCCCAGGTGGCGGCCATGCGCACCGTCGCGGACGAGACCGTGACCGCCATCCGCAGCATCGGCCGCACCATCGGCGACCTGAACGAGGTCGCCGCCACCATCGCCGCCGCGGTGGAGGAGCAGGGGGCGGCGACGGGCGAGATCGCCCGCAACGTGCAGGAGGCCGCCGCCGGCACGGCGTCGGTGTCGGCCAGCATCGGCACGGTGGCGCAGGCGGCCGGCGAGACCGGGGCGGCGGCGCAGCAGGTGCTGGCCTCGGCCGGCGACCTCGGCCGCCAGGCGGAGATGCTGCGCGCGGGCGTCGACCGCTTCCTGGCCGGCATCCGCGCGGCCTGACGCCGACGCGTACAATTCGGGGCGGGCGCGAAAGGGACTTGCGCGCCCGCCCCGGCCTGGGTTAACCGGAAGGCACCGACGGTTCCGCGCGAGCGGACTCGAGGGAACGCGGTGGAGGCCGGATGCCGGCCCATTCCGCGGCTGCCCCCGCAACTGTGAGCGGCGAGCGGCGCCCGACGATGGCCACTGGGAAACTGGGAAGGCCGGGCAGCCGCAGCGACCCGTGAGCCAGGATACCTGCTGTCGGCAACGCGTCGCGCGGCCATTGGGCGGGGTGCCCCGATGGGACGGTCCAGCCGTATCGCGATGACGCTCGGGGGTCCGCTAAGGACCTCTGATCGTCAACGCGAGCGAAGGGCCCATGCCGCCATGCGCGCCACCCTTGGCACCCGTTCCACGGGCGCCCTGATCCTCGCCGGACTGGTTCCGGCGCTCCCCCTGCATGCCCAGACCATGGGCGCCCAGAACGCGGGCGCCCAGAACGCGGGTACGACCGCCGAGCTGGTCGTCACCGCCACCCGCCTGCCCACGCTGGCCGGCCGGGTCGGCAGCAGCGTCACCGTCGTTCCCGGCGACCGGCTGCGGGTGGAGCAGCGCACCCAGCTGGCCGACGCGCTCGCCCGCGTCCCCGGCGTCTCCCTCCAGCGCAACGGCGGCATAGGGTCCACCACCACGATCCGGATGCGCGGCTCCGAGCCGGGCCAGGTCAAGGTGCTGGTCGACGGCGTGCCGGTGAACGACACCAGCAGCGCCAACGCCGAGTTCGACTTCAACGCCCTGCTCGCCTCCGGGATCGAGCGGGTGGAGGTGCTGCGCGGGCCGCAGAGCGCGCTCTGGGGCAACGACGCCATGGGCGGCGTGGTGAACGTCGTGACCCGCCGGGCCTCGTCCCCGCTGGAGCTGGA
>DASPKT010000162.1:0-6683 GCA_035627915.1 Azospirillaceae bacterium
AGACGCGTCAGGAAAAGGTGCTCTCCCTCTGCCTCGGAGCAATGCTCCGCAGGCCCGTACCCCCTCTCCCTGTCCCTCTCCCCCTGGGAGAGGGGACGGCGGGCCAGCCGGCACCGGCAATGAATCCCCGAACGAGAAAAGCCCGGACCCCTGCGGGTCCGGGCTTTTCCACCTCTAAGAGACGCTTCCCCTGAACTCTGCCACGGCCCGGCTTGCCGCCGGGTTCTCGCGTTAGGCGGTGCTGACTAGGCGGCGCGCGTGCTCAGTGCCGGATTTCCCAGGCGAACTCCACATGCACGGAGGAACCCGGCAGGTTGGCGATCGGGTTCATCCGCAGCCAGTTGAAGAAATCGGCGAAGGGCAGGGCGGGCCGGGCCTCCACGCGGCGGCCGAGGGTACGGGCCGCGCGCTCGGTAAGCTCGCGGGTCACCTCCTGGTAGGCCACCTCGGGTACGCCGTGGGCGATCCTGATCTCACCGGTCCGCGGGTCCTCCGCATGGAAGGAATGGGCGCCGTCGCGGAACGCGTAGGCCACCCTGATCTGGTCGTCCTGATACATGATGTCCGTCCTGAACTCGAAAACGGAACTTTCTGTACCAGAGCGCCTGGATATTGGAAAGGAAAAAACCGCCTGCGGGCACTGCACCGCAGCATTACGCCGCGGGTATGGCTCCGCCGCCACAGGTAGGGGCGGCGCAGAGTAGGTACGCCGTGTCCCGGAATGCCGTCCTCTCCCCCGGGGGAGAGGGACAGGGAGAGGGGGTACGGGCCTGCGGAGCGATTCTCCGACGTGGAAGAATAGCGCCCTTTCCCGCAGGCGCGGCGCAATCGACATCGCCCGACACCCCGGTTCGTCACCCCGACGCAAGTCGGGGTCCAGGAGTGACGTGCGCGAATGCCGAAGGTTCCTGGATTCCGGCTTGCGCCGGAATGACGGGAGTAGGAACGGGAGAGGGAAGGCGGAACGGGACGATGGGCGTGGACGGTGCTGGTGTCTTTTCTTGCACCGTCTTACCCGCTCTCCCGGCCTTCCGGGCCTCCATGGGGGAAACCGGGGCCGGTCGCAATCGGGCTTGACCCTCACGTTGCGTCAGGCCCTACCAAGGGTGCCGTCGATGGGACCGGTGGGATGAAGCTCTATACCGTCAAGCAGCTCGCGGACCTGTCCGGCGTGTCGGTCAGGACGCTGCACCACTACGACGCGGTCGGGCTGCTGCGGCCCGCCTGCCTCGGCGGCAACGGCTACCGCTACTACGGGCAGGAGGAGTTGCTGCGCCTGCAGCAGATCCTGTTCCACCGCGAGCTGGGCGTGCCCCTGCGGGAGATCGCCCGGCTGCTGGACCGCGAGGGGAGCGACCGCATCGCCGCGCTGGCCGCGCACCGGGCCCGGCTGGAGGCGGCGGTGGGGCGCTACCGGCGGCTGATCGAGACCATCGACCGGACCATGGAGCACCTCAGGGGAGAACGGACGATGGATCACGCGGACCTGTACAAGGGCTTCTCCGAGGAGAGGCAGGCCGGCTACGAGGCGTGGCTGGTGGAGCGCTTCGGCCCCGCCATGCGGCCGGAGATCGAGCGCGGCCGCGCCGCCTTCGCGGCGCTGGCGGAGGAGGGCAAGGCGGCGCGGATGGAGGCGCTGGCGGCGATGGAAGGGGCGCTCGCCGAGGCGTGCCGGCGCGGCGTGCCCGTGGACGACCCGGTGCTGGACCCGCTGCTGGCCCGCCACCGGGAATGGGTCGCCGGCATGTGGGGCCGGCCCTGCCCGCCGGAGGCCTATGCGGGGCTGGCCGACCTCTACCTCTCCCACCCCGACTTCCGCACCCGGTACGAGACGCTGGCGCCGGGCTTCACCGACTTCCTGGCGGCGGCGATGAAGGCCCACGCCGAGCGGGCAGGCTCGGCGTGAGCGCTCGCGTCACTCCACCGTGATGCGGGGGCCGGTGCGCTGCGGCGCGCCGCCGACCTTGGCCCAGACGGTCTCGGCGATGCGACGGTAGACCTTGGCGTGCTCGCTGCCGGGCTGGGCCATGACGATGGGGGTGCCGCCGTCGGACGTCTCGCGGATGGCGATGTCCAGCGGCACCTCCCCCAGGAAGTCCACGCCCAGCTTGTCGGCCTCCGCGCGGGCGCCGCCGTGGCTGAAGATGTCGCTGCGGTGGCCGCAGTTGGGGCAGCAGAAATAGCTCATGTTCTCCACGATGCCGAGCACCGGCACGTCGACGCGGCGGAACATGTTCAGCCCCTTGCGGGCGTCCAGCAGGGCGATGTCCTGCGGGGTGGAGACGATGACGGCGCCGGCCAGCGGCACGTTCTGCGCCATGGTCAGCTGGGCGTCGCCGGTGCCGGGCGGCATGTCGACGACCAGCACGTCCAGCTCGCCCCAGGCGACGTCGCGCAGCATCTGCTGCAGCGCCGAGATCACCATGGGCCCGCGCCAGATCATCGGCGTCTCCTCGGCGACGAGGAAGCCCATGGACATGACCTTGACGCCGTAGTTCTGCATCGGCTCCAGCGTGCGCCCGTCGCGGCTGGCGGGCTTGCCGGAGATGCCCATCATGCGCGGCATGGAGGGGCCGTAGATGTCGGCGTCCAGCAGGCCCACCCTGAGACCGTTGGCGGCGAGGCCCAGCGCCAGGTTGACCGAGGTGGTGGACTTGCCGACGCCGCCCTTGCCGGACGCGACGGCGACGATGGCGCGGATGCCGGGCAGCGCGATCTTGGCCGCCGTCGGCTGCTGCGCCGGGCCCGGGCCGTGGGAATGGCCGTGCCCGTGCCCATGGTCGTGCCCGTGGTCATGGCCGCCGCGGCCCTGCTGCGGGGCGGTGTTGTGGGCGGTCAGCACGGCGGTGACCGACAGCACGCCGGGCAGCCTGTCCACCGCCTTCTCCGCGGCCTGGCGCAGGGGCTCCAGCGCGGGGCCGCGCCTGGGGTCGACCTCGATGGAGAAGCCGACATGGCCGCCCTTCACGACGAGGCCCGAGATCATGCCCAGCGCGACGATGTCGCCGCCGCGGTCGGGGTCGCGAACCGTGCGGAGCGCGTCCAGGACCTGGGCCTCGGTCAAAGCTGCCATGGTTGAAAACTCCCACCACTTCCCAATATTGGCGGATATCCCCCGCTCGGGGGCTTTCCAGCGACACATCGTCTATATACGGTGGCGGTTCCGCGCAGGGAAGCGCGACGGGTCGGGCTCAGAGAACGATAACCAAAAGGGTCGAAGAAGCATGCCCTGGAACAATCAAGGCGGTGGCGGAGGCGGCGGCGGCCCCTGGGGTCCTCCCCCGGGCGGCGGCGGCAACAATCCCTGGGGGCGTCCCCCCGGCGGCGGCGGGGGCGGGCCGGCCGGCCCCGACCTGGAGGACCTGCTGCGGCGCAGCCAGGACCGCTTCCGGCGCTACGTCCCGGGCGGCATGGGCAGCGGCAAGGGCCTGGTGCTGGCCGCGGCCGTGGTCGGCCTGATCTGGGCCAGCAGCGGCATCTACCGCGTGCAGCCCGACGAGCAGGGCGTGGTCCTGCGCTTCGGCCAGTGGGTGCGCACCGAGCAGCCCGGCCTGAACTACCACCTGCCGGCGCCCATCGAGACGGCGCTGACGCCCAAGGTGACGCGCGTCAACCGGATCGACGTGGGCTACCGCAGCGCCGGCGGCGACGGGCGGCGCCAGGGCGCCGAGCGCGACGTGGCCGAGGAGAGCATGATGCTCACCGGCGACGAGAACATCATCGACATCGACTTCGCCGTGTTCTGGGTCATCAAGGACGCCGGCAACTACCTGTTCAAGATCCGCGAGCCCGAGGCGACCGTGAAGATGGCGGCCGAGAGCGCCATGCGCGAGGTCATCGGCCGCACCGAGATCCAGCCCGCCCTGACCGAGGCCCGCCAGCAGATCGAGGAGAGCACCAAGCAGCTGCTCCAGACCATGCTGGACGAGTACCAGTCGGGCATCGAGGTCACCCAGATCCAGCTGCAGAAGGTGGAGCCGCCGGCCCCGGTGGTCGACGCCTTCAACGACGTGCAGCGCGCCCGCCAGGACCGCGAGCGCCTGCGCAACGAGGCCGAGGCCTACCGCAACGACATCATCCCGCGCGCCCGCGGCGAGGCCGAGCGGCTGATCCAGGAGGCGTCGGCCTACCGGGAGCAGGTGGTGAGCCTAGCCCAGGGTGACGCGCAGCGCTTCGTCCAGGTGCTGGAGGGCTATGCCCAGGCGCCCGAGGCGACGGCCCGGCGCATGTACCTGGAGACGATGGAGGAGGTGCTGCGCGGCACCAGCAAGGTCATCGTCGACGAGAACGCCTCCGGCACCGGCGTGATGCCGTTCCTGCCGCTGAACGACCTGCTCCGGCAGCAGGGCGGCCAGCAGCAGCAACAGCAGCAGCCTGCGCAGCCGCGCCAGTAAGGGGGACAAAGCCCATGAACCGGAAACTCGTCGCCCTCGGCGTCGTCCTCGTGGCCCTGATCCTGGTCGGGTCCGCGTCCGTCTTCACCGTCTCGGAGACCCAGCAGGCGCTGGTCCTCCAGTTCGGCGAAACCAAGCGGGTCATCCAGGAGCCCGGCCTGAAGCTCAAGGTGCCCTTCATCCAGAACGTGGTCATGCTCGACCGCCGCGTGCTGGACGTCGACCCGCCCGTGGAGAGCGCCATCCTGGCCGACCAGAAGCGGCTGGAGGTGGACGCCTACGCCCGCTACCGCATCGCCAACCCGCTGCTGTTCTTCCAGACCGTCGGCAACGAGTTCAACGCCGAGCAGCGCCTCGCCACGGTGGTGAACTCGTCGCTGCGCCGCGTGCTCGGCAACGTCACCCTGCTGGCCGTCCTGTCGCAGGAGCGCGCCAAGGTGATGACCGACATCCGCAGCCAGGTGAACCAGGAGGCGCAGCGCTTCGGCATCGAGATCGTCGACGTCCGCATCCGCCGCGCCGACCTGCCCGACCAGACCAGCCAGGCGGTCTTCGCCCGCATGCGCTCGGAGCGCGAGCGCGAGGCGGCGGAGGCCCGCGCGCAGGGCCAGGAGCAGGCCCAGCAGATCCGCTCCCGCGCCGAGCGCGAGCGCACGGTCATCCTGGCCGAGGCGCAGCGCGACGCGCAGGTGCTGCGCGGCGAGGGCGACAACCAGGCGATCCGCATCCTGGCGGAGGCCACCAACCGCAACCCCGACTTCTACACCTTCTACCGCTCGCTCCAGGCCTACCGCGAGTCGCTGGGCGCCACCGACACCACCATGGTGCTGACGCCCGACAGCGACTTCTTCCGCTACTTCGGCGGCACCGAAGGCCTGCCGAAGAGCCTGCTGGAAGGGGCCCGCCGCCCCGGCCAGCCGGCCCCGCGGCCGGCCGCCCCGGCACCCCAGGCCCAGCAGGGCCAGCAGCAGGGCCAGCAGTAGGCGGGACGACCGCGAAGACCCGCTGGACCCGCGGGCGGACGCGACTACACTGCGACGGCCGGACCCGCTGGGTCCGGCCGTTTCTTTTTGCCGGAGAGACTTGCGGGGTCGTGGACTTCCCGCCTTCCTGCCTCCCCGCCGCCTCGTCTTCCTGCTTTCCCATCCCCCGCCATCCCGCCTTCTACCGTCACCCCGGCGAAAGCCGGGGTCCAGGAGCCGCGGGCGCCACGTCAGGCGGCCCCTGGATTCCGGCTTTCGCCGGAATGACGGTCAGCAATGGAGGAGCTACTGTGCAGGCCCCTTCCTTGAACCGGACCCCAGCCCCGTGACCGACCTCCTGACCGCGCTGGCCCTCGTGCTCGTCATCGAGGGCGTCTGCTACGCGCTGGCGCCCGACCTCATGCGGCGCATGGCCGCCCGCGCGGCGCTGATGCCGTCGGCGCAGCTGCGGGTGGGCGGGCTGCTGGGGGCCGCGGCCGGGGTGGCGGCGGTCTGGCTCATCCGGGGCTGAACCGGCCCCATGGCGTGCCGGCCCCCATGGCTTACCGGTTAAGAAGTCCTTCGCCCCGCCGGGACGCCACCCTATATTCACCGTGCGGCGACGCCCGTCCTCCGTCCGCGTGGGGCTGCGGGGGAGGGGCGTCGCGGGCAGGACCAAGGCACCCGTCGCCAGCGGTGCCGGAACGTACTGGGGAGACACCCGTGAGCATTCCTATTCCCGTCCAGCGGCGCGCGGCCCGTCCGGCCGGTGCGCAGGCGGTCCGCCGGGCCGGGCCCGGCGCCTGGCTGATGCTGCTGGCCCTCCTGGCCGCGCTGGCGGCACCGGTGCCGGCGCTGGTCCAGCGCGGCACGCCCGAGACCTTCGCCCCGCTCGCCGAGAAGCTCCTGCCCGCGGTGGTCAACATCTCCTCCTCCCAGACGGTGCAGAACCGCGGGCGCGGCCAGGTGCCGCTGCCGGAGTTCCCGCCCGGCTCCCCCTTCGAGGAGTTCTTCCGCGACTTCTTCGAGCAGCAGCAGCAGGGGCAGGGCCAGGGCCCGAACACCCCGCCGCGCCGCGCGCAGTCGCTGGGCTCGGGCTTCATCATCGACCCCACCGGCTACATCGTCACCAACAACCACGTCATCGAGGGCGCCGACGAGATCACCGTGCGCCTGCAGGACGACACCAACCTGAAGGCCACGCTGGTCGGCGTCGACCCGGCGACCGACCTGGCGCTGCTGAAGGTGGACGCCGGGCGCAAGCTGCCGGCCCTGCCCTGGGGCGACAGCGACGCCATCAAGGTCGGCGACTGGGTGGTGGCGATCG
>DASPKT010000163.1:0-7597 GCA_035627915.1 Azospirillaceae bacterium
CCGGACTACGCCGCCCGGCTTCAATTTCGGCCAGTACACCGTTTCGAATACGGAACGACCGCGCCAATGTGCCGCATTTGTGCCACATTCCGGCCATGATGTTTGCCGGTTCCGCAACCATTCGCCGGGCGCAACGCCGCCTGGTCCACGCCATCAGCGGGTCAGGGTCGACGGAGCCGCAAACCTGTCCCGCCGTCCCCGCAGGGCTGGAGGCGGGGGAGGCGTCCGGGCAGCGGGGGCGGGGTGCGGCCTTCGACAGGCTCAGGCTGAGGAGCGTTGAGATGCTCCCCGAGGAGGTCGCTGCTTCGGGCTGTGCCGGGCCTGGCATCCACCGCCCCTCATACTGAGCTCGGTCGGAAGCACGCACCCCCTCCCAGCCGCACGCCCCCCGACCCCGACCCTCGCAGCCTCACCCCGCCAGCAGGTCGCGCAGCGTCAGCGCCACCACCTCGGTGGCCTTGTAGAGGTCGGAGAGCGGCAGGCGCTCGTCGGCGCGGTGGGCGTTGGCGTCCTCGATGGTGCGGGGGCCGGCGCCGTAGAGGGCGATGGGGACGCCGGCGGCGGCGTAGTGGCGGGCGTCGGTGTAGAGGGGCACGCCCTTGGCCCTGATCTCCTCGCCCATGACCGCGGTGGCGTGGCGGCACAGCAGGTCGGCCAGCCGGTCGGTGCCGGCGATGGGTTTCAGCGGCTCGGCCAGCAGCACCCGGCGCACGGCCACGCGGGCCTGCGGGAAGGCCCGCGCCGCCGCCTCGATCACGCCGCGCAGCTCCTGCTCCACCGTCTGGCCGTTCTCCTCCGGGATCATGCGGCGGTCGAGGCGGAAGGTGATGCGGTCGGGCACCACGTTGGTGTTGATGCCGCCGGAAATGAGCCCGACGGTCAGCTGGGGCGAGCCGATGCCGGTGACCGCCGACACCTTGTCAGCATAACCCTTGCGGTGGGCGTAGAGCGACGTCAGCAGCGCGTTGGCGGCCTCCAGCGCGTCGATGCCGGTCATCGGCAGGGCGGCGTGGGCGGACTTTCCCGTGACCTCCACCTCCAGGTGCAGGCAGCCGTTGTGGGCGGTCACCACGCCGTAGCTGAAGCCGGCGGCGATGGCGAAGTCGGGCTTGCTGATGCCCTGCTCCAGCAGCCAGCGCGGGCCGATCTCGCCGCCCACCTCCTCGTCGTAGGTGACGTGCAGCTCGACCGTGCCCTTCAGCGGCACGTCCAGCTGCTCCAGCGCCTTCAGCGCATAGGCGTAGGAGGCGATGTCGGACTTCGACACCGCCGCCCCGCGGCCGTACATCCAGCCGTCCACGATCTCGGCGCCATAGGGGTCGCGGGTCCAGCCGGTGCCGGGGCCGACCACGTCGCCGTGCGCGTTCAGCGCCACCACGGGCCCGTCGCCGAAGCGCCGGCGCACCACCAGGTTGGTGCAGCTGACCATGCCGGCCTCGCGCGCCAGGGCGTCCGGCACCGGGTGGCGCTCCACGGTCCAGCCCAGCCCCTCCAGAAGCTCCGCCGTGCGGGCGGCATGCGGCGCGCAGTCGCCCGGCGGGTTGTCGGAGGGGACCTTCACCAGCTCGGCCAGCAGCCTCGTCTCGGCCTCGCGCTGGCCGTGCAGGTAGTCGCGGATGGTCTGGGCGCTGCGGTCGGTCATGGGATTGTCCTGGTTGACTGATGCACGGGGATGGATGCTCTCAACCCGTCACCCCGGCGAAAGCCGGGGTCCAGGGGCGTTTGCCGTCGCGCTTGGGCCCCTGGATTCCGGCTTTCGCCGGAATGACGGAAGGGAAATGATCGAACGGAAGCCGGCTCATCGTCACGGCCGGAAGCTCCTGAGGAAGTCCAGCAGGACGCGCACCGACAGGTCGGCGTCCTCGGGCGTGATGGATTCGGCGGGGTTGTGGCTGATGCCGCCGCGGCAGCGGACGAACAGCATGGCCGAGGGCACCAGCGCCGCCATCGCCATGGCGTCGTGGCCGGCGCCGCTGGGCAGCCGGAAGGGGCGGACGCCGGCGCGGCGCACGCACGCCTCCAGCCCCTCCATGAGGGCGGGGGCGCAGGCGGCGGCCGGGGCGTCGTGCACCGTGCGGACCTCCAGCGCGACCGCGCGGCGCGCGGCGATGGCCTGCAGCGCCGCGGTGATGTCGGCCGCGGCGGCCCGGCGCACCCCGTCGTCGGGCGCGCGGACGTCGATGGTGAAGCGCGCCTCGCCCGGGATGACGTTGGTGGCGCCGGGCAGCGCCTCCAGCCGGCCGACGGTGGCGACCAGGTCGGGCACCGCGGAGCCGCGCGCCTCCACCGCCAAGACCATCTCCGCCGCCGCCGCCAGCGCGTCGCGGCGCAGCCCCATCGGCACGGTGCCGGCGTGCCCGGCCATGCCCTTGACCGTCACGGCGAAGCGGGTGGCGCCGTTGATGGCGGTGACGATGCCGACGGGCAGCCCCTCCGCCTCCAGCACCGGCCCCTGCTCGATGTGCAGCTCGACATAGGCGAGGGCACCCCGCAGCGCCGCGGAGGCGACCGCGTCGGGGTCGCCGCCGAAGGCGCGCAGCGCGTCCCGCAGCCTGACGCCGACGGCGTCCGCCACGTCGAGGGTGGCCGGGTCCAGCGTGCCGGCGCAGGCGCGGCTGCTGGTCAGCGTCACGGGGAAGCGCACCCCCTCCTCGTCGCCGAAGCCCAGCACCTCCACCGCGAAGGGCAGCCGCTCGCCCCGCCGGTTCAGCTCGGCGACGGCGGCGACGCCAGCCAGCACGCCCAGGTTCCCGTCGTATTTCCCGGCGTTGCGTACCGTGTCGATGTGGGAGCCGACCAGCAGCGCCGGCAGGCCCGGCCGCTGCCCCTCGTACCGCCCGATCACGGTGCCGAGCGCGTCCAGCCGCACTTCCATCCCGGCCTCGCGCATCCAGCCGATCAGGCAGTCGGCCGCCGCCTTGTGCTCCGGCGACAGGAAGGTGCGGGTCAGCGCGTCGGCGCTCTCGGAGAAGCGGGCGAACTCGTCCAGCCGCGCCATCAGGCCGGGGCCGAAGGCGGCGCTCACGGCAGCAGGTCCTTCAGCCGCAGGTGCGCGATCCGCTCCACCTGGGCGCAGGCGGTGGCGAACTCCTCCTCCGCGCCGTTGTGCACGCGCCGTTCGAACGCCTCCAGGATCTCCGCCCGGCTGCGGCCCTTGACCGCCATGATGAAGGGGAAGCCGAAGCGCGCCTTGTAGGCGTCGTTCAGCTCGGTGAAGCGCCGGAACTCCTCCGCCGTGCAGCGGTCGAGCCCGGCGGAGGCCTGCTCGGCCGTGGACTCCGGCGTCAGCTCGCCGCGCACCGCCAGCCGCCCCGCGAGGTCGGGGTGGGCCAGCAGCACGCCCCGCCGCCGCTCCGCGTCCGCCGCCCGGAACACCCGGCAGAGCGCCGCGTGCAGCCCCTCGGCGGTGTCCTCGGCGGGGCCGATGCCGGCGGCCCAGGCGCCCTCGGCGATCCAGGGGGAATGTTCGAAGATGCCGCCGAAGGCCTTCACGAAGGCGGCGGCGTCCATGGCGGAGGGCTTCATGCGCCCGTCCCCCGGTAGGGGTGGCGCTCGCGCCAGTGGCGGGCGATGTCGACGCGGCGGCAGAACCACACGGCCTCGTGCGACCTCGCGTAGTCCAGGAACCGCTCCAGCGCCACGATGCGGCCGGGGCGCCCCACCAGCCGGCAGTGCAGCCCGACCGACATCATGCGCGGCGTCTCCGCCCCCTCCGCGTACAGCGCGTCGAAGCTGTCCTTGAGGTAGGCGTAGAACTGGTCGCCGCTGTTGAAGCCCTGCGGCGTGGCGAAGCGCATGTCGTTGGCGTCCAGCGTGTAGGGCACGATCAGCTGGGGCGCGCCCGCCGCCACCTGGCAGTAGGGCAGGTCGTCGTCATAGGCGTCGGCGTCGTAGAGGAAGCCGCCATGCTCCGCCACCAGGCGGCGCGTGTTGGGGCTGGTGCGGCCGGTGTACCAGCCGAGCGGCCGGGTGCCCGCCACCTGCTCCAGGATGCGGACGGCCTTGGCGATGTGCTCCCGCTCCGCCTCCTCGCCCATGTACTGGTAGTTGATCCAGCGGTAGCCGTGGCTGGCGATCTCGTGCCCGGCGTCCACCATGGCCCGGATGACGGCCGGGTTCCGCTCCGCCGCCATGGCGACGGCGAAGACGGTGAGGGGGATGCCCTTGCGCTCGAACAGGCGCAGCAGGCGCCACACGCCGACGCGGGCGCCGTAGTCGTAGAGCGACTCCATGGAGATGTGGCGCACGCCCTGCAGCGGCTGGGCGGCCACGATCTCCGACAGGAAGGCCTCCGACGCGGGGTCGCCGTGCTCGACGCTGTTCTCCGCCCCCTCCTCGTAGTTCAGGACGAACTGCACGGCGATGCGGGCGCCGCCCGGCCAGTCGGCCTTGGGCGGGTTGGGGCCGTAGCCCACCAGGTCTCTCGGATAGTCGCGGGACAAAGCGGAACCCCCTCCGGTCGTCTCTCCCGGGACAGGAGCATAGACCCGGGACGGGCGTCCCGGCTTCTTGATTCTTTTGAAAGACCTTCAAACCGGCCATAGTGGTGGCGGGCGGCAGCGCGGTGCCATAATCGGCCTTCGGCACCGTCAGGCAGGGGAGCAGGGGATGTCGGCAGGACAGCAGGGCGGGAACGAGCCGGCGGCGAACCTGAACGCCGGCGGCGGGCGGCTGACCACCCACGTGCTGGACACCGCCCACGGGCGGCCGGCCGCAGGGCTGGGCATCGCGCTCTACCGGCTGGAGGGCGACGCGCGCACCCGGCTGCGCTACGCCATCACCAACGACGACGGGCGCTGCGACGGGCCGCTGCTGACAGGGCCGGAGTTCCGGCCGGGCCGGTACGAGCTGGTGTTCGAGGTCGGCGCCTATTTCCGCGCCGCCGGCGCCGCCGCGGCGGACCCTGCCTTCCTGGAGGAGGTACCGGTGCGCTTCGGCATCTCCGCGGCCGGCCAGCACTACCACGTGCCGCTGCTGGTCAGCCCCTACGGCTATTCGACATACCGGGGCAGCTGAGCCATGCGCGGGACCGTCCGTTTCCTCCTGGGCGATGAGCCGCGCGAGATCGCCGCGGTCGACCCCACTTTGACCGTGCTGGAGTGGCTGCGCGGCGAGGAGCGCCGCACCGGCACCAAGGAGGCCTGCGCCGAGGGCGACTGCGGCGCCTGCACCGTCGTGGTGGGGCGCCTGGACGACGGGGAAGTCCGCTACGAGGCGGTGAACGCCTGCATCCGCTTCCTCGCCACGCTGGACGGCTGCCGGCTGCTGACGGTGGAGCATCTGAAGCGCGCCGACGGCAGCCTGCACCCGGTGCAGCAGGCCATGGTGGAGTGCCACGGCAGCCAGTGCGGCTTCTGCACGCCGGGCTTCGTCATGGCGATGTACGCGCTCTACCTGAACGAGGACCGGCCGGAGGAGCGGCGCATCGACGACGCGCTGGCGGGCAACCTCTGCCGCTGCACCGGCTACGGCCCCATCGTTGCGGCGGCCAGGCGCATGTACGAGCTGGGCGACCGCACCGCCGACCCGCTGGCCGATCCCGCCGGCACCGCGGCGCGGCTGGCGGCGCTGCGGGACGCGGAGACGGTGGAGGTCGGAAGCGGCGACCGGCGCTTCCTGGCCCCGGCGACGCTGGCGCAGCTGGAGGCGGCGGTGGCAGACAACCCCGGCGCCACCATCGTGTCGGGCGCCACCGACGTCGGGCTGTGGGTCACCAAGCAGATGCGGGTGCTGCCGACCGTCATCTACACCGGCCGGGTGGAGGAGCTGCGCACGGTGCGCGACCTCGGCGACGCGCTGGAGATCGGCGCCGGCGCCACCTACAGCCGGGCCTGGGCCGCCATCGCGGCGCTCTATCCCGACTTCGGGGAGCTGATCCGCCGCATCGGGGCGGAGCAGGTGCGCAACGCCGGCACCATCGGCGGCAACGTCGCCAACGGCTCCCCCATCGGCGACACGCCGCCGGCTCTCATCGCCGCCGGCGCGCGGCTGGTGCTGAACCGCGGCGGCGACCGGCGCACCATCCCGCTGGAGGAGTTCTTCATCGAGTACGGCCGCCAGGACCGCCGCGCGGGCGAGTTCGTGGAGCGCATCCTGCTGCCGAAGCCCGCCCCCGGCGACCGGTTCCGCGCCTACAAGATCTCCAAGCGCTTCGACCAGGACATCTCCGCCGTCTGCGCCTGCTTCCTGGTGCGGATCGCCGATGACGGCACGGTGGCGCAGGCGCGCCTCGCCTATGGCGGCATGGCCGGCATCCCGAAGCGCGCCGGGGCGGCCGAGGCGGCGCTCACCGGCCGGCCCTGGACCGAGGAGACGGTGCGCGGCGCCATGGCGGCGCTGGCACAGGACTTCACGCCGCTCACCGACTGGCGGGCCAGTGCGGCCTACCGCATGGAGGTGGCGGCCAACCTCTTGCTGAAGCTGCACGCGGAGACGACCGGGGCGGAAGGCACGCGGCTGGTCGGTGACGGGAGGCTCGCCCATGCCTGAGACGCCGCAGCCCGCCCCCGCCCCAATCGGCGTCCCCACTACCGAGGAGCGCGTCCAGGGCGCCGTGCACGAGCCGGTCCGCCACGACAGCGCGCACAAGCACGTCGCCGGGGAGGCCGCCTACATCGACGATCTGCCGGAGCCGCGCGGCCTGCTGCACGTTCAGCTGGGCCTGTCGGCGAAGGCGCACGCCCGCATCCTGTCCATGGACCTGTCCCGGGTCCGCGCGGCGCCGGGCGTCGTGGCGGTGTTCGACGCCAAGGACGTACCGGGCGTGAACGACGTCGGCTGCATGCACAGGCACGACGAGCCGCTGTTCGCCGCCGGGCTGGTGGAGTATGTCGGCCAGCCCCTGTTCGCCGTCGCCGCCCTGACGCGGGAGGAGGCGCGGCGCGCCGCCCGTCTGGCAGAGGTCGCGTACGAGGAGCTGCCGGCCGTCCTCGACGTCGCAGCCGCGCGGGAGAAGGGCGATCTCGTCTGGAAGCCGATGACGCTGACGCTGGGCGACGCGGAGGCGGCCATCGCGGCGGCACCCCGCCGCCTGTCCGGCCGGGTCGCCATGGGCGGGCAGGAGCATTTCTACCTGGAGGGCCAGATCGCGCTGGCCATCCCCGGCGAGGACGACGAGGTGCTGGTCCACGTCTCCACCCAGCACCCGACGGAGGTGCAGCACGTCGTCGCCCACGTGCTGGGCGTGCCGTCCGGCGCCGTCACGGTGGAGGTGCGGCGCATGGGCGGCGGCTTCGGCGGCAAGGAGACCCAGGCCAACCTGTTCGCCGCCTGCGCCGCCCTGGTTGCCAAGCGCACCGGCCGCGCCGCCAAGCTGCGCCCCGACCGCGACGACGACTTCGTCATCACCGGCAAGCGCCACGACTTCGAGGTCGACTATACCGTCGGCTTCGACGATGACGGGCGCATCCACGGCGTCGACATGGTGTTCGCCGCCCGCTGCGGCTTCGCCGCCGACCTCTCCGGGCCGGTCACCGACCGCGCCTTGTTCCATGCCGACAACTGCTACGCCTACCGCAACGCCCGGCTGACCTCGCTGCCGCTGAAGACCAACACCGTGTCCAACACCGCCTTCCGCGGCTTCGGCGGGCCGCAGGGC
>DASPKT010000164.1:0-7877 GCA_035627915.1 Azospirillaceae bacterium
GACGTGCGTGTCCAGCAGCAGGTCCATCAGTCCCTTTCCCCGAACAGGGCCGCCAGTTCGGGGTCGGGATCGTCGAAGTCGGGCGCGATGCGGGTCACGCCCAGGATGTTCAGGCCGGGGCGGCGGGGGGCCGACGTCGCCGGCAGGGGAACCAGCCTCGCGCGCGGGACGCCGTTCTTGGCGATGATGATCTCCGCGCCGGCGGCGGCCTCGTCCACCAGGCTGGAGAGGTGCGTCTTCGCTTCGTAGAGGCTGACCGACTTCATGCCCGGGCACTCCACCGTGGCCGACCCTATGAATGTGGGGCCGGGGCAGGGTTTGGTCAAGTTGGTCAGCGGATTGTCCTCACGCCCCGCCGATCAGTTCCAGCCATTCCTGCTCGGTGAGCGTGGCGACGCCCAGCTCGCGGGCTTTGGCGGCCTTGGAGCCGGCGTCGGCGCCGGCGACCAGGTAGTCGGTCTTGGCGCTGACCGAGCCGGCGACCTTGGCGCCCAGCGCCTCCGCCCTGGCCTTTGCCTCGCTGCGGCCCATCGTCTCCAGCGTGCCGGTGAAGACGACGGTCTTGCCCGCCACGGGGCTGTCGACCTTCTTGGGCGGCACGTAGTCCTGCACCCTGATCTCCGCCAGCAAATCGTCCAGGACCTGCCGGTTGTGCGCCTCGTGGAAGAAGGCGGTGACGTCGTCGGCGACGCTCATGCCGATCTGCTCAATGGCGCAGAGGGCGGCGTACTCCTCGCCGACCAGCTCCGGCTTCTTCTCCTCGCGCTTCGCCGCCCGCTCCTCCGCGGCCCGTTCCATGCGGGCGCGCCACTCCTCGGCGGTGTGGTAGTTGCGGGCCAGCAGCTTGGCCGTGGCCTCGCCGACCTGGCGGATGCCCAGCGAGTAGATCAGCCGCTCCAGCGGGATGGTGCGGCGCGCCTCGATGGCGGCGAACAGCTTCTCCACCGACTTCTTGCCGAAGCCGGTCTTGTTCACCAGCCGGTCCAGCCGCTGCTCCTCCCGCGCCTGGAGGGTGAAGATGTCGGCGGGGGTGCGGACGCGCCCCTCCTCGAAGAACAGCTGCACCCGCTCGATCCCCAGCCCCTCGATGTCGAAGGCGAGGCGGCTGGCGAAGTGGATCAGCCGCTCCACCGCCTGCGCCGGGCAGACCAGGCCGCCGGTGCAGCGCCTGATCGCCTCTCCCTCCGGCCGCACCGCCTCGCTGCCGCAGATCGGGCAGCGGGTGGGGAACTCGAAGGGCACGGCGTCGGCCGGGCGGCGCTCGGGGTTGAAGGCGACGATCTGCGGGATCACGTCGCCGGCGCGCTGCACCACCACCGTGTCGCCGACGCGGATGTCCTTGCGCCTGATCTCGTCCTCGTTGTGCAGCGTGGCGCGGGCGACCATGACGCCGCCGACATTGATCGGCTCCAGCTCCGCCACGGGGGTGAGCGCGCCGGTGCGGCCGACCTGGATGCTGATCTCCTTCAGGAGCGTCTGCGCCTGCTGGGCCGGGTACTTGTGCGCCGTTGCCCAGCGCGGCGAGCGGCTGACGAAGCCCAGGCGCTCCTGCAGGTCCAGCCGGTCGACCTTGTAGACGACGCCGTCGATGTCGAAGGGCAGCTCCGCCCGCCTAGCGCCGATCTCCTCGTAATAGGCGATGAGATCTTCCGCCGAGCGGCAGAGGCGCGACGGGTTGCTCAAGGAGAAGCCGAAGCCGGCCAGAGCCTCGCGGCTCTCCCACTGCGTCCGGCCCAGCGGCGCCGACAGGTCGCCCCAGGCGTAGCCGAAGAAGCAGAGCGGGCGCCTGGCGGTGATGGAGGCGTCCAGCTGGCGCAAGGACCCGGCCGCCGCGTTGCGCGGGTTGGCGAAGACCTTCTCGCCCGCCTCTGCCTGCCGGGCGTTCAGCTCCATGAAGGCGTCGCGGGTCATGTAGACCTCGCCGCGCACCTCCAGCACGTCGGGCGGGCTGCCGGACAGGGTCTGCGGGATGTCCTTGATGGTGCGGACGTTGGCCGTGACGTCCTCCCCCTCGAACCCGTCGCCGCGGGTGGCGGCCTGGACCAGCCGGCCCTTCTCGTAGCGGATGGAGAGCGACAGCCCGTCGATCTTGGGCTCCGCCACGAACGCCAGCTCCGCCGACTCGGGCAGGCTGAGGAAGCGGCGGATGCGCCCGACGAAGTCCTGCACGTCCTCGCCGGTGAAGGCGTTCGCCAGCGACAGCATGGGCACCGCGTGGCGCACCTTGCGGAAGCCCGAGGACGGCGCGATGCCCACCGTCTGGGTCGGGCTCTCCGCCCGGATCAGCTCGGGGAAGCGCGCCTCGATGGCCTGGAGGCGCTGGTCCAGCGCGTCGTACTCCGCGTCCGTGATCTCCGGCGCGTCCTTGGCGTAGTAGAGCTCGCGGTGGTGGGTGATCTCCGCCGTCAGGGCCTCGACCTCCCTTGCGGCCTGCTCCAGGGTCAGCTCGGCGACGGGAAGGGTACGGAGCATCTGGTCCAAGGGCGCCTCATGTTCTTTCCCCCGCCCTTCGGAGGGAAGGGCTCGCAGCGGATGCGGCGGGAAGGGTGAGGGGGAGCGCCCGGCGGGACCGGGGTCACCCCTCACCCTCCCACGCCTTCGGCGCGGGCCCCTCCCTCTCCCTCAAGGGGAGAGGGGACTAAAGGTAGGCTTCTTCTACAATGATCGGAGGGTGGCAGTCACCCGGCCGTCACCGCCGGGCCATCAGGCTGTCGGCGGCGGCGCGGGCGGCCTCGGTGATCTCGGCGCCGGACAGCATGCGGGCGATCTCCTCACGCCGCTCGGCGTCGGAGAGCTGGACCACGTCGGTGCGGGTGGCGCCCGAGGCGGCGCGCTTGCGGACCTGCCAGTGGTGGCCGCCGCGCGACGCCACCTGCGGGCTGTGGGTCACGACCAGCACCTGGAGCGAGCGGCCCAGCGTCGCCAGCCGCTCGCCCACTGCGTCCGCGACGGCGCCGCCGATGCCGGTGTCCACCTCGTCGAAGACCAGGGTGGGGACGGTGCCGACCTGGGCCAGCACCACCTTGAGCGCCAGCATGAAGCGGGCGAGCTCGCCGCCCGACGCGATCTTGGCCAGCGGCCCCGGCGGCGCGCCGGGGTTGGTGGCGACGGTGAAGGCGACCCGGTCGATGCCGGACGGGCCCCATTCGTCCTCCGGCGCCTCCTCCACCTGGGTGGTGAAGCGGGCCTTGTCCATCTTCAGCGGCTTCAGCTCGGCCGCCACCGCCTGGTCCAGCCGGCCGGCCGCCTTGGCGCGGGCGGCGGACAGGGAGCGGGCCAGCTCCAGGAAGGCCGCGCGGGCGTCCTCCGCCTGCTTGGCGAGGCGGGCCAGCATGTCGCCGGTGTCCTCGATCAGCGCCAACCGGCGCGCCATGTCGGCGCGCAACGGCGCGAGGCCGTCGACGTCCACCGAATGCTTGCGGGCGGCGGCGCGGAGCGCGAACAGCCTCTCCTCCAGCCGCTCCAGGCTGCCGCCGTCCATGTCCACGTCGGCGGACAGCGCCTGCAGCGTGCGCGCGGCCTCCGACACCTCGGCCGCGGCCTGGTCCAGCACCGAGATCACCGGGTCGAGGCGACCGCCCGCCTTGTCGGCGATGCGGGTGAGGGTGCGCAGCGCGCCGGCCAGGCCCCGCTCGGCCCCGCGGTCGCCGGAGAGGTCGGCGAAGGCGCCGTTGATGGCCTCCACCAGCTTCTCCCGGTGCATCAGCACCTGGCGCTTCTCCGCCAGCTCCGCCTCCTCGCCCTCGCGCGGGGAGAGCTGGTCCAGCTCGGCCACGGCGTGGCGCAGGTATTCCTCCTCGGCCCGCGCGCGGCCGGCCTCGTCGGCGGCGGTGCGGCGGGCCTGCTCGGCTTGGCGCCAGGAGCGGTGCGCGGCGGCGACCGCGGCGGCGCGGTCGGCCAGGCCGGCATAGTCGTCCAGCAGGCCGCGGTGGGTGCGGGGGTCGAGCAGCCCGTGCGTCTCGAACTGGCCGTGCACCTCCACCAGCGTCTCGCCCAGCCGGCGCAGCAGCGTGACGCCCACCGGCTGGTCGTTCACGAAGGCGCGGGAGCGGCCGTCGGCGCTCAAGGTCCGGCGCAGCACCAGCGTGTCCTCTGCCTCCAGCTCCTGCTCGCGCAGGATGGCGAAGGCGGGGTGGTCGGCGCGGCCGGCCAGGTCGAACTCGGCGGTGACGGAAGCCTGCTCCGCCCCGTGGCGCACCAGCGCGCTGTCGCCGCGGGCCCCCAGGGCCAGCCCCAGCGCGTCCAGCAGGATGGACTTGCCGGCGCCGGTCTCGCCGGTCAGCACGCACAAGCCCGGCTGCAGCGCCAGGGTCAGGCGCTCGATCAGGACCACGTCGCGGATCGCCAGGGTGGCCAGCATCGGGGGAGAGGGTCCTCGGGGGCGCGCGGGCGGCGGGTCAGTCGAACAGGCGGCCGAGGAAGGAACCCTCCTCGGCGGGGCGCGAATTGGTCATCAGGGCGTAGGTATCCTGGTACCACTCGCTGCCCGGGTAGTTGTGGCCCAGCACCGCGGCGGTCGCCTGCGCCTCCTCGGCGATGCCCAGCGCCATGTACGACTCGGTGAGCCGGTGCAGCGCCTCCGGCACGTGGCTGGTGGTCTGGTACTGGTCGACGACCCGGCGGAAGCGCTTGATGGCGGCCATGTACTCGCCGGTGCGCTGGTAGAAGCGGCCGACCTCCATGTCCTTGCCCGCCAGGTGGTCGCGCACCAGGTCGACCTTCAGCTTGGCGTCGCGGGCGTAGGGCGAGTTGGGGAAGCGGCGCACCACCTCGTTCAGCGCGATGAGCGCCAGCTCGGTCATGTTCTGGTCGCGCCGCACGTCGGAGATCTGCTCGTAGTAGCAGAGGCCCTTCAGGTAATAGGCGTAGGCGACGTTGCGGTTGCCCGGGTGCAGGCCGATGAAGCGGTCCAGCGTGTTGATCGCGTCCTCGTACTTCAGCGACTGGTAGTGGGCGTAGGCCGACATCAGCTGCGCGCGCACCGCCCACTGGGAGTAGGGGTGCTGCCGCTCCACCTCGTCGAACAGCAGGGCCGCGCGGACGTAGTTCTCGCGGTCGATGGCGTTGGCGGCTTCCGTGTAGATGTGCTCCACCGGCCGCTCGACATAGGGGATCTCCTCCCGGTCGCCGGCGCAGGCGGCCAGGCCCAGCAGGGCCATGGGCAGGACGTACCGGCGGGCGAGCCGCGGGAGGCGGGTGGACGGACGGAGCGGGAGCTTCATCGGGAGGGACGCACGCTGTCTTTCGAAAGTCGGCGTCTTATAGCACGCGGGACGCCGCCGCCGCCAAGCGGCACATGCGGCCCGGCGGAGAAAAGCCATGCCGGGGAAATCGGGCGGAAATGCGGTGCACCGGCAGGCCCCGCGTCCCCGCCCGCCCGGGCGGCGTCCCCCGCTACTGGTTCATCATCTTCAGCGCGTCCGACAGGACGGCGCCGACATTGATCTTGGCGAGACCCTTCTCGAAGCGGGCCGCCGCCGCCTCGCCGTCCTTGTCCTTGCGGAAGCAGATGAACAGGTCCTTGTTCTCCAGCGGCTTCTCGTTGAACTGCAGCTTGGCGCGCGCGTCCTTCAGCGAGGCATCGAAGTTCAGGAGATAGTCCATCACGTTGCGGTCGATGACGGCGAGCGCCAGTTCGCCCGAGGCGACCTTCTTCAGGTTGGTCACGTCGTCCGCGGCCGGCTGCACCGTCAGCTCGCCCGCGGCGGCCATGTGGTCGAACTCCGCCTCGTTGACGTAGCCCTCCACGGTGCCGATCGGCTTGCCCTGCAGGTCGGCCAGCTTCTTCCATTTGACCGGCGCGCCCTTGTTCTCCACGAAGCCCAGCGGGCTGTTGCCGATGGACTTGGAGAACAGGCAGCGGTCGGAGGCCAGCTCCTTGCTGTAGTACTCCGGGAAGTAGCCGACGTAGCCGGGCTTCTTCATGGCGGTGTCGACCGCCTCCTGCCAGGGCAGGAACTCCACCGACGCCTTGTCGCCGGCCGCCTTGAAGGCGTCCTCGACGACCGCCGAGGTGGCGCCCTTCAGGGGCAGGCTGGCGCCGCTGAAGGGCGGCCAGTCCAGGGAGGTGAGCTTGACCGGATCGGCCGCCGCGGGAACCGCCGCCAGCACCAGCGCCGCGACGGCCAACTGCAACAGGAATCCCCTCATCTTCAGCCCCACCCTATTTGTTTATTCCTATCGAGTAGGGTACCCCCATCCAATGTTAACGGGAAGTTAAAGACCGGCGGCGATCCGGGCCCCGGCCTTCGTCCCCGGATTCACACGGAGGTGTGACGCGGGGGAGGGTGGTTTCCGCCGGTTCCTTTCGGCTAGACTCAAGGCAGAGCACGTCTCCTTCAGCGCACCCGTACAGAAAGCCCGTCCCGTGCCGGACCCCACCACGCCGCAGCCCGCCCCCGCCGCCGTGTTCGACTTCCAGCACCGGGCCCTGCGGCTGGAGAATGCGCTGTTCACCCTGACCGGGCAGGCGATGGAGCCGGTGCTGCAGGTGGATCTGGGCGACGCCCGCGGCACGATCCCGCTGCGCCAGGTCCAGGACATGTTCGCCATCCCGGCGGACAGCCCGGACGGGCGGCTGCTGCAGCTGGTGGCCTCGGGGCTTAAGCATGTCCGATTCATCCGGCACGGCGACCGGGTGCCGTCGGAGATCCTCGACGGCACCGCCTCCTGGAGCATCGACGACCGCCACCGCGAGATGGCGCTGATCAAGATCGGCTCCGGCATCCTGAAGGCGATCACCGGCTCGCGCGCGGCCGTGCCCGCCGTGGTGGACGAGGGCGACGAGGCCAAGCGGCGCATGCGCGAGGCGGCGGCGGAGATCGCCGCCCTGGCCGGCCTGCCGCCGACCCGCAAGCAGGAGGTGGTCGACCGGATCGAGGTGCTGGCGAACGAGCTGGCCTACCTGGAGGCGCTGCGCGACCACTTCAAGCCGGTGTTCGACATCCCGCGCAAGCTGCGGGAGATGGGGAAGACCTTCCGCGGCGACCGGGAGCTGGACTTCCAGCTGCGCCGCATCCAAGACCTGTTGAAGACGCCCGTCGCCACCTTCTCCCGCCAGTTCGAGGAGGTGGACGCGGGAGTCGGCGAGCCGGTCTCCGCCCTCAAGCAGTACGACGCCACGGTCAAGCTGCTGCGCCGCCACCGCGACGCCCTGCACTACGAGACCATGGCCTGGGGCGACATCCCGCAGCGCTGGCGCACCCTGAACCCGGCCAAGGACGAGGCGCTGTTCGAGCTGTCGGGCCTCTACCGCTTCCTGGCCGGCCGCTATCTCACCACCCGCGTCTGGGCGGGCGGCTGACCCTCCGCCCCGCCGCCGGGGCGTCCCCGCATTTTTCCGGCTCTCATTTTTCCGGCTCACCGTCCGCTCCTGTCCACCGGCGCACAGGGGCGGTGTCCGGATTCGGACAGGGTGTGCGCTTCCGGACGGCTGCCGGTTCGCAGGCGATGGCGGAATTCACCACAGATGTCGTGATGCTGGCTGAAAAGTGGTTGGAATGTGGCATCGGGCATGGTGGTGCCAGGTCCAATCCGGCGGATTCAGGCGGGTCCGGCGAGTTGGCACGGCGGTTGCTATTACTCAGGCATAGCCCCAAAGGCTCAACCGACCCGAACCAGGAGACACCGCCATGACCACCCAGACCGCCGCCGCCCCGCAGAGCCTGACCGCCCGCCTGTTCGCCGCCCTGCCGTCCGTCACCGAGATGGTCGAGACCGTCGGCATGCTGACCGTCGCGGTCGTGATGACCGGCAGCATCAACTTCTTCTTCTGATCCGCCCCCGACCCGCCCCGTCAAACCTGCCCACCGGAGACAAAGCCATGACCGCCCAGACCGCTACCGCCGCCGCTACCGCCGCCCCGGGCTTCCGCAGCC
>DASPKT010000165.1:0-4627 GCA_035627915.1 Azospirillaceae bacterium
GCGGGCTTCAGCTTCATCTCCTCCAGGAACGGCGCGGCGTGGTCGATGCGGCCGGTGAGGGTCCTCGGATCGCCCGATGCGAGGCGGTAGACAGCCTCGGCGATGTATTCGATCGGCTGCACCCGGTCCTTGGTCTGCTCGTTGATCAGGCCGTGCACGGCGACCCCGGGCGTGTCGACCAGCCCGGGCGAGACCACGTTGACGGCGATGTTGTCGTCATAGACCTCCGAGGCGAGCCCGGTCGTGAAGCGCTCCAGGGCGGCCTTGCACATGCCGTAGACCGTGCCCCCGCCGCGGCGCGTGTAGGGCAGCTTCGGGTGGAAGGCCGCGCCCGAGGAGATGTTGACGATCCAGCCCTGCTTCCGCTCCCGCATCGAGGGCAGCACCAGCTGGCAGAGGTGGAACGGGGCCCAGACCTGCACCTCCATCATCAGGTCGAAGCGCTTCTTGGGGAAGGTCTCCACCGGGATGAAGAAGGTCACGGCGGCGTCGTTCACCAGGATGTCCACCGGGCCGTAGGTCGCCACCGTGTCGGCCACGAGGCGCTCGCGGTCGTCCGCCCTGGAGAGGTCGGCCTTGATGGCCGTCGCCTCGCCGCCGGCGCGCACGATGCGGTCGACGGTGTCCTGCAGCGTGCCGGGCAGGTTGCTCTCGCCGGCGCCGCTGGTCCGCGCGGAGGCCACGACGTTGGCGCCCTCCATGGCCAGGCGCACGGCGATCGCCGCGCCGATGCCGCGGCTGGCGCCGGTGACGAGCGCGGTCTTGCCCTTGAGAGACCCGTTGCGGTTGATGCTGGCCATCACGTCCTCCCGTACCGTCTCTTCGTTGGCGCGCACGCTCGCGCGACTGGCGCGCGGACGCAAGCGGGACGGTCAGAGGGCGTCGAGGGCGCCGCGCACCTCGGCCGCCACGCTGGCCCAGTCGCCCGGCGCCGGCTGTCGGAAGAGGCGCATCGACGGATACCAGGGGCTGTCGGCGCGCGAGCGCATCCAGCGCCAGTCGGGGACGAAGGGCAGCATCAGCCAGGTCGGCTTGCCCATCGCGGCGGCCAGGTGGGCGACGGCGGTGTCCACGCTGATCACCAGCTCGAGCCCGTCGATGACGCGGGCGGTGTCCTCGAGGTCGTTCGCCCGGGTGGCCTCCAGGGCGAGGCTGCGGACGCCGGGCCATGCGGCCATCTCGGCGGCCAGCTCGGCCGGCAGGGATCGGGCGGCGTCGTTGACGTGGCCGGGACTGCCGCTGGCGACCAGGCCGACCCCGCGCCCGCCGGGCCGCGCCGCCAGGTAGGGGTCGGCGGGCACGGCGCCGGTCAGGTACGGCAGCGACGGCCCCATCGCCCAGGCTTCGCAGGGCGGCAGCGGAACGCGGCCCTGCGCCGGGACCACCCGGACCCCGGCCAGGCGCTGGAAGAGCCGCGTCAGCAGGGGGTGGCAGAGCAGGGTGACGTCCACGCCCTTGGCCACCAGCCAGGGGGCGTAGCGGGCGAACATGATCTGATCGCCCAGTCCCTGCTCGGGCAGCACCAGCAGCGATCGGACGGGACGGCCATCCCACTCGGGGAAGCTCAGCGGCGGCTTGCCGGGGGCGCGGCCGCCCACGTTCACCGGCCGGGACTCCAGGAGCCTCCAGCCGGCTTCGAAGTCGCCCTCCCGCAGCAGCATCAGGCCGAGCCGCCACTCGATCTCCGGCTCGCCGGGTCGCGCGTCCAGCGCCGCGCGCAAGGTGGCGATGGCGTCGTCGAAACGGCCGGCGCGCTCCAGGTCGAACGCCAGGTTGATCGCGGCCATGATGTGGGGCGGAAGGCGCTCGGCCGGATCGGAGGTCGTGGACATGGCGGCTACTTACGCGCGGTGAGCCGGATGCGGAATTCCTTGGCGATGTTGTTGCGCTCCCGCATCGCCGCGGCGGCCTGGTCGGCGGTGATCTTTCCGGATCTCAGCTGCGAGGCATAGGGCTCGGCGAGGACGGTCTGGTCCTGGGTCATCTGGAAGTCGACGCCGGTGTAGTGGGCGAGCGGCGTGTTGGCCCCGCCGGCGATCTTGAAGGCGTCGTTCTTCTGCCGGTCGAACAGCCCGAGCATCACCGGCGTGATCGCCCGCACGTGGGTTGGGTCGTTGAGGAAATCGTCGTGCCGGGGATGGGGGACGTGGATGACCACGAGGGCGCCCGGCGCGCAGATCCGGTAGAGCTCGGTCATGATCGCCAGGAACACCCTGGGATTTCCGCCCATGTGCTCCAGCGAGTGGATGAAGAGCACCTCCTCGGCGCAGTCGTCCGCCCAGGGCCAGGGGGTCTGCTCCAGGTCCCAGACCTCGTCCGCGGCGCTGCCGGCCGCGGAGTCGACGTTGACGTAGCCGTCGCGCCGGTTGTGGCCGCAGCCCATGTTGAACTTCATGCCCGAACCCCGAGCTCGCGGCGGACCTGGTCCATGACGCCGGCCCAGTCGCCCGGCGCGGGCTGGCGGAAGAGGCGCATGGAGGGGTACCAGGGGCTGTCCGCGCGGTCGCTCATCCAGCGCCAGTCGGAGGTGAAGGGCAGCAGCAGCCAGGTGGGCTTGCCCATGGCGCCGGCGAGGTGGGCCACGGCGGTGTCGACGCTGATCACCAGCTCCAGGTCCTCGACCAGCCGGCGGGTGTCCTCGAAGTCCTTCGCGCCCGTGTCCTCCGGCGCCAGGCTTCGCACGCCCGGCCAGGCCCGGATTTCCGCCCGGGCGTCGGCGGGGAGCGAGCGGTTCCGGTCGTTGACGTGCTTGGGGCTTCCCTGCCCGACGAACCCGATCCCGGCGCCGCCCTTGCGGCCCGGCAGATAGGGCGCGGAGGGGATGGTCTCCAAAGTGGTCCCCATCCGCCACGGCAACGAGGCGGCGAAGGTCCAGACGTCGTGGCGCGGGACCTCGACGGCGCCTTCCGCGCTCAGGATGTCCACGCCGAGCGACTCGAAGAGGCGGACGAGCGGCGGACGGCACATCAGGGTCACGCGGACGCCGCGGGCCTTCAGGATGGGCGCGTAGCGGGCGAACATGATCTGGTCGCCCAGCCCCTGCTCCGGGAGGATGAGGACGGACTCCACGCGCCCGCCCCGCCATTCCGGGAAGCTCAGCTGGGGCTTCTTCATGCCGGGGCGGATGCGACCCTCGTAGAGCGGCCATCCTTCCGCGAAGCGGCCGTCGCGCAGCAGCAGGAAGCCGAGGCGGCGGCGGAGCTCCGGGTCGTCGGGTCGTTCCGCCAGCTGCTGCCGGTAGAGGGCCTCGGCCGCCTCGAAGCGGCCCTGGTCCTCCAGCACCAGGCCCAGGTTGAGCAAAACCTCCGGCGGCGCCGCGCCCTGGGCGAGCGCGCGGTAAAGGCCCTCGGCCTCCTGCAGCCGGCCCTCGCGATGGGCCGCGAAGGCCATGTCGAAGACCTGCGCGTAGGAGAGCTTCTGGGGGGTCGGGCCGGACACGCCGGGTTCCATGGCCCGCTCCGCCGCGCAAGACAAGCGCGGCCTCACCTGCCCCGCTGGCGCTTGCCGCGGGCCACCTCGGTCGCCAGCGCCTCCAGCCGCGGCGTCCAGAACGCCCGGAAGCGGTCGAGCCAGGCGTCCACGTCCCGCATGGGCGTCGGATCGACCGCATAGATGCGCCGGGGCCCGTCCACGCGCACGGTGGCGAAGCCCGAATCCCGCAGCACCTTCAGGTGCTGGGAGACGGCGGACTGGGTGATCCCGAACTCCGCCTGCACCACTTCGACCATCTCGCCGGACGACCGCTCGCCCTCGGCCAGGAGCTCGAGGAGCCGGCGGCGAACGGGGTCGCCCAGGACGTCGAAGGCATGCATCAGCCGCCAGTATAGAACGCGATCGTGCGCTCCGCGCGCTCACGCGCAAGGTTCGGGTCTTCTCCTGAGGCGGCTTCGGCCGCGCCCCAGGCCTCGCCGCTCTCGCGCATGAAGGCCTTGGCCTCGTCGGACGCCATCCAGGCCGGATCGGCCTCCGGGGGCCGGTCGCCGCCTGTCGCGATGTGGATGCCGAGCCCCATGAACCCCAGGTCCCAGCCGATGCCGACGGCCCCTGGGCCGTACATCTGCAGGTGCTCCTCGCCGACCCCTTCCTTGTGCGCGATGTGCTCCAGGGTGAGGCGGGCGCCCTGCCCGCTCGCCGCCAGGCGCAGGTTCACCCAGCTGACGCCGCCGCCGAACTCCCAGGTGACGTCCAGCGCCTCCGGCGGATCGCAACGCGTGATGGTTCCGCCGGCGTTGCCCTGCAGCTGGTAGCGCCCGCCGAGCCTGAGCTCGCCCTCGATGGGCAGGAACCAGCGCGGAATCCGCTCGCGGCTGGTGATCGCGTCCCACAGGTCCTCGACGCTGGTGTCGTAGGTCCGCGCGGCGATCACCACGAGCGCCGGCTTGCCCTCATGGTCGCGCTGCTGGACCTCGCGGAACTCGGCGCCGATCGGGTTGGTCATGGATGGTCTCCCTCGTGTTCGGAGCGGGAGACTACAGTCGCCACTTATATTAGCGCAAACTAAAATGCGAGATCACGCCGCCTTCTGAAGCTCCTGCTTCACGCGCTCGGCCAGGGTCTTGATGTCGATGGGCTTGGGCAGGAACGAGACGTTGCGCTCGCCTTCCAGCAGGTCGGAGAACTCGCTCTC
>DASPKT010000166.1:0-7475 GCA_035627915.1 Azospirillaceae bacterium
GTGGCCGACCTGCCGATCAAGCGCATCGTCGGCGGCAAGCACTTCGTCGGCGACCTCACGCTGCCGCACGGCCGCGTGCTGTTCGACTACGTCAAGGACCAGGACTGAGCCGCCAGCCGGAAAGGGAACATCCCATGAAGAAGCAAGACGTGCTCGGCCTCTCCGCGATGCCGCTGCAGAGCCCGACGTTTCCCCGCGGGCCGTACAAGTTCTTCAACCGCCAATACATGGTCATCACCTACCACACCGACCGCGACGCGATCCGCGCCGCGCTGCCGGAGCCGCTTGAGCCGGCCGGCGACACGGTGTCGGTGCAGTGGCTGGACCTGCCGGACGGACAGGGCTTCGGCGCCTACTCCGCGGCGTCGCAGGTGATCCCCTGCATCTTCGAGGGCAAGCTCTGCAACTTCATCAGCCAGATGTACGTGGACGTGAGCGCGCCCCTGGCCGGCGGCCGCGAGATCTGGGGTTACCCGATGAAGTACGGCAAGGCCCTGCTGAAGACCTGCACCGACACGCTGACCGGCACGCTGCACTACGCCGGCCAGCAGGTCGCCACCGGCACCATGGTCTACAAGCACGACAACCAGGTGCCCGACCTGTCCGCCGAGGGCCACCACCTGGCCCGCACCCAGATCACGCTGAAGCTGATCCCGGACATCGACGGCAAGCCGGCCATCGCCCAGCTGGTCGCGGTTGAGTTCACCGACGTCAAGGTGAAGGGCGCCTGGCAGGGCCCGGCGCGCCTGGAGCTGGTCCCGGCGGTCAACGCGCCCCTGGCGGATCTGCCGGTGCGCGGCGTCGTCGGCGGGCTGCACCTGGTCACCGACATGACCCTGCCCTACGGCCGGGTCGTCCACGACTACCTCGCCTGAGCCGGCGCTCAGGGCGGGAACGGCGAAGGGCCCCGGGAGACCGGGGCCCTTTTCATTTTGCGGCAGGCCCCGCGCTCAGGCGTGGGCGCCGCGGTTCCACAGGATGTCGCGCACCATCCGCGACACCTCCGCCCAGCGCAGCGCCGCGGCGTCGTCGCCCTGCCGCTCCGCGTCGCGCAGCCGCTGCGCCGCCGCCTGCTCCGCGCGGGAACCCCAGCCGGCGACCAGCTGCCGCGCCCGCAGCATCAGTATGTCCTGTTCCGACCTCATCCGTCCGATCCGCCCGTGCCGGTATCGCTGCCGAGGGCCCGAGTGTGCCGGAGGTGCCGTCCCCGCGGCAGGCCGGCAGGGGTGTTAGGGGCGGGGGGAGGCGGGGCGCGCCCTGCGGCGGGGGCGGCCTAGCCCGCGGGCGGGGGCGGCGGCCCCGCTACCCCTTTATTGCGGCTAAACCACGACGCGAAGTTCCCTTGACCGGCGGCCCCGTCCGGGCCAGTACGTCTGGGACAAGAAACCAACGGACGGCGGGAGGTCCCATGCTCGGCAAGCTGCTTTCATCGATCGGCATCGGTGCGGCCACGGTGGACACCATCCTCGACCCGCCCCACGCGCCGCTGGGCGGCCGCCTGTCGGGCACGGTGCGGGTGCGCGGCGGGCAGGTGGAGCAGGACGTCTCCGCCATCGACCTGCAACTGGTCACGGCACTGGTGAAGGAGGTCGACGGCAAGAAGGTGCCCGGCACCGGCGTGGTGGCGACCGCGCGCGCCGGCAGCGCCTTCCGCATCAATCCGGGGGAGTCCAAGGAACTGCCCTTCCAGATGGAGGTGCCGCTGCACACGCCGGTCACTGCGCCGGGCGGCCGGCCGCCGACCCGGCTGCTGACCAGCCTGGCGGTCGCCGCGGCGCTGGACCCCAGCGACGCCGACCCGGTCGAGGTCGACCCGGCCCAGGTCCAGATCGACACCCACAACGCCATGCTGGCGCTGGGCTTCCGGCTCTACAAGCTGGACGTGGAGCACCGGCCGCGCTGGCAGGGCGGCGCCGGCTTCGTGCAGGAGTGGGAGTTCCGGCCCGACCGCGGCGGCTGGCGCTACGACGAGGTGGAGATCGTCTTCCAGCCGTCCGGCGGCGGGTTCGAGCTGCTGATCCAGCTGGACCGCGCCGCGCGCGGCCTGGGCGGACTGCTGCTGGAGGCCGCCGGCATGGACGAGAGCTGGCGCCGCATCCAGCTTCCGGGCGGGCTGAAGGGCCCCGGCCAGGCGGCGATCGAGCGCCAGCTGGCCGCCCTCATGCAGGGGTGAGAAGCGGCCCAAGCGGGCCCGGCCAACTGGCCCTAGGCCGGGCCCCTCCGATCTGATAGGGATCGTTCCTCCTGAAACCATCCGCCGGCCGCCCCCGCTGGCCTCTCGGGAAGAGGATCACCCATGCGCGTTCGTTCCCTGCCGTCCGTCCTGATGTCCGGCGTCTGCCTGGGCGTCCTCGCGGCCGGCCTCGCCGCCGTTCCCGTCTCCACCGCCGCGGCCCAGGCGGCCCAGTCCGCCGACCCGGCCAAGGTGTCCGTCGGCATCGACCTCGCCGGCATCGACCGCACGGTGAAGCCGGGCGACGACTTCGACGCCTATGCCAACGGCGGCTGGCGCAAGGCGACGGAGATCCCGGCCGACCGCGCCAGCACCGGCGTCGGCTTCATGGTCTACCAGCGGGCGGAGAAGCGGCTGGCCGACCTCATCCGCGAGCTGGGCGAGAGCAACCCGCCGGCCGGCTCCGACGCGCGCAAGATCGCCGACTACTACGCCTCCTTCATGGACGAGGCCGGCATCGAGGCGAAGGGCCTGGCGCCGCTGAAGCCGGAGCTGGACGCCGCCGCGGCGCTGTCCTCCAAGGCCGACCTGGCGGCCTATCTGGGGGCGCGGCTGCGCGCCGACGTGGACCCGCTGAACGCCACCAACTTCTTCACCGAGAACCTGTTCGGCCTGTTCGTGGCGCAGGCACCGAACGACCCGTCGCGCAACGTGCCCTACCTGCTGCAGGGCGGCCTCGGCATGCCCGACCGCGAGTACTACGTCGCCGACGCGCCGGAGATGGCGGAGTTCCGCACCAAGTACCAGGCCTACATCGCCGAGATGCTGACCCTGGCCGGGACCAAGGACGCCGAGGCCAAGGCGAAGCGCATCTTCGAGCTGGAGATGAAGATCGCCCGGGCGCACGCGACCCTGGTGGAGACGCAGGACGTCCACAAGGGCAACAACCCCTGGAAGCGCGAGGACTTCGCGGCGAAGGCCCCGGGCCTGGACTGGGCCGCCTACTTCAAGGCGGCCGGGCTGGACGGGCAGGACACCTTCATCGCCTGGCAGCCCGGCGCCATCACCGCCATCGCCGCCCTGGTCGGCTCGGAGCCGCTGGAGACCTGGAAGGAGTACCTGGCCTTCCGCGCCGTCAACAAGGCCGCGCCCTTCCTGCCCAAGGCCTTCGCCGACGCCCGCTTCGGCTTCTACGGCCGCACGCTGAACGGCACGCCCAAGCAGCGTGACCGCTGGAAGCGCGCCATCACCAACACCGACGCGGCGCTGGGCGACGCCGTCGGCAAGCTGTACGTGGAGCGCCACTTCTCGCCCGAGGCCAAGGCCCAGGCGCAGGAGATGGTGCGCAACATCGTCGCCGCCTTCGACCGCCGCATCGACCGGCTGGAGTGGATGGCCCCCGCCACCAAGGCGAAGGCCAAGCAGAAGCTGGCCTCGCTGCGCGTCGGCGTCGGCTATCCCGAGACCTGGCGCGACTATTCCTCGCTGGAGGTGGTGCGCGGCGACGCGCTGGGCAACTTCATGCGGGCCCAGGCCTTCGAGTACCGCCACCAGCGCGCCAAGCTGGGCAAGCCGGTGGACCGGGACGAGTGGTGGATGACCCCGCAGACGGTCAACGCGGTGAACCTGCCGCTGCAGATCGCGCTGAACTTCCCCGCCGCCATCCTGGAGCCGCCCTTCTTCGACCCGGCCGCCGACGCCGCCGCCAACTACGGCGCCATCGGCTCCGTCATCGGGCACGAGATCGTGCACGCCTTCGACAATCTGGGCGCCGAGTTCGACCCGGAGGGCCGCCTGGCCAACTGGTGGACGGCGGAGGACCTGGCCCACTTCAAGGCGGCGGGCGAGCGGCTGGTGAAGCAGTACGACGCCTACGAGGCGCTGCCCGGCCTCACCATCAACGGCCAGCAGACGCTGGGCGAGAACATCGCCGACGTGGCCGGCCTGGCCGCGGCGCACGACGGCTACGTGATGTCGCTGGGCGGCAAGCCCGCGCCCGTCGTCGAGGGGCTGACCGGCGACCAGCGCTTCTTCCTGGCCTTCGCCCAGGCCTGGCGGGAGAAGAAGCGCGATCCCGCGCTGCGCCAGCAGGTGGTCACCGACGTGCACGCCCCCGGGCGCTGGCGCGCCCAGACCGTGCGCAACCTGGACGCCTGGTACCCCGCCTTCGGCGCCCGCCAGGGCGAGGCGCTGTACCTGGACCCGGCGGAGCGCGTCCGCATCTGGTGACGTGGAGCCCGGCGCCGTGGGGGAGGGACGGACGGCCCGTCCCCTGCGGCTTCGGCCTAAGGGCATAGAACGGGCTGCCCTATGGCGGGCTGTGTCCCCGTCCGGGCTGGGGTAGACCTTCCCCTGGGGTCGCCGCAGCATCGTCCGTGAACGCCTTGACCGCGAAGACACATTTCCGGTTCCACCGCAGCCCGGGAGGCCGCGCGCCATGACCGGCGCGGCGGCGGACCCGGGCCTGGACTTCCTGGCCGGCGGCGGGGAGATGGGCGCGCGCATGCGCGCGCACCGCTGGTCCGCAACGCCGCTGGGCGATCCCGGCACCTGGCCGCTCAGCCTGCGGCTGGTGGTCAGCCTCGTGCTCTCCTCCCGCCAGGCGATGTTCCTGATCTGGGGGCCGGAGCTGGCCTTCCTTTACAACGACCACTACGTCCCCATCCTGGGCGCCAAGGACCATGGCGCGGTGCTGGGGCGCCCGTTCCGCGAGGCCTGGGCCGACGCCTGGGACCAGGTGCGGCCGCTGGTGGAGCGCGGCCTGCGCGGCGAGGCGGTCTGGTACGAGGACCTGAGCTTCGTGCTGGAGCGCCGCGGCTACCCCGAGGAGGCCTGGTTCACCTTCTCCTACACGCCCGTCCGCGACGAGCAGGGCCGCGTCGCCGGCATCCTCTGCGTCGTCACGGAGACGACGGCCAAGGTGCTGGCCGACCGCAACGACGATTTCCGGCTGTCGCTGGAGCGGCGCATCCGCGCGCTCTCCGACCCCGACGAGATCATCGCCGCGGCGGAGGAGGCGCTGGGCCGGCACCTGGGCGTCAGCCGCGTCGGCTACGGCATGGTCGATGCGCAGGCCCGCTACTTCACCACGCTGCGCAACTGGACCGACGGCACGGTGCAGCCGGGGGTGGGAACCCACGACCTGGCGGCGTTCGGGCCGGACGTGCTGGCGGCGCTGCGCCGGGGGGAGCCGTTGGTCATCGGCGACGCCGCCACCGACCCGCGCACCGCCGCGCCCGGGATCCAGGCCGCCTTCGCGGGGCTGGAGATGTCGGCGGCGCTGACCGCCAGCCTGGTCAAGGACGGCCGCATGGTGGCCGCCCTCTACGTCCACGACCGCAACCCCCGCCGCTGGCGCGCGGACGAGGCGGCGCTGGTGCTGGAGGTGGCGGAGCGCACCTGGTCGGCGCTGGAGCGGGCGCGGGCGGAGGCCGCCAACGCGCACTTCGCCGCCGTCGTCGCCTCCACCGGCGACGGCATCATGAGCTTCGACCTGGACGGCGTGGTGCTGAGCTGGAACCCGGGGGCGGAGCGGCTGTTCGGCTATCCCCCACAGGAGGCGCTGGGCCGCCACGTCTCCTTCCTGGTGCCGGAGCGGCTGAGGGCCGAACCGGGGCCCTTCTTCACCCGGGTCGGTGCCGGCGAGACGGTCCAGTTCCAGTCCACCCGGCGCCGCCGCGACGGCAGCGAGTTCGAGGCGGCGGTGACCCTGTCGCCCATCCGCGGCGCCGACGGGGCCATCATCGGCGTCTCCGCCATCGCCCGCGACGTGACCGAGGAGCAGCGGGCGGCGGAGGCGTTGCGCGCCAGCGAGGAGCGGCTGCGCATCGCCCAGAAGGCCGGGGGCGTCGGCACCTTCGAGCTGCGCGGCGACGGCACCCTGGCTGTGTCGGAAGAGTTCTGCCGCATCTGGGGCATCGAGCCGCGCCCCGTCGTGTCGGGGGACGAACTGGCGGCGATCATCCACCCCGAGGACCGTGCCCGGCTCACCGCGACGACGTCCGGAGCGCCGGCCCAGGACGGGCTGGGCCATGCCGAGTACCGCATCACCCGCCCCGACACGGGCGAGCTGCGCTGGATCGCCCGACGCGGCGAGTCTGTTCCCGGCCCCGGCGGGACCACGCGGGTGCTGGGCGTCTGCTACGACGTGACCGACTGGCGGCTCGCCGAGGAGGGGCTGCGGGAGCTGAACGCCACGTTGGAGCAGCGGGTGGCGGACGCGCTGGCGGAACGCAAGCTGTGGGCCGACATCGTGGAGAGCACCGACGCGCCGATCAGCGCGCTCGACCACGGCTACCGCTTCGTCGCCTTCAACCGCGCCTATGCCGGCGAGTTCGCCCGCATCTACGGCGTGGCGCCGCAGCTGGGCGCCCGGCTGGACACGCTGCTGGGCCACGCGCCGGAGGCGCTCGCCGCCGCGCGCGAGGTGTGGGACCGCGCGCTCGCCGGGGAGGAGTTCACCGCCGTCCGCGAGTTCGGGACGCCCGGCCACGGATTCGGCTGCTACGAGCTGAAGTTCAACGTGCTGCGCGACCGCGACGGCAAGGCCATCGGCGCCTTCCAGTACGTCCGCGACGTCTCGTCCGAGCGGGAAGCGGCGGCGGCGCTGCGCCGGGCGGAGGAGCAGCTGCGCCACGCCCAGAAGATGGAGGCGGTCGGCCAGCTCACCGGCGGCGTCGCGCACGATTTCAACAACCTGCTGCAGGCGCTGGACGGCTGCCTCTCCATGATCGCCCGGCGGTCGGAGGAGCCGCGCATCCGGCCGCTGCTGGAGGCGGGGCAGCAGGCGGTGGAGCGGGGCGCCAAGCTGGTGCAGCAGCTCATGGCCTTCGCCCGGCGCGAGGGGCTGCGGCCGGAGCCGATCGACCTGCGCGACCGGGTGCTGGGCATGTCGGCCCTGCTGGAGCGGGCGCTGCGCGCGGACATCCGGCTCTCCACCCGCTTCCCCCAGGGGCTCTGGACCATCGAGGCCGACCCTACCCAGTTCGAGCTGGCGCTCATCAACCTGGCGGTGAACGCCCGCGACGCCATGCCGGCCGGCGGCGAGCTGGAGGTGTCGGCGGAGAACGTGACGCTCCGGCCCGGCGAGCGGCCGGGGCTGGAGGGGGAGTTCGTCCGCCTGTCCGTCTCCGACACCGGGACCGGCATGCCGCCCGAGGTGGCCGCGCGCGCCTTCGACCCGTTCTTCACCACCAAGGAGGTCGGCAAGGGCTCCGGCCTCGGCCTGGCGCAGGTCTACGGGCTGGCGCGGCAGGCGGGCGGCACCGCCTGGATCGAGAGCACGCCGGGCCTGGGCACCGCC
>DASPKT010000167.1:0-41559 GCA_035627915.1 Azospirillaceae bacterium
TCAACTTCCTGGCGCCGATCCTGATGGTCCTTCTGGCCCGCCCCCTGCTGGGCGAGGGGATCGGCTTGACCGGGTGGATCGCCGCGCTCGGCGGCTTCGCCGGGGTGCTGCTGATCGTGCGCCCCGGCAGCGGGCTGGACCCGGCCGGCATCCTCTTCATGCTGGGTGCGGTATGCGCCAACACGGCCTACCAGCTGCTGTCCCGCGTCCTTGTCGCGACGGAGCGGACGCTGGCCATGCTGTTCCACACCGCCCTCATGGGCTCCGTCTGCTTCGGCGTCCTGCTGCCGTGGAGCTGGGGCGGGGAGGTGCCGGAGGGCTGGACGCTGGCGCTGTTCCTCTGCCTGGGCGTGTTCGGCGGCCTCGGGCACTTCATGCTCACGGCCGCCTTCCGCCATGCCCCCGCCTCGCTGCTGGCGCCGCTGAACTATGTCCAGCTGCTGTGGGCGGGGCTGCTGGGCTGGCTGGTGTTCGGGCAGGTGCCGGACGGGATCGGCCTGCTGGGCATGGCGGTGGTGACCGTCGCCGGCCTGCTGGTCACGCTGAGGCCGCGGGTGCCGTAGTCCCCGCCGCGACCCATTCTTTTCAGGCGCCGCCGGAACCCCTTCTTTTCAGGCGCCGCGGCGCCGGCCAAGCTGCGCCACCTGGAAGAAGGCGCGGGCGCAGATGGTCTCGTCCGGCATGTTGGTGCGCTTCACCTCGGCCTCGGCCTCCAGCAGCCGGTCCAGCGCTTGGCGCAGCAGGGGCAGGGTCCAGCGGCGGATCTGGGCGGCGACCTGGGCCTCCTGCTTGAAGAAGACCGGCGGGCGCAGGGCCTTCACCGCCTGCTGCGGGGTCTGCCCGCGGGCGGCGTGGGCCGCACCGACCTGGAGCCGCTGGAAGTGGCGCTGGGCCGCGCGCAGCAGCGGCACCGGGCTGGTCCCCTCGGCGAACAGGCGGCGCAGCGCCCGGTCCACCTCGGCGAAGTTGCCGTCGGCCGCCGCCATGACCGGCTCGTCCATCTCCAGGGCGCCGCTGTCGCCGATGACGGCGCGCACGTCGTCCAGGGTGACCCGGGACTGGCCCTGCATGTAGATCGCCAGCTTGTCCAGCTCGCCCCGCGCCACCATGCGGTCGCCGACCAGGTTGGCGGCCAGCCAGTCGCGGGCGTCGGGGTCGATGGCGAGCTTGTGCTCCCCCAGGATGCGGCCGATGGTGCCGGCCAGCTCGTCCTCGCCCTCCACGTAGCAGGCGATGCTGGCGGCGCCGGCGGCATCGTCGAAGAGTGCGCGCAGCTTGGACGACTTGCCGAGGTCCCCCGCCTCCAGCAGCAGCAGCGTGTCGCCCGGCGGCGGCGCCTTCAGCAGGGCGGCGACGGCGGCGCAGGTCCCCTCCTCCGCCTCGCGCAGCCGCACCAGCCGGCGGCCGCCGATCAGGGAGATCGCCGCCATCTCGTCATGCAGCCGCGCCGGGTCGGAGGCGACCTGGTCGGACTTGAGTTCTGTCACGCGGAAGGGGTCGGAGGGGTCGTCCACCACCGCCTTGGCGAGGATGTTGGCGCGCTCGCGCACCAGGCCGCCGTCCGGCCCGTAGAGCAGGACCGCCCGCACGCCCGGGTCTGGGCGGCGGACGAAGCCGTCGGCGTTGCGGGGCTGGACCTTCATGGCGCCCGCACCCCGCCGCTCATTTCCGCCCGCGCTGGAAGTAGAGGGACAGGCGGGTGCGGATGTCCTCCGACAGCTCGGTCAGGGCCCGCTCATAGGCGTTCTGCTCGGCCACCAGGGTGGCGTACTGCGCCTCCAGCAGGTTGTAGCTGACGATGGCCCGGCTGAAGGTGCGGTAGAGCGTCTTGCCGGTCTTCGTGTCGATCAGCTGGTAGTCCGCCACCAGCCGCACGCGGGCGCGGGTGGCGGTGGCGTCCTTGCGGATGCCGAGGTCCTCCTTGGCCGCCGTCAGCGCAACCGCCAGCCGGTAGTCCGGGTTCTCCGGCCTGCCCTGCCCGTAGAAGCGGTCGATCAGCAGGTTGCGCAGCACCTGGCCGTTGCGGTCGGGGATGACGTCGATGCTGACCTGGGCCAGCGCCGCCTGCACCCCCTGCCCCTGCACGGGCGCAGAGGCCCCCGTGCCGTAGACGGGCTTGAAGCCGCAGCCCCCCAGCGCCGGCAGGGCCAGCGCCAGGAGCAGCGCCGCGAGGCGGGGCGTGCGGCGGGACACGGGCGCGCGGAAGGCGTCAGACGACGACATTGATCACCCGGTTGGGGACGACGATGACCTTGCGCACCGCCTTGCCCTCCATCGCGCGCTGCACGTTGGGGTCGGCCAGCGCCGCCTCCTGCGCCGCGTCCTGGGCGAGGTCGCGGGGCAGCTGCAGGGTGGCGCGCAGCTTGCCGTTGACCTGCACCGCCACGGTCGCGGTGTCCTCCACCGCCAGGGCGGCGTCGGCCTCCGGCCAGGGGGTGTCGACCAGCATCGTGGTGTGGCCCAGGGCCGCCCACAGCTCCTCGCCCAGGTGCGGCATCATCGGGCCCAGCAGGCGCACCAGCGCCTCCAGCCCCTCGCGCAGCACCCAGCCCTCGCCGGTGCCCTTCCCGTCGATCTTCTCCAGGGCGTTGGACAGCTCGCGCAGGCGGGCGACGGCCTTGTTGAAGCGGAACCGCTCCAGGTCCTCGCCCATGGCGGCGACGGCCTTGTGGATGGTCCGGCGGGCCTCCTGCGCGGCCGCCGACAGCTCGGCCGGCACCGGCGTGCCCGGCGGCGGCAGCGGGGCCGCCGGCTCCGTCACCATGCGCCACAGCCGGTTGATGTAGCGCCAGGCGCCGTCGATGCCGGCCTCGGTCCACTCCAGGTCGCGGTCGGGCGGGCTGTCCGACAGCATGAACAGGCGCGCGGCGTCGGCACCGTAGCCGTCGATGATGTGGGCGGGGTCGACGACGTTCTTCTTGGACTTCGACATCTTCACGGTCGGGCCGACCGTGACCGGGCCGCCGCCCTCGCGCTTGACCGCCTGGCCGCCGGAGACCTCGACCTCGGTCGGAAACAGCCACTTGCCGTCGGCGTCCTGGAAGGTCGCGTGGGTGACCATGCCCTGGGTGAACAGCCCGTCGAACGGCTCCTTCACCCCGACATAGCCGCAGCGCTCCAGCGCGCGGGTCCAGAAGCGGGCGTACAGCAGGTGCAGCACCGCATGCTCGATGCCGCCGATGTACTGGTCGACAGGCGCCCAGTAGCCGGCCTTGGCCGGGTCGAAGGCCTGGCCCTCGTTGCGGGGGTCGGCGAAGCGCAGGAAGTACCAGCTGCTCTCGATGAAGGTGTCGAAGGTGTCGGTCTCGCGGCAGGCGTCGGCGCCGCAGGACGGGCACTTCACGTGCTTCCAGGTCGGGTGCCGCGCCAGCGGGTTGCCCGGCTGGTCGAAAGTCACGTCCTCGGGCAGGGTGACCGGCAGCTGGTCCTCCGGCACCGGCACGATGTCGCACTTGGGGCAGTGGATGACCGGGATCGGGCAGCCCCAGTAGCGCTGGCGCGACACGCCCCAGTCGCGCAGGCGGAACACGGTCGTGCGCTCGCCGCGGCCCATCTGCTCGATGCGCTCGCCGGCGGCCTGCTTGGCCGCCTCCACGTCCAGCCCGTCCAGGAAGTCGGAGTTCCGGATGGTGCCGGGGCCGGTGTAGGCCTCGGTCCCGACCTCGAAGGCGGCGGGGTCCTGCCCCTCGGGGATGACGACCGGCTTCACCGGCAGCCCGTACTTGCGGGCGAAGTCCAGGTCGCGCTGGTCGTGCGCCGGGCAGCCGAAGATGGCGCCGGTGCCGTATTCCATCAGCACGAAGTTGGCGACATGCACCGGCAGGTGCCAGCCGGGCACGAAGGGATGCTCCGCCGTGACGCCGGTGTCGAAGCCCTTCTTCTCCTGCGTCTCGATGGCGGACTCCGACGTGCCGACCCGGTTGCACTCGGCGATGAACTCGGCCAGGGCCGGGTTGCCCTCGGCGGCCTTGGCGGCCAGCGGGTGGTTCGGCGAGACGGCGACGAAGCTGGCGCCGAACAGCGTGTCGGGACGGGTGGTGAAGACCTCCAGGTCGTCATGCCCGCCGGACAGCTTGAACTTGAAGCGCAGGCCCGTGGACTTGCCGATCCAGTTCTCCTGCATGATCCGGACCTTCTCCGGCCAGCGCTCCAGCCCGCCCAGGGCCGACAGCAGCTCGTCCGCGAACTCCGTGATCTTCAGGAACCACTGGCTCAGCTTGCGCTTCTCCACCAGCGCGCCGGTGCGCCAGCCGCGGCCGTCCACCACCTGCTCGTTGGCCAGCACGGTGTTGTCCACCGGGTCCCAGTTGACCCAGGACTCCTTGCGGTAGGCCAAGCCGGCCTTCAGGAAGTCCAGGAACATCTTCTGCTCGTGCCGGTAGTATTCCGGCCGGCAGGTGGCGATCTCGCGGCTCCAGTCGATGGCCAGGCCCATCGTCTTCAGCTGGCCGCGCATGGCCGCGATGTTCTCGTAGGTCCACTTGCCCGGGTGCACGCCGCGCTCCAGCGCCGCGTTCTCCGCGGGCAGGCCGAAGGCGTCCCAGCCCATCGGGTGCAGGACGTTGAAGCCCTTGGCCCGCTTGTAGCGGGCGATGACGTCGCCGATCGTGTAGTTGCGGACGTGGCCCATGTGGATGCGCCCCGAGGGATAGGGGAACATCTCCAGCACGTAGTATTTGGGCCGGGACGGGTCCTCGGAGACGGTGAAGCAGTTGCGGTCGGCCCAGGCGGCCTGCCACTTGGCCTCGGTCTCCCTGACGTTGTAGCGGGACATGGAAACAGCCTCGGTCTCGGGTGTCGCACCGACGGGGCGTCACCCGGGACAGGGGACTGTCGCCCGCCGACGGCGGAAGTTACGGGGTGGGCGCGTTCTGCTGGCGCAGCTGGCGCGCCTTGGTAAGGATGCCGTCCTCGAGCTGCACCGCGGTCTCCGGCGCGACGGGGGCGTCGACCCAGGCGCCGCTGGGGCTCTGCACCTGGCGGAACACGGTCGCGCGCACGCCGTCGGCGCGCAGGGCGGCGTCCAGGATGTAGAGGTTCACCTTGAACCGCTCGCCCGGGGTGGCCGGCGGGGTGTGCCAGTCGGTCAGGATCACGCCGCCGTAGGGGTCGGCCTGGATGATCGGCATGAAGGCCAGCGTGTCCAGCGAGGCGCGCCACAGGAAGGCGTTCACCGCCTGGCCGGCGGCGGGCGCCGCGGCGGCCGGGGAGCCGGCGACGGCCACCGTGCTCTGGCGCAGGGCCTGCGGGGCCTGGCCGGGCGCGGGGTCGTCCTCGCCGAGGCCGAGCCAGGAGCAGCCGGAAACCAGGGCCAGGAGGCCGCCCATCAGGGCCAGGCGGACGGGAAGGACGGTACGCGACGGCATGGTCAAGGTCACCCAGGGGTTCAGGAACGATCCCTTAGACCAAAAAAGCCGTGCGCGCGCAAGGCCGGGGCGTGCCGCCGGCCTGCCGCCCGGGGTGCGTCAGAAGCTCACCTCGACCACGCCGAGGGCCACCAGGCCGTCGCTGCGGCCGGCCGGTTCCTTCGCCTTCCAGTGCACCAGGTCCGCGCCCAACGTGACCGCCTCGGCCACCCGCCAGGACAGGCCGAGGCCGCGCGCCTCGTAGTCGACCACCCGCTCCACCTCGCTGCCATGCCAGAACAGGGTCAGGCCGTAGGGCCCGTTCTCATAGGTGCCCTGCACCGTCAGCCCGCCGGTGTCGCCGCCGGGGGCACCCTTCGCCCGGCCGCTGCGGCCGTTGTCGAACCAGGCGGCGCCGACGCTGAAGCCGCCGTAGGTGGCGAGGCCGGCGAGCGTGACCGCCTCGGTGTCCTTCAGGCCGGGCCGCCCCGCCTCCGCCCGGTTCCAGGCCAAGCCCAGCTCGTAGGTCCAGGGCCCGGCCTCGCCCCGGTAGCCCAGGGCCAGCTCCAGGAAGTCGTCCTCCGGGGCGATGTCGCTGGGGTCCTCGATGTCCTCCACCAGGCTCTTGCGCTTCGGCGCGTAGGAGACGCCGAGGGTGACCGGCAGGGCGTCCGGCGTCTCGTAGAAGATCTTGGTGGCGTCGTCGCTGTCGCGGCCCAGATATCCCGCCGGCGGCGCGACCGCCGCCGCCTCGGTCCAGAAGCCGGACATCTGGCCGCCGACCAGCGTCGGCAGCACGTCCACCGCCCGGTCGGCCGCCCCGTCCTCGTCGCCCAGGCGGAACCGGCCGTAGGCGGTGACGGCGAACAGGTAGGCCTCGTTGACGGTCAGCTTGGCGTTGTTGCCGGGCCGCTGGCCGCTCTCCTCATAGTCGCCGGAGCCGACCTTGGCCGTGGCGCCGTAGGTGATGCCGCTGTCGCTGACGTCCTCGGCCGTGCCCTCCAGCTGGTAGCCGGCGAAGGCGTCCCAGCGGCCGGCGCCGGGCTCGGTCCGGTTGGCCCAGCTGCCGGCGGCCTGGCCGACCGCGCTCCAGCTGACCTGCGGCTCCGCCGCGGCGGGCGGCGCCAGGGCGGCGGCGGCGAGGGCCAGGGCGTGGAGGGGGATGCGTCGCGTCATGGATCACCGGACGTTCTGTCGGGTTGGAGCGGCAGGCCCTTGCCAGACGGCGCCGCCCGCAGGAAAGTCGCGTCCCCGAAACGCTTTGTCCACCCCCGAAGGCACGGCACCCCATGTCCGCACCCGACACCGCCTCCCCCGACGTGGCCGCCAACCTGGCGGAAATCCGCGGCCGCATCGGCGCCGCCGCCCGCGCGGTGGGCCGCGATCCCGCCGGGGTCGCGCTGGTCGCCGTCTCCAAGGTGCAGCCGGTGGAGAGGCTGCGCGCGGCGCTGGCCGCCGGCCAGAGGGTGTTCGGGGAGAACCGGGTGCAGGAGGCGAAGGCCAAGTGGCCGGCGCTGAAGGCGGAGTATCCCGACGTCGAGCTGCACCTGATCGGCCCGCTGCAGACCAACAAGGTCAAGGAGGCGGTGGCGCTGTTCGACGTGATCCAGACCGTGGACCGGCCGAAGCTGGCCGCGGCCCTGGCCGAGGAATGCGCCCGCCAGGGCCGCCGCCCCCGCTTCCTGGTGGAGGTCAACACCGGCGAGGAGCCGCAGAAGGCCGGCATCCCGCCGGCGGAGGTGGCGGCGTTCCTGGCCGCCTGCCGCGACGAGCACGGGCTGGCGGTGGAGGGGCTGATGTGCATCCCGCCGGCGGAGGAGGAGCCCGCCCTGCATTTCGCGCTGCTGGCCGACCTCGCGCGCCGCAACGGGCTGGCGGGCGTCTCCATGGGCATGAGCGGCGACTACGAGGTGGCGGTGCGCATGGGCGCCACCCATGTCCGCGTCGGCACCGCGCTCTTCGGCGAACGGGTGCGGCCGGAAGCGCCCGAGGCCCCCGCAACGGGCGCCTGACGGCTCCCCGGAAGAGAGTTGCGCAGGAGGCTTGCGGAGCCGCCGCTTCATCTGTATGGTCCGCCCCCGTTCCAGACGGAGGGGTGGCCGAGTGGTTGAAGGCGCTCGCCTGGAAAGCGGGTATACGGCAAAAACCGTATCGTGGGTTCGAATCCCATCCCCTCCGCCATTCTCCCGCGTGTCGCGATGCCGGTCGGCCAGCTGATCCGCCTCACCGCCAAGCCGGAGTTCCGCGAGCGCCTGCTGGAGCTGCAGCGCGCCAACGTCGCGGGAAGCCGGGCCGAACCGGGCTGCATCCGCTTCGATATGGGCGCCGACGAGGCGGACCCGAACGTCCTCTACATCTGGGAAGTGTTCCGCGACCGGGACGCGCTGGACGCGCACTGGCGGATGCCGCATTTCCTGGCTTGGCGCGCCTGGGCGGACTCGCTGCCCGAGGGCGCCGTGGTGCGCGGGCGCATCGGGCTGCTTCCCCTGACGCCCTGAGGGTCTACTCTCCCGACCAGCCGCATTCCTTCAGCGCCGCCCGCAGGTGGGGCGGCACCGGGGCCGTCGCCGTGACCGCCTCCTTCGCCGGGTAGATCGGCAGGGTGATGGCGCGGGCGTGCAGGTGCAGCGGCGTGCCGTCGCCCTTCAGCGCCCCGGCTTTCGCCCCGTATTGCGGGTCGCCCAGGATCGGGCAGCCCAGCCAGGCGCAGTGCACGCGGATCTGGTGGGTGCGGCCGGTGCGCGGGTTCAGCTCCAGCCAGGCGAGTCCGTCGCCGCGGCCGCGCACCCGCCAGTCGGTGACGGCGCGTTGCCCGTCCTCCTTCACCATCATGCGCCAGCCCTTGCGGTCGCCGACCTTGGCCAGCGGCTGGTCGATGGTGCCCTCATCCGCCTCCGGCCCGCCGACGACGACGGCCCAGTAGGTCTTGGCGGCCCGCCCCTCCTGGAACAGGATGCCGAGGCGCCGCAGGGCCTTGGGATGCCGGCCCAGGACCAGGCAGCCGCTGGTGTCGCGGTCGAGCCTGTGGGCCAGCGCCGGCGGCCGGGGCAGGCCGAAGCGCAGCGCGTCGAAATGGCGCTCCAGATTGTCGCCGCCGCCCGGGCCGGCATGCACGGGCAGCCCCGCCGGCTTGTCGACGATCAGCAGCAGCCCGTCCCGGTAGAGCACGCGGGCCTGCAACTCCTCGGGGGTCATCTCGATGTCCTCGGCGGCGGTCCTGGGTGCGCCAGGGCTTACGCCAAAGGACCGGTTGCAGTCCAGGCCGTCAGTCCCGGTTCCGGCGCTTCTGCGCGGGCTCGCGGAAGTAGAAGAGCTCGTCCTTCAGCGCCACGCCCGCCTCCGGGTTCAGCAGCGCCACCTCGGTGGTCAGGCCCTGGGCGTCCAGCACCCGCCACTTGCGCAGGCGCAGGGGCTGGTCCTCGAACACCAGGGTCAGCTTGCCGAGGCCCGGGTCGGAGCTCTGTACCAGCGTCACCTCCAGCACGCCCTGCCCGCGCTCCACCCCCGTCACCGTCACGTCACCGGACAGCTTCAGGTCGGGGCGCAGGATGAAGTCGGCCAGCGTGCTGCCGATGGGGGCGTTGGACTGCTGCTTCAGCTCGGCGTCCCAGAAGAAGACGAAGCTGCCGTCGGCGACGACGAAGTCCTCCACCGGCTGGTCGTACTCGATCCGCATGCGGCCGGGGCGCTTCAGGTAGAAGGTGCCGCGCACCGACTGGCCGCTGTCCGAGATTTGCAGGAACTGGGACTTCAGCGTGTCGATCCCGTCCAGGTACGCCTCGACGCGGCCGAGGTCGGCCTTCTCGGCCTCGCTGAGGGAGGTTGCGGCGGGGGGCGCCGCCAGGACGGGGACGGGGGACGCCGGCAGGCCGGCGAGGGCGATGAGGGCCGCGAGGGCCAGGATGCCTGGACGGGTCATGCCGGGATTGAACTCCCCCAAGATGGCGGGATTGGGGCGCCGCACCGGGCGCGCGCCCCATCTACCCCGAAAGCGCACGCCTGTGCGAGCGCCATCTCGGCGGGAGGGGATGAGGATGCTCAGCCGGCCGAGCGGCCGCGGGCGAAGGCGGCGGCGGCGCGCATCAGCCGCTCCATCTCCCGGATGCGCTCGGACTGCCTGCGGATCCGCTCCGCGTCCTTATCGGACGCCGGGCCGCCGGCGTTCTCGGGGTTCGTCGGATTCTGCCCGTTCTTGCGCTCGCCAGCCATCGGTCGATCCTCGTGAGAATGCGTGGTGCCGCATGGTCCAACGCGCGGCAGGGCCCCGGGTTCCCGGGCCCGGAAGCGGGGCTCATTGTTGGGAGGAGGCGGTGCCCAGGCAATTCTCGACGATGGCGTAACACGCCTCGGGATCGCCCATTTCCTCGCGGTAGGCCAGGCGGCTGACCCGCCCCTGGTCGACCGTGAAGGTGGCGACGCAGCCGTCGGCGCCGCCGCCCCCGAGGGGGATGCCGATGCCGACGCCCAGGCCGAAGCCGCCGCTGCCCCCGCCGATGCCGATGGAGGAGCGCGGGCCGGAGTCCCTGGCGCCGCCGATGTTCTCGTAGGTGAGGTACTCGCTGGCGCCGACCATTTCGGTGCGGTTCGGCACGCCGGCGCAGGACAGCAGCGACTGCTTGGGCATGCCGACCAGGGCGGTCTGCGCCTGGCGCGCCTGCTCGGCCTCGCGGGTGGCGCAGCCGGCCAGGGCCAGGGCGCCGGCGAGGGCCAGCAGGGCGGCGGGACGGATGGTGCGCACGGGCGGGACTCCTTTTCCCAATGGTCCCGCCGCTCCTCAGAAGCGGTAGGACAGCTTGACCTTCAGGCTCGGGTAGAACTTCACGTAGAACCGGTCCACCTCCTCCTCGATCTCCTGCTCCTCCAGCGCGAGGTCGCGCTCCAGGCCGGGGACGGGGGAGTTGCTGGTCAGGTTGATCTGCGGCGCGCCCTGGTAGGTGGCGCCCAGGTCGAAGGCCAGGTTCAGCCGCTTGCCGACCCGGCTGGTGTAGCCGATGCCGACATAGTAGCCGACGTCCTGGAAGCCGATCCGGCCGTCGACGGTGCCGACCTCGGCGGGCTGGTAGACCCGGTCGCCGATGCGCACCGGTTCGCTCGGGCGGCCGGTCAGGTCGACCTCGTTGCCGTTCAGCCGCACGCCGCCGCTGACGCGGAAGCCGCCGCCGCCGGGGTAATAGTCCAGGGTCGGGCCGCCGCTCAGCAGGGTCACGTCGCCGTCATAGGCGATGTCCTCGAACTCGCGGTCGATGTTGAGGCTCAGCCAGTCCACCCCCAGGCGCAGCCCGACGTTCCGGTGCAGGCGCCAGTCCGCCTCCACGCCGACGCCGGTCGTGCCCGCGGTGACGCCGACCGACACGCCGCCGGCCTCCTGCGCCGCGGCACCCTGCGTTGCGGCGCCATGCGCCGTCAACGCCAGCAATGCCATCGCACCCGCCAGTGACCTCGCGTGCTTCGTCCGCATCCGTCCTCCTCCTGCCCAGACGGCAAGGCGGGACTCTAACAGGCGGGGGCGCGCTCCCGTGCCGTGCGCATAGGCCCGCGGAGGCGCGAAAATGCTCCTATGGACAAGGGCTTAACCGGCCGGCGGGGCTGCCGGACGACCTATGACCGACGGCAGGGCCGGTCAGGCGCGTCGGCGCTCGATGGCGTCCATCAGCGTCGCCTCGATGGCGATGCCGTCCAGCTGGTTGATCTCCTGGATGCCGGTCGGGCTGGTCACGTTGATCTCGGTCAGGTAGTCGCCGATCATGTCGATGCCGACGAAGACCAGCCCCTTCTCCCGCAGCACCGGGCCCAGGGCGGCGCAGATGTCGCGCTCGCGGGCGGTCAGGGCCGTCTTGGCGGCGCTGCCGCCGGCGTGGAAGTTGGCGCGCGCCTCGCCCTCCTGGGGCACGCGGCTGACGCCGCCCATGGGCTCGCCGTCGACCAGGATGATGCGCTTGTCGCCCTGGCGGATCTCCGGCAGGTACTTCTGCACGATGACCGGCTCGCGGTAGAGCTCGGTGAAGGTCTCCAGCAGCGCGCCCAGGTTCTCGTCGTCCGGCTTCAGGTGGAACACCCCGGCGCCGCCGTTGCCGAACAGCGGCTTCACGATGATGTCCCGGTACTCCCGCCGGAAGGCCAGGATCTCGTCCTTGTCGCTGGTGATCAGCGTCGGCGGCATGAAGTCGGGGAAGTGGGTGACGAACAGCTTCTCCGGCGCGTTGCGCACCGAGGCCGGGTCGTTCACGACCAGCGTCTTCGGGTGGATATGCTCCAGCAGGTGCGTCGCGGTGATGTAGGCCATGTCGAAGGGCGGGTCCTGGCGCATCAGCACCACGTCCATCTCCGACAGGTCCAGCGTCTCCCAGCCGCCCAGCGTGTAGTGGTTGCCGTACTCCCGCCGCACCGTCATGGCGCGGCCGCGCGCCGTCAGCCGGCCCTGGCGGAAGGCCAGGTGCTTGGGCAGGTAGTGCCAGACCTGGTGGCCGCGCTTCTGCGCCTCCAGGGCCATCATGAAGCTGCTGTCCTTGTCGATGTTGATGGACTCGATCGGGTCCATCTGGATGGCGATCTTCAGGCTCATGGCAGCGGGGGCCCTTCAGTTCAGGCGGTTCTTGAGCTGCTGGACCAGGGTGGCCGTCTGGTGCAGCAGCTGGGCGGAGGCGCCCTGGCGGGCGCCCTGGTCCATGAAGGTCTCGAACGCCTGGATGGCGGCGCCGATGTTGCCGAGGTGGGCGTTCAGCAGGCCGGCCTCGCGCCACAGCGCGGGCTGCTCGGGCGCGAACAGCAGCATCGCCTCGACCGTCTCCGCCGCCTTGTCCACGCGCTCCTCGCGCAGGTGGCGGAGCTTTATGTTGTTCTGGAGCCGCAGCAGGATGTCGCGGTTGCTGACCGGCTGGTAGTGCTCCGGCGTCAGCTCGGCGGCGGCGCCGGCGGTCTGCTTGATGAGGTCGCGCAGGTCGACGACGCTGCGCACCTCCCCCTGGTTGAAGGGGTCCAGGATCGCCCGCTCGCCGTCGTGCTGGAGGCGGACCAGGAAATGGCCGGGGAAGTTCAGCCCCACCATGTCCCAGCCCTGGGCGCGGGCGGAATGGATGAACAGGATGCCGAGCGCCACGGGCAGCCCCTTGCGGCGGTCGATGACCCGTATGAGGTTGGCGTTCTGCATGTCCTCGTAGTTCTGGCTGTCGCCGTGGTAACCGTAGATGTTGACCAGCACGGACTGCAGCGCCTCGACCCGCTCCTCCAGCGTGACCGCGCGCGACGCCATGTCGGCGACCTCGGCGGCCAGCTCGGCCAGGTGGCGGCGGTAGGTGTCCAGCCCGCGGTCGGGCAGCTCCAGCGCCGCAAGGGCCAGGGCCGCCTCCGCCAGGTCGATGCGGTCGTCGGTGGCCCGGCCCACTTCGCGCAGGAGTTCCTTGGCTTGCAGGCGGCTGTTCACGGGCACGCTCCAGGTGGCGCACGGCTCGGGCTCGGTCCTGCGGACATAGCGCATCCGGCGGGCGGAAGTCGATATGGTTTCCGCCGCCTCACCCGTCCGGGTCCTACCCCTCCGGCCGCCAGGCGTCGGGCAGGTGCACCGGCCACCGGCCGGGCACCACGGCCACCAGGTCGAAGCGCACGGCGCAGCGCTCCAGCCCCCGCCGCGCGCCGACATAGAGGCCGGCGGCGCGCGCCAGCCGGCGCCACTGGGCGTGGGTGACCGCGGCGCGGGCCTGCTCCAGGCTCGGCCGCGCCTTGACCTCCACGATGGCCAGCAGGTCGCCGCGCCGCGCCACCAGGTCGATCTCGCCGGCCGGCGTGCGGCAGCGCACCGCCAGGATGCGGTATCCCCTCAGCCGCAGCGCCAGCCGGCAGGCCAGCTCCGCCAGCCGGCCCGCCCGCTCCGCCGCGCGGTAATCCTCACGCGTCCGGGTCTTCATCGCGCGCCTGCGACAGCTCCAGCGCCCTTGCGTAGACCGCCTTGCGGGGCTGGCCCGTGGCCGCCGCCACCTCCGCCGCGGCGTCGCGCAGCGACAGGCGGGACAGCGCGTCCAGGATCATGGCGTCGACCGTCTCCTCCGCCGCGGCCTCCGGCTCCGGCGGCGGGCCGATCACCACCACCACCTCGCCCTTGGGCGGGCCGGCGGCGGCGTAGTGGGCGGCGAGATCGGCCAGGGTGCCGCGCCGCACCTCCTCGAACAGCTTGGTCAGCTCGCGCGCGACCGCCACCTCGCGGCCGCCCAGCACGTCGGCCGCGTCGGCCAGGAAGTCCTCCAGCCGCTGGGCCGATTCGAACAGGACCAGGGTGGCGCGCACGCCCTTCAGCTCCGCCAGCGCGTCGCGCCGGGCCTTGCGCTTGTTGGGCAGGAAGCCCGCGAACAGGAACCGGTCCGACGGCAGGCCCGACAGGACCAGCGCCGTCAGCGCCGCACTCGGCCCCGGCAGGTGGGTGACGGGAAGCCCCTGCTCCCTCGCCTCGCGCACCAGCTTGTAGCCGGGGTCGGAGATCAGCGGCGTGCCGGCGTCCGACACCAGGGCGATCGTCTCGCCCGCGGCGACGCGGGCCAGGATCTGCGGCCGCATCCGCGCCGCATTGTGCTCGTGATACTGCAGCAGCGGCGCCCGGATGCCGTAGCGGGCCAGCAGCTTCGCGGTGACGCGGGTGTCCTCGCAGGCGACGGCGTGGGCGGCGCGCAGCGTCTCGAGCGCCCGCAGCGTGACGTCGCCGGCGTTCCCGATGGGGGTGGCCACGATGAACAGGCCGGGCCCCGGTTTACGCGCGCCGCCGCCGCCGCTAGGCTCGGCCGCGAGAGCCGGGTCCGGTTCCTGGTCGTTATGCGTCGGATCGGATGACATGAGAGGGATGCTAGGGATGATGGACGGGACGGGCGGGCTGAAGCGCGCGGGCAGGATGGCGGGTGCGCTTCTGGGCATGGCCTGGCTCGCCGCCTGCGCCAGCAACGAGAGGGTAGCGGCCCCGCCGCCGCCGGTGCAAGCGCCGCCTCCCCCCGTCGTCGCGGCCCCGCCCCCGCCGCCCGCCCGCACCGTGGTGGACGACGGCAAGACCCGCGTCGCCCTGCTGGTGCCGCTGACCGGCCGCGCCGCCCAGGTCGGGCAGGCGATGCTGGACGCCGCCCAGATGGCGGTGTTCGACGTGGCCGACGGGAAGTTCGAGCTGATGCCGCGCGACACCGGCGGCACCCCGGAGGGGGCCGCGCGGGCGGCGCAGGACGCGCTCGACGGCGGCGCCAAGCTGGTGCTGGGCCCGCTGCTGAGCGCGGAGGCGCAGGCGGTGAAGCCGGTCGCGGCGGCCGCCGGGGTGCCCGTCCTCACCTTCTCCAACGACTGGAACCTGGCCGGCGGCAACCTGTGGGTCATGGGCTTCGTCCCGCAGGAGCAGGTGACCCGCGTCGTCCGCTATGCCCAGGCCCAGGGCATCGCCACCTTCGGCCTGATGGCCCCGGCCAACGCCTACGGCGAGGCGGCGCGGCAGGCGATGGCGGCGGCGATCCGCCCCGGCACCGGCCAGCTGACCCGGGTGGAGCGCTACGGCCCCGGCCAGGACCTGGGCGACGTGGTGAAGCGCCTGTCCGACTTCGAGGCACGGCGCCAGGCGCTGGAGCGGGAGCGCGCCCTGCTGTCCCAGCGCGACGACGAGGCGTCCCGGCAGGCGCTGCGGCGGCTCTCCAACCTGGAGACCTTCGGCGACCTGCCCTTCCAGGCCCTGATGATCGCGGAGGGCGGGGCGCAGCTGCGCGCCATCGCGCCGCTGATGCCCTTCTTCGACGTGGACCCGGGCCCGGTCCGCTTCCTCGGCACCGGCCTTTGGGACGAGCCCGGCATCGGGCGGGAGCCGGCGCTGGTCGGCGGCTGGTTCGCCGCCCCCGCCCCGGAGGCCCGCCAGGACTTCGAGCGCCGCTACCAGGACCTCTACGGCAGCCGCCCGCCGCGCCTCGCCACCCTGGCCTACGACGCCGCGGCGATGGCGGGGGCGCTGGCCAAGGGCCGCGACGCCAGGCCGTTCGAGGTGCGCGACCTGACCAACCCCAACGGCTTCGCCGGCGCCGACGGCATCTTCCGGCTGCTGCCCAACGGGCTGGTGGAGCGTGGCCTGGCCGTGATCGAGGTGACCCGCGACGGCTTCACCGTCATCGACCCGGCCCCCTCCAGCTTCGAGGCGGCGGGGAGCTGAGCCTCAGGCCCCGGCTGTCCCCGCACTCGCCGCCACCCCCTCCGCCGCCTTCAGCGCCTCGGCCCGGTAGGCGGATGGGGTGGTGCCGGCGTGCCGCTTGAAGGCGGCGTTGAAGACGGACTTGGAGTTGAACCCCACCTCCAGCGCCACCTCAAGGACCGGCGGGGCGCCCGGCTGCGCCAGCCGGCGCATGGCGTCCTCCACCCGCAGCCGGTTGACGTAGTCGTAGAAGTTCACCCCCTCGCCCTGGTTGATCGCCTGGCTGAGGTCGTTGGCCGAGGCGCCGACGGCCTGGGCGAGCCGCTGCAGGGTCAGCGACCCGTCGCGCCACAGCGCCTCCTTCCGCATCACCGCGTCCAGCTTGCGCAGCAGCCGCCCGACGTCCTCCTCCGTCAGGGCGGAGCGGCGGTACTTGGCCAGCGGCTCCGCCAGCCGCGCCAGGGCGGCGGCCGGGGTCGGCAGGAAGGCGCCCGGCCGCAGCAGCGCCAGGCCGCCCAGCCCGTAGATCGACAGGGTGTACGCGAGGGTGGCCGCGTACTGCACGTACAGCACGGCACCCGCCAGCGCCTCCACCATCGCCCCTGTTGCCAGCGACAGGGCATACAGCGCCCAGAGCCCCGCCAGCACCCGCAGCAGCACCTCCGCCCAGGCCAGCCGGGCCGCGTCGGCCGCGTCGGCGCGCCCGCGGGCGGCGCGCAGATCGCCCGCGGCGCGCCACAGGCACCACAGCTGGTGCAGCAGCACCAGCAGCAGCGCCGCCGCCACCCCGGCGACGGCGGCCAGGACAGGGCCGGTCGCGGCCGGCATCTCTCCCCCGGTCCAGAGCGCGGCGGCCTCCCCCTCGGGCAGCAGGGCGAGCGGCAGCATCAGCAGGGCCGCCAGGACCGGCACGGCCAGGTGCCGCAGCAGGGGCCGCGGCGGCCGGCCGCCGGCCAGCAGGGCGGCGACGTGCAGCCGCGCCGCCGGGCCCATCAGGGCGATGGGCCAGAGCTGCAGCAGGACCAGGTCGGGGGCGGTGGCGAAGGCGCCGGCCATCTCCAGCGCGTCGCCCGACAGGTTGGCGGCGAAGGCGGCCAGCATCAGGGCCAGCCACAGGTTGGCCGGGGTCCGGCGGGCGGGAGAGGCCGGCAGCAGCGCCGCCAGGAACAGCGCCTGCGCCGCCCCCACCATCACGATGCCGACGAACAGCATGTCGACCGGCGCCATCGGCATCCCCGCTCCGCCAACCAGGGCCCCACCTCTACCGCGCGGCCGGCGGGGCGTCAAAGAGGACCGGATGCGCCAGACCGGACGTGCCAGACCGGACGTGCGAACCCGGACGTCCGCGCCTACAGGACCGGACGACCGGACGGAGGCGCCGGGGGCAGGAGAAGGACATGTCGCAACCTTTTCCGGTAGGACCATGACCCGCAGCACCGCCTTCGCCGCCGCCCTCCTCGCCGGCACGGCCCTCCTCGCCCCGCCCGCCCGGGCGGGCGGTCTCTTCGCCTTCGGCGACAGCGCCATAGAGATGGGAAACCTCTACCTCCTGCCGGGGCTGGAGCCGGCGGCCGACAGCCCCTACTTCCGCCGCGACGGCTGGCAACGCGACAGCAACGGCCCCGTCTGGGTGGAGTACCTGGCGCCCGCCATCCGCCCGGTGAACGCCGGCCCGCCCTATGGCGGGGCGGTGAACTTCGCCCATTCCGGCGCCACCACCGGCGCGCTGGACCTGGAGCACGGCCTGCCCGTCGGCCTCGCCTCGCAGGTGGGACTGTTCGAGGAGGCGGTGCGGAGCGGGCTGGTGGCGCCCGCGGCGGAGGACCTCTTCGTGGTGGAGGCCGGGCCCAACGACCTGTTGGCCGCCCTGCTGGAGGGAAGAGACCCGGCCGAGGCCGGGCGCAGGGCCGCCGCCAACCTGGCGGACGCCGCCCGCCGCCTGGTCGGCGCCGGCGCCCGGACGGTGCTGGTCTGGGACATGCCCGACATCTCCCGCGCCCCGGCCCTCGCCCAGGGCGTCCCGGTGCAGGCGTTGCCGGCATTGCAGGCAGCGCTCGACCGGGTGACCGCGGAGAGCCGGCAGGCGCTGGCCGCCGAGCTGGGCCGGGTCGCCGCCGCCGCCCCGGCCGACGCCACCCTGGTCACGGTGAAGCTGAACGCGCTGTTCGGCCATGTCCGGGCGAACGCCGCGGCGCTGGGCTTCCGCGACATCGACCGGCCCTGCCTGGACCCGGAGACGGGTGCCGTGTGCTCGCCCGACCCGGCGGAGCAGAACCGCCACCTCTTCTTCGACGGGCTGCACCTGACAACCCGGGCGCAGGAGCTGGAGAGCCGCTACTACGCCACGCTCCTGGACCAGCTCGGGGGCGGCGCCAACCGGCGGGCGGGCCGGCTGGCGGATGCCGGGGCCGCGGCCGGCGACATGGCGGGCCGGCTGGGCTCGGCTGCCCTGGACGGGGTGCCCGACGCCGGCCTGGTGCCCGTCGCCGGGGGTGCCTGGGCCCGGCGCGACCATGAAGCCGGCCCGGATGCGGCCGCCGGCCGGGTCACGCTGAAGGGCGCTGCCGGCGGCATCGGCTACGGCGACGGGAAGGGCTGGCGCGTCGCCGTCGGCATCGGGGCGCTGGACGGGAGGATACGCTTCGACGCCGGCGGCGGGGCGCGGCTGGAGGGGCATCTCGCCACCGCGGCGGGGGAGCGGGCCTTCGGCCGCTGGTTCCTGGCGTCCTCCGTCGCCAGCGCCTGGTTCGATTTGAACCGGGTGGAGCGGCCGGGCGGCCTGCCCACCCTGACGGTGCGGGGCGGAACGGAGGGCGACGCGCATCACGCCGACCTGCGCCTCGGCGCCCGCGTCCGGCTGGACGGCTGGACGGCGGAGCCCAGCCTGTCGCTGGCCTGGAGCACCGTCGAGGTGGACGGCTTCACCGAACGCGCCGGCGCCGGGCTGGAGATGGCGTTCGACCGCTTCGGCCGCGACGGCTGGACCGCCGGCGCCCGGCTCTCCCTGTCGCACGATGGGATCGCCCTTGCCGACGGCGTGGCCCTGCGGCCGGCGCTGGCGCTCGCCTGGGAGCGGGCGCTGGAGGCGCCGGCGACGTCGGTGACCGCCCGGCTGGTGGACAACACCGCGCGGCCGGTGACGGCGCTCGCCTCCGGGGGGCCGCGCGGCCGGGTGGAGGTGGCGCCCTCCCTGGCGCTGGACCTGGGCGGCGCGGTGACCGCCACCGCCGGCTACGCGCGGCGCTTCGGCGACGCGGCGGAGGACCGGGTCCGGCTGGGGCTGGGCCTCCGCTTCTAGGAGAAGATCTCCTCCAGCAACCAGTCCCGGAACCGCTCCAGCAGGGGCGTCATCGGCCCCTGCGGGCAGACCAGCCAGTAGGCGTTGCGCACCGGCAGCGCCTCCTGGACCGGGCGCACCAGGCGCCCGGCGCGCAGGTCGGCGCGCACCAGGACCGAGCGGGCCAGCGCCACCCCGTGGCCGTCGCAGGCCGCCTGCAGCAGCATCGCGCTCTCGGTGAAGATGGTGCCCGACGGCGGCGGCGGCTCCACCCCGAAGGAGGTGAGCCACTCCTCCCACGCCACCTCGCCGACGTCGTGCAGCAGGGGCAGGCGCACCAGGTCGGCGGGCGTCAGCCGCGCCTGGGCGGAGCCCAGCAGCGCCGGGGCGCAGACCGGGAAGACCGCCTCCGGCGCCAGCCGCTCCGCCGCCACCCCGGCCCAGCCGCCCTCGCCGTAGCGGATGCAGCAGTCGATACCGCCGCGCCCGGGCACCGCGCGCTCGTACCCGGCGGCGATGCGCAGGTCGATGCCGGGCAGCCGCGCCCGGAAGGAGGCGAGGTTGGGCACCAGGCAGCGCGTCCCGAAGGAGGGCAGCACGCTGACCGACAGCACGCCGGCCCGCGGCGGCTGCGGCCGCACCCTGAGCGTGGCCGCGGCCAGCCGCTGCAGCGCCGGGCGCACGTCGGCCAGGTAGCGCATGCCGTCCTCGGTCAGGACCAGCGCCCGGTTCAGCCGGTGGAACAGCGGCGTCGCCAGGAACTCCTCCAGCCGCTTGATCTCGTAGCTGACCGCCGAGGGGGTGAGCCCCAGCTCGTCCGCCGCCTGCTTGAAGCTGAGGTGGCGGGCGGCGGCCTCGAAGAAGCGCAGCGCGTTCAGGGGCGGCAGCTCGCTAAGCATCAAAAATCCTGATCCGACGATGACGGATTTCCCGGTTGTGCCGGACCTCGGGACGGGCGTCAATGGGGCACACCGGGACCCGCCCCGGCCCGCTTCACCGGAATCTTCCCATGACAAACGCCGCGCCGACCCTCGGCCTCGCCGGCCGCGACGACGGCCCCTCCCCGCTCCTGCTCGCGACCGCCTTCGCCACAGTATACCTTGTCTGGGGATCGACCTTCCTGGCGATCCGCGTGATCGTGGAGACGGTGCCGCCCATCAGCTTCGTCGGCGTCCGCTCGCTGGTGGCGGGCGTGCTCCTGCTGGGCCTGGCCCGGCTGTCGGGGGCCGCCCTGCCGGACCGGGCGGGCTGGCTGCAGGGCCTGGTCACCGGCGGGCTGATGTTCATGGTCGGCCAGGGCGCGCTGGCCTGGGCGGAGCAGCGCGTCGCCTCCGGCCTCGCCGCGGTGATGCTGGCGACCACGCCGCTCTGGGTGGCGCTGATCGGCTGGACGCTGGGCGGCGGCCGGCCGACCGGGCGGGTCGCGGCCGGCCTCGGGCTGGGCTTCGCCGGCGTGGTGCTGCTGACCGGCGTCGACGGCATGGGCGGCGGGCTGGACGTGGCCGGCGTCGCCGTGCTGCAGCTGGGGGCGGCCGCCTGGGCGCTGGGCACCATCCTGACCAAGCGGCGGGCCCCCGCCTCCTCCCCGGCCATGACCGGGGCGGTGCAGCTGCTGGGCGGCGGCGTGCTGGCCCTGCCCGCCGGCGGCCTGATGGGGGAGTGGCCGGGGCTGCCGATGCTGCTGCACGACGGCGACGCGCTGGCCGCCTTCGCCTACCTCGTGGTGTTCGGCACGCTGGTCGGCTTCGGCGCCTTCTCCTGGCTGGTGAAGAACTGCCCGGCGGAGCGGGTGGCGACCTACGCCTATGTGAACCCGGTCGTCGCCATCGCCCTGGGCTGGATGGTGCTGGGCGAGACCATCGGCCCGCGCGAGGGCATCGCCGCCGCCGTCGTGCTGGCCGGGGTCGCCGTCGTGCTGACGGGGAAGAAGCCATGAGATCCGGCATGGCTGACGCCGACGCCCGCGGGGTGGTGCCGGGCCGCGATCCGGGGCAAGGTTGCCCGTCCCCGGCACCGGAGCCCGCGACCATGAGAGAATCCGCCTCCCTCTGGCGGCGCGCCTTCCTGCTTAGCATCCCCATCCTGATCGGCTACGTGCCGATCGGCATCGGCTTCGGCGTGCTGTGGGTGCAGCAGGGGCTGGACCCGCTGGGCGCACCCCTGCTGGGGCTGGTCGTCTATGCCGGCGCCTCGCAGTTCCTGGCCGCGGGCATGCTGGCGGCGGGCCAGGGGCCGGTGGAGATCGCGCTGGCGACCCTGACCCTGAACGCCCGCCACGCCCTCTACGGCCTCGCCTTCCTCGACCGCTTCCGGGGCTGGAGCGCCGCCAAGGCCTATTTCGCCTTCGCGCTCACCGACGAGACCTATGCCGTGCTGGCCGCCGCGGGACCGTCGGACGAGGACCGGCGCGACGGGGCGCTGCTGTGGCGGGTGGCGCTGCTGAACCAGTCCTACTGGGTGGCGGGGTGCGCCGTCGGCGCCGCCGCGGGCGGGCTGGTGCCCAGCGACGCGGAGGGGCTGGACTTCGCGCTGACCGCCCTCTTCATCGTGCTGCTGCTGGAGCAGGCGCGCACCCGGCCCAAGGCGGTGGCGGCGCTGGTCGCGGCCCTGGCGGCGGCGGCCGGCATGGCCGCCTTCGGCACCGCCAACACGCTGCTGCCCATCATGGCCGCGGCGCTGGCGGCGGTGGCGCTGGTCGACCGGCGGACGGGGGCGGCGGCATGAGCGGCACCATCGTCCTGACCGCGCTGCTGATGGCGCTGGCGACCGCACCCGCGCGCTTCCTGCCCTTCCTGATCGGCGACCGGCTGGGCGGCGAGCGGCTGCGGCGGCTGTTCGTGGAGCTGTTCCCGCCGGCGGTGCTGGCGGTGCTGATCGTGCACCTGGGCTGGAGCGTCGCCGGCGGCGCGGCGGCACCCGTCCAGGCGGCCCAGGCGCTCGGCGCCGCCGTCACCGTGGCGGTGCACCTGCTGTTCCGCAACCTGCTGGCCTCGGTCGCGTCCGGCACCGCCGCCTGCATGCTGGTGCAGAACCTCTGGGGGTAGGGCGGGAAGGCGGCCGGCAGGCATAGCCCCTGCGTCGACCCACCGTGCCGGCCACTTTGAGCGTTCCCTGCGACCGCTCCCCGTAACCGTCATTCCGGCGAAAGCCGGAATCCAGGAGCCGTCCTTTGCGGCGCCTGTGGACCCCTGGACCCCGGCTTTCGCCGGGGTGACGATGAAAGAGTAGCGCCAGGGCCAAAATCGGAGCAGGGAGGCTACTGGGGCGTCCCTTCCCCGTACCGCTCCGAGGGTCACCCCTGAGACCACCCCCCTATGACCGTCATTCCGGCGAAAGCCGGAATCCAGGAACCGTCCGCTGTGGCGCCCGTGGCCCCTGGACCCCGGCTTTGTCAGGGGTGACGAAGAAGGACCGGGTGGAACCCGAAGAGACGATGCCGCCCCTCGGCCCCTCAGCCCTGCTTCATCACCAGCGGGCCCAGCTTGCGGCCGCCCAGGATGTGGACGTGCAGGTGCGGGACCTCCTGGTGGCTGTCCGGGCCGTGGTTGGCCAGCAGCCGGTAGCCGGTCTCCTCCACCCCCGCCTCGCGGGCGATGCGGCCGACGGCGCGGGTGAAGGCGGCGATCTCCGCGTCCGACGCCGTCGCGCTGAAGTCGGCGAAGCTGACATAGGCGCCCTTGGGGATGACCAGGATATGGGTCGGCGCCTGCGGGTGGATGTCGTGGAAGGCCAGGACGTGCTCGTCCTCGAAGACCTTCTTGCAGGGGATCTCGCCCCGCAGGATGCGCGCGAAGATGTTGTTCGGATCGTAGGCCATCGGTCGGTCCCCTTCCCTCTTCCGTCTCAGCGCTTGCGGTTCTTCTTCTCCTCGACGCCGCTGACGCCGCGGCGGCCGTCGAGGATGGCGTAGACCTCGGCCGGCTCCACCCCGGCGTCGGCCCACAGCACCAGCAGGTGGTACAGCAGGTCGGCGGATTCCTCGGCCAGCTTGGCGCGGTCGCCGCGGATGGCCTCGATGACCGTCTCCACCGCCTCCTCGCCCACCTTCTGGGCGATCTTGGCGCGGCCGCGGGCGAACAGCCGCGCGGTGTGCGAGCTCTCCGGGTCGGCGCCGCGGCGCGACAGGATGGTGCGGTGGAGCAGGTCCAGCACCTCCGGCCCCGGCTTCTCCTCCCGGCCCTGCTCTTCCCGGCCCTGCTCCTCCCGGCCCTTGCCGTCCCGGCTCATCGCGCCGCCCCCGATCCTGTGTCCCGCATGGGGATCCCGGCCGCCATCATGTGCGCCTTGGCCTCGGCGATGGAATAGGTGCCGAAGTGGAAGATGCTGGCGGCCAGCACGGCGGAGGCGTGGCCGTCGCGCACCCCCTCCACCAGGTGGTCCAGCGTGCCGACCCCGCCCGAGGCGATGACCGGCACCGGCACCGCGTCGGCCACCGCCCGGGTTAGGGCCACGTCGAAGCCGCTGCGGGTGCCGTCGCGGTCCATGCTGGTCAGCAGGATCTCCCCCGCCCCCATCTCCGCCAGGCGCACGCACCACTCCACCGCGTCCAGCCCGGTCTCGCGCCGGCCGCCATGGGTGAAGACGCCCCAGCGCCCGTCGCCGGTGCGCTTGGCGTCCACCGCCACGACCACGCACTGGGCGCCGAACTTCTCCGCGGCCTCGCGCACCAGCTCCGGCCGGGCGACGGCGGCGGTGTTGATGGAGACCTTGTCGGCGCCGGCCAGCAGCAGCCGGCGGATGTCCTCCACCGCGCGCACGCCGCCGCCGACGGTCAGCGGCATGAACAGCTGCTCGGCGGTGCGGCGGACCACGTCGTAGAGCGTCTCGCGCCCCTCGTGGCTGGCGGCGATGTCGAGGAAGCAGAGCTCGTCCGCGCCGGCGGCGTCGTAGACGCGCGCCTGCTCCACCGGGTCGCCCGCGTCGACCAGGTCGACGAAGTTGACGCCCTTGACGACGCGCCCGTCCTTCACGTCCAGGCAGGGGATCAGCCGGCGCTTCAGCATCAGGCGCGCTCCCCCGCGGCAGGGGCAGCCAGCAGCCGGAGCGCCGCCGCCGGGTCGATGCGGCCGTCGTAGAGCGCCCGGCCGGAGATGACGCCGGCGATGCCGGTGTGCTCCTCCCGCTTCAGCGCCTCCAGGTCGGCCAGCGACGACACGCCGCCGGACGCGATGACCGGCGTCGTCAGGTGGAAGGCCAGGTCGGCGGTCGCGTCCACGTTGACCCCGCCCATGGCGCCGTCGCGGTTGATGTCGGTGTAGATGATGGCGGCGACGCCGGCGTCCTCGAACTTCAGCGCCAGGTCCAGCGCGGTCAGGCTGGAGGTCTCCGCCCAGCCCTCCACCGCCACCTGCCCGTCGCGGGCGTCGATGCCGACGGCGACCTTGCCGGGGAACCGGCGGCAGGCCTCCTTCACCAGGGCGGGGTCGCGCACCGCCACCGTGCCCAGGATGACGCGGGCGACGCCGCGGGACAGCCAGTCCTCGATGGTCTTCAGATCGCGGATGCCGCCGCCCAGCTGCGCCGGGATGGTCACCGCCTTCAGGATGGCCTCCACCGCGGCGGCGTTGACCGGCTTGCCGGCGAAGGCGCCGTTGAGGTCGACCAGGTGCAGCCACTGGAAGCCCTGGGCCTGGAACCGCGCCGCCTGGTCGGCCGGGTCGGCGTTGAAGACGGTGGCCTGGTCCATGTCGCCGCGCACCAGCCGCACGCAGGCGCCGTCCTTCAGGTCGATGGCGGGGTAGAGGATCATCGTCGGCGGTCCCCGGGTGTCTGTGGCGTCAGCGCGTGGCGGTGGGATCGAGGCTGGGCATCGGCGCCTCCTCCAGGTCCTTGTAGTAGAACAGGCCGGCGAAGGTGCGGCCGTGCGCCCGGGCATAGGCCGGGTGCGTGCCCCAGCGCCGGTAGCCCAGGGACTCGTACAGCGCGATGGCCGCCTTCTGGCTGTCGCGCACGTCGAGGTTCAGCACCGTGAAGCCGGCCTTGCGCGCCTCCGCCTCCACCGCCAGCGTCAGCCGGCGGGCCAGCCCGTGGCCGCGCGCCCAGGGGGCGACGAAGCTGGTGGTCAGCTGGCAGGCGAAGGCCTGGGACTCGTTGTTGCGGGTCGGGCGGACCAGCTGGGCGGAGCCGGCGATGGTGCCGTCCAGCCGGCCGACGAACAGGGTGCGCTCCGGCACCGCCAGCACGCCGCGCCAGTAGCGCTCCATCACCTCGCGCGCCGGCGGCTCCACCCAGCCGAAGCCGCCGCCGTCGCGGATCGCCAGGTCGGCGGCGTCGCAGAGGTCGTCCAGGTCGCCCGGGCGCAGCTTCTCGATGATCTCGACCGAGGGTACGGCCTCGATGGTGTCCATGGGTCAGGGCCGCCAGGTCAGGAAGTTGGAGATGAGGCGGAGACCGGCCGACTGGCTCTTCTCCGGGTGGAACTGGGTGCCCGCGACGTTGTCGCGCCCGACCACCGCCGGCACCTCGCCGCCATAGTCGGCGGCGGCCAGGGTCAGCGCCGGGTCGGCGGGCGCGATGCGGTAGGAATGGACGAAGTAGGCGTGGTCGCCGTCGGCGATGCCGGCCAGCAGCGGGTGGCCGGGCGCGCGCACCGACAGCTCGTTCCAGCCCATGTGCGGGATCTTCAGCGACGGGTCGGACGGCGCCAGCGGCACCACCTCGGCGTCCAGCCAGCCCAGGCCCCGGTGGTCCCCGTGCTCGCGGCCCACGCGCGCCATCAGCTGCATGCCGACGCAGATGCCGAGGAACGGCGTGCCGCGGCGGATCACCGCCTCCTCCAGCGCGTCGCGCAGGCCCGGCACGGCGCAAAGGCCGCGCATGCAGTCGGCGAAGGCGCCGACGCCCGGCAGCACGATGCGCCCGGCCGCCAGCACGGCGTCGGGGTCCGCGGTCACCGCGACGGAGAGGGAGGAAAGCCCGGCGTCGGCCGCCGACCGCTCCACCGCCTTGGCGGCGGAGCGCAGGTTGCCGGACCCGTAATCGATCAGGACGACGCCGCCCGGCGCCGGATTGGCTTCGGCCATGACAGGCACCTCGGGATCAGAGGGAGCCGCCCAGCACGCCCTTGGTGGACGGCACGGCGTCGGCCTTGCGGGGGTCGATCTCCACGGCCGCGCGCAGCGCGCGGGCGAGCGCCTTGTAGCAGCTCTCCACGATGTGGTGGTTGTTCTCGCCGTACAGGGTCTCGACGTGCAGGGTGGCGCCGGCCGCCTGGGCGAAGGCCTGGAACCACTCCTTGAACAGCTCGGTGTCCATCTGCCCCAGCTTGTCGCGGGTGAAGGCGACCTTCCAGATCAGGTAGGGGCGGTTCGACAGGTCGATGGCGCAGCGGGTCAGCGTCTCGTCCATTGGGATGTAGGCGTGGCCGTAGCGCGTGATGCCCTTGCGCTCGCCCAGCGCCTTCGCCACCGCCTCGCCGATGGCGATGCCGGTGTCCTCGGTCGTATGGTGGAAGTCGATGTGCAGGTCGCCCTCCGCCCGGACCGTCAGGTCGATGAGCGAATGGCGCGACAGCTGCTCCAGCATGTGGTCGAGGAATCCGACGCCCGTCGACACGTCGTACCGGCCGGAGCCGTCGAGGTCCACGGACACGCTGATGCGGGTCTCCTTGGTGGTGCGGTCCACCGAGGCGCGCCGCGGCTGGGTCACGAGATTTCCTTCCATGGGGGTTATCTAGCAGGAAGGTTGCGGCTTTGCCAGATGCGGGGGGTGCAATCCCCATGCACGCCCCACGCACGGCAGCCTCGCCCGTGCCTCATGTCAGGCGGCTTGGGGGTGGCCCTGGGGCGGCGGAGAACATGGCGCCTGCCTCCTTCCAGCCTTCTCTCACCATTGAGGACCTGGAATCTGTCGACAAGGCCAGCACCTGAATCTAACAGTATACAGTTGCAAGACCATATGGGTTGCGCACGTAATACACTAGAATGGAATGGGGTGAGGGATGGAGCACGGGGATCTAATGCAACCGCCGGCGCGGCGCCGCGCCATCGTCGCGTTCTGCCTTTTCTGGGCCGTCTGGTTCGCACCCGAAATCTGGGACTGGATCATTGCGGAACAGCCGAACATAGCTGCCAAGGACTGGAACGCTCTCTCAAAGGCCGGGGACGCCGTCTCGGAATTTGGTGCCAGACAGGCGACCTCGAGTGTCGTCGGCTTCGACACGGCGTGGCTGTTTCCCATTTTCAAGTTCTGGATGGCCGCCTGGACGGCTTACCAAATCTACTACAAGTGGCCGCGCTGGGCCGCTCGGTTTCACCAAGTCCGGGGGATGCTGACCCGTCGTGCCGCTCACTGACGGGCTGGCGAATGTCCCCGCGCGGGTAGAGCTGCTAAGAGAAGCTCGAACTGCCGGCGCGATCGAGAGGACGGGTGACGTGCCCGAGATGTGATGATGGATGGATCGGGGCGGGGCAATCCGTCGCCCCGCTTGACCCATCGGGGCGCCTGCCCACATAGCAGTCACCTCCCGGGCCGCCCCGTACGGGCGCCCCCTCCCCCGAACGGCGCAGCATGTCCGACAGCAATCCCCACGATCCCATCAAGTGGCACGGCACCACCATCCTGTCGGTCCGCAAGGACGGGCAGGTCGTCATCGCCGGCGACGGCCAGGTCTCGGTCGGCCAGACCGTCATGAAGTCGAACGCGCGCAAGGTGCGCTGGCTGGCCGGCGGCACCGTCATGGCGGGCTTCGCCGGCGCCACCGCCGACGCGCTGACCCTGTTCGAGCGGCTGGAGGCCAAGCTGGAGCAGCATCCGGGCCAGCTCACCCGCGCCTGCGTGGAGATGGCCAAGGACTGGCGCACCGACCGGTACCTCCGGCGCCTGGAGGCGATGATGGCGGTCGCCGACAAGAACGTCAGCCTGGTGCTGACCGGCAACGGCGACGTGCTGGAGCCGGAGGACGGGCTGATCGGCATCGGCTCCGGCGGCGCCTTCGCGCTGTCGGCGGCCCGCGCCCTGGTCGACATCCCCGGCATGGACGCCGAGGCCATCGCCCGCAAGGCCATGGGCATCGCCGCCGACATCTGCGTCTACACCAACCGCAACCTCACCCTGGAAAAGCTATGACCGCCGCCTTCTCCCCGCGGGAGATCGTCTCCGAACTCGACCGCTTCATCGTCGGGCAGCACGACGCCAAGCGCGCCGTCGCCGTGGCGCTGCGCAACCGGTGGCGGCGCCAGCAGCTGCCGGAGGCGCTGCGCGAGGAGGTGCTGCCCAAGAACATCCTGATGATCGGCCCCACCGGCGTCGGCAAGACCGAGATCGCGCGCCGCCTCGCCCGGCTGGCGCAGGCGCCCTTCCTGAAGGTGGAGGCGACCAAGTTCACCGAGGTCGGCTATGTCGGCCGCGACGTGGAGCAGATCGTCCGCGACCTCGTGGAGATCGCCATCGGCCTCACCCGCGAGCGGCTGCGCAAGGAGGTGGCCGCGCGCGCCGAGCTGAACGCCGAGGAGCGCGTGCTGACGGCACTGGTCGGCGAGGGCGCCTCCCAGGACACCCGCGCCAAGTTCCGCAAGATGCTGCGCGAGGGCACGCTGAACGACAAGGAGATCGAGATCCAGGTCGCCGACACCAGCACGCCGGGCCTGCCCACCTTCGAGGTGCCGGGCATGCCGGGCGCCTCCATGGGCATGGTCAACCTGGGCGACATCTTCGGCAAGGCCTTCGGCGGCCGCACCAAGACCCGCCGCATGACGGTGTCGGAGAGCTACGGCGTGCTGCTGGCGGAGGAGTCCGACAAGCTGCTGGACCAGGAGAAGGTCGTCGCCGAGGCGATCAACGCGGTGGAGCAGAACGGCATCGTCTTCATCGACGAGATCGACAAGATCACCGCCCGCTCCGACCACCGCGGCGGCGCCGACGTCAGCCGCGAGGGCGTGCAGCGCGACCTGCTGCCGCTGATCGAGGGCACGACCGTCAACACCAAGCACGGGCCGGTGAAGACCGACCACGTCCTGTTCATCGCGTCCGGCGCCTTCCACATCGCCAAGCCGTCGGACCTGCTGCCGGAGCTGCAGGGCCGCCTGCCCATCCGGGTGGAGCTGAAGCCGCTCAGCCAGGAGGACTTCCGCCGCATCCTGACCGAGCCGGAGGCCAGCCTCATCACCCAGTACGAGGCGCTGATGAAGACGGAGGAGGTGGAGCTGGTCTTCACCGAGGACGCCATCGACGAGCTGGCCCGCCTGGCGGTCGAGATCAACTCCACCGTCGAGAACATCGGCGCCCGGCGCCTGCACACGGTGCTGGAACGCGTGCTGGAGGAGATCAGCTTCGACGCCGGCGACAAGACCTCCGGCACGGTGACGGTGGACGCCGCCTATGTGAAGGAGCGGGTGGGCGCGCTGGCGAAGAACGCCGACCTCAGCAAGTTCATCCTGTAGCGAGGTCGGCGGGGCTGGGTTCCATCCGGCCCCGCCGTCCCACCCCCAGGCTCAGGCCGCCCGCCCCAGCGGCAGGTCAAGGGTGATGCGGTCGAAGGGGACCTCCGGGATCACGCTGTTCCGGGGGCCCCGGTGCAGCTTGACCAAACCGTAGCCTTCCATTGTCTTCAGCGTCCGGCTGAGGTTCGGTTTCGCACGTGCCGACAGGCGGGCGAGTTCCTCCAGCGAGGTGGGGCGTTCCTCGCGGATCAGGGCGAGCAACGCCTGGTTCCTGTCAGACAGCACTTTCGCGAACGCCTCGGTGGAGGCGAACCAGACCTTGGGGTCGTCAGGCTCCGGTTTCAGATCGCCCCGGGCGATGCGGAGCGTCCTCTCCTTTAGCGCCTCGTAGGATGGCGCGATCCCGATCCGAAGAACCTTCATCGCACACCCCGCTCGCTCAGCACCGCATCCACGTCCCCCCAGAAATCCACCAGCAGGTCGGCGGCACTCCGATACTGGTAGGGACCGACGGCCTCGCCGCGATGCCGGTGGTCGTGCACCGTCGGCTTGGCCGCACCCGGCCCGCGGCCAAGCCGGACCGGGTGGGCGTTGTCGTAGCCCAGAAGTCTCCCTCCGTCCGGGGCGTGCAGCGTCAGCGTGTAGCCGATGCCGTACGGCCGTTCCGGCGATGGCGGGACACGCACCGCGTCGATCTTCACCCAGTATCCCTCGCCGTTCAGCACCAGCCGCATCCCGTCGAGTTCGAGGAGGTTCTCCAGCGACGGATCGTCGCCGGCGGTCGGACGCGACACCGTGCCTCCGTTATCAGTAACTGATAATCATCATCCCCGGTTCCCTGCCATCTGTCCAGCGGCAGGCCGCCCCTCAACCGCTTGGCACCGCCGGGTTCAGCGCCCGGATGCGGCGCATCAGCTCCTCGGTCACGGCCTGGGCGTCGTCGGGGTTGCGGACGATGCGGGGCGTGATGAAGACGATCAGCTCGGTGCGCTGGGCGCCCCGGGTCCGCTCGGAGAAGAGGGCGCCCAGGCCGGGGATGTCGGAGAGCAGCGGGATGCCGCTCCTCCCCTGCGTCTCCCGGTCGGAGATGAGGCCGCCCAGCACCACCGTCTGGCCGGTGCGCACCGACACGCTGGTGTCGATGGCGCGGCGCGCGATGGTGGGGGTCAGGGCGCCGGTGTTGGCGGTCCGGTTGACGTTGGAGACCTCCTGGAACACCTCCATCGCCACCATGCCGCCCTGGGTGATGCGCGGGCGCACGCCCAGGATCACGCCGGTGTCGACATACTCGATGCTGTTGGCGGTGGGGGCGTTCGGCACGGTGGCGTCCACCACCTGGCGGGTGGTGACCGGCACCTTGTCGCCGACCGTCAGCGTCGCCTCCTGGTTGTCGCGCACGACCAGCTGGGGCGAGGAGACGACGCGCACGTCGGTCACCTCGCTGAGCGCCGACAGCACCGCGCGGGGATCGCCGGCGCGCGACAGGATCAGGTTGAAGCCCGGCAGCTGCGCCGACGGCCGCAGCGCGTTCTCCGACAGGGTGAAGCCGCCCTGCAGGTCGCCCGAGTTGTTCTTGAAGAAGTTCTGCACCCCGTAGCGCAGGGCGTCGTTCAGCGTGACCTCGGCGATGGTGGCCTCGATCATCACCTGCAGCGGCATCAGGTCCAGCTTCTTCAGCGCCTGGTCGATCAGCCGGTATTCCTCGACCGAGGCCAGGATCAGGAGCGCGTTGTTCTGGTTGTCCGCGACGATGCGGACTCCGCCCTCCGCCGCCGTCTCCTCCTCCGCGCCGGGCTCCACGGCGCCGCCGCCGTCCCGGGCGATGGCGGCCAGCCCCTGGCGGGGCGGGTTGCCGCCGGGAAGGCCGGTGGCGCCGGGGGGGACGTTGGAGACCGTGGCCGGGCCGGCGGACAGCGTCGCCTGCTCCCGCCCCGGGGCGGTGACCCGCTCCTCCGCCTCCTCGCGCCCGCCGCCGCGGCCGAACAGCCGGGTCAGCAGGCGGGCCACGTCGCGCGCCTCGGCATGCTGGAGCGGGTGGACGTAGAGCCCGCGCTGGTCGGCGCTGCCGCGGTCCAGCCGCTCCACCCACTGCCCCACCTGGTCCAGCCAGGCGCCCTGCGCCGTCACCGCCATGACGGCGTTCAGCCGCTCCACCGGCAGGAAGGTCACGGCCCCGGCCGAGGCGCCCTGGGGGCCGGCGTTGAAGATGGCCTGCAACTCGCGGATGACCGGGCCGGGGCTGGACTGCTCCAGCGGGAAGATGCCGACCGAGCGGCCCTTCATCCAGTCCACGTCAAAGGCGCGCGCTGCCGCCACGATGGTGCGCCGCTCGTCCGCGGTGCCGGCGACCATCAGCAGGTTCAGCCCGGGTTCCGCCACGATGGAGCCGGAGACCTGGTAGATCGGCTCGATCAGCTGCTGCACCGTCTGGGCCGACACGTGGCGCAGCGGCAGCACGCTGACCGCGTATCCGCCGGCGTCCGATCCGAAGCCCACCGGCCCGCCGCTGGACTGCCGCGCCTCGGCCAGGGGCACGACCTTGAGCGCGCCGTCGCCGCGCACCAGCGCCGCCCCGTTCATGCGCAGCACCGTCTCCACCAGGCCCAGCGCGTCGCGCCGGCTGAGGGGCCGGCCGGTGTCGATCGACACTGTGCCCTGGACGCGCGGGTCGAAGACGTAGGTCAGGCCCAGCAGGTCGCCCAGGACGGTGGCGACGAACTCCCGCAGGCTGCCCTCCTCGAAGTCGAGCGTCAGCGTCGCCTCGTCGGAGAGGTCGGGGCCGCCGGCCTCCACCGCCGGGCCGGCCTGCCCGCCGCGCACGATGACCGGCCTGGCGGGCGGCCGGGCGTCGGCGGCCGGCGCCTCCAGTCCCGGGGCGGGCGGGGCCGCGCGGGTGTCGAGGCCCAGGCGCGCGAACTGGCCGGCGACGCCGTCATCCGCGCCGGTGCGGCAGCCGGACAGGGCGGTGGCGGCGAGGAGCAGGGCGAGGCCGGCGGAGCGGAGGGGAGGCACGGGGCGCGTCACGCGGGCGGCACCTTGGATCCTGGCGGGGAAACAGAGGCGGGACCTGTCCATGGACAATCAGGATGGACCAGGCGTTTTCTCCATGATCGGAACATCACGCGAGCGCACGGCCCGGCGCAAGGCATTTATGGACCCGGCCGCCTCTTCAGCGGCCGTTGAACCGGCATGCTGCCCGGCCATGGCCCGATGTACCCGATGAAGTCCAGTCGTGATATGGTTTCGAGGTTCAGGGCATCGCAAACGGTAACATCGTAAATTAGCAATAATAAATATGTCTCAGCCGAAGCGGCAATTCATTAAGTCTCTCTAACGGATATCCAACATTGAAGCACGCATCGCGTCCGGCCAAGTCTTCATTATTGGAAGATATTTAATCGTTGGTGGTGCGGCGGGTCGCTATTCCGGAGGAACGGACGACCTCCGCGTGAGAATCCCCCATCGGCGCGATTGATCGCTGGCGCCTTGGAGCGAGGCGCGACCGAGCAGAGGGGAATGGGCCATGGACCTGGATCTTGCGCATGAGCGCCTTGAGCAACTCATCGACCGCCGCCGCCGCCGTTTCCTGCATGGTGGCGGCCTCGCCGCCGCCGGGCTGATCGCCGGCGTGGCCGCCCCGGGATTGGCCCAGACCACGCCCGCGCCCGCCGTCCCCGCAGCCGACGTCCTGAACTTCGCGCTGAACCTGGAGTATCTGGAGGCCGAGTATTACGTCCGCGGCACCCGCGGAGAGGGGCTGCCCGCCGGTGCGGTGGAGGGCGTCGGCAACATGGGCACCGTGGAAGGCGGCCGCAAGGTGAACTTTGAGACGCGCGCCCTGCAGAAGGCTTTCGAGGAGGTCGCGCGGGACGAGACGGCCCACGTCCTCTTCCTGCGCCAGGCGCTGGGGCAGCAGGCGGTCGCCCGTCCCATGATTGACCTGTCGCGGTCCTTCAACGCTGCGGCGCAGGCCGCCGGGCTGGTGCCGCCGGGAGGCACCTTCGATCCCTTCGCCAACGAGAACAACTTCCTGCTGGGCGCCTTCATCTTCGAGGATGTCGGGGTGACCGCCTACAAGGGCGCCGCCCCGCTGCTGGAGGACAAGGGCCTGCTGGAGGCCGCCGCCGGCATCCTGGCGGTGGAGGCCTATCACGCCGGCTATGTCCGCACCGTCGCCTACATGCGCGGGCTGTTCAACGAGACGCGCGCCATCTCCGACCTGCGCGACGCCGCGGACGGGCCCGAGGACAAGGACCTGCCGATCGCGCTTTTCCGCAACGACGACCCGAACAACGACTTCAATGCCAGCCTCGTGCCCACCGACGCGAACGCGCTCGCCTTCAGCCGCAGTCCGCGGGAGGTGCTGAACATCGTCTACCTGGGTGCGCAGCCGGGGGGCTTCTTCCCCGCCGGGATGAACGGGACCATCCGCTAGGCCGCGGGCGGCCGGAGAAATCCGGCCTCCGCCGCCGGATCGCCGGTCACGCCGCACGGTCTAGGCGCGCCCCCCCGCGATGTGGAATCATTGCCCGGAGCCGGGTCTTCGCCCGGTTCCGGGAATGGAGTGAGTGGCGGTGAGTCCACCGATTGGCGAGATCCTGGTGGCCGAGGGGCGGCTGAGCGCCGCGGACCTTGCGAGGGCGCGCAGCACCGGCGGCGACGTCGACCGTGCGCTGGTGGAACTCGGCCTCGTCTCCGAGCTGGACCGGGCGGAGGCGACGGCCCGGGCGCTGGGGCTGCCGCTGGTCCGCGCGGCCGAGCTGGACGCCGCCCCCGATCTGTCGGAGCAGGTGTCAGCCGCCTATCTGCGCCAGCGCCGCGCCGTTCCCTACCGGGTCGAGGGGCGGCGCCTGCTGGTCGCGCTGGCCGATCCCGCCGCCGACGACGAGGTGCTGGAGGCGCTGGAATTCGCCACCGGCCTCTACCCGGAACCGGCGGTCGCCCCGGAGCCGGAGATCGTGGCGGCGCTGGACCGCGTCTATGGCGGCGGCCGGAGCGCGATGGACCGCATCGTCGCCGACATCGGGGACGAGATCGGGGGCCCTGGCCCCAGCGAGGACGACACCGACCGGCTGAAGGACCTGGCCGCGGAGGCGCCGGTCGTGCGCCTGGTCAACCACATCGTCGAGGAGGCGGCCCGGCTGCGCGCCTCCGACATCCACATCGAGCCCTTCGCCCGCGAGCTGTCGCTGCGCTACCGCGTCGACGGGGTGCTGCGCGACATGCCGCCGCCGCCCCTGGCGCTGGCCCGCGCCGTGGTCAGCCGCATCAAGATCCTGGCCCACCTCGACATCGCCGAGCGGCGCCTGCCCCAGGACGGGCGCGTGACCCACGAGGGGGAGGGGCGCAGCCTCGACCTGCGCGTCTCGACCCTGCCGACGGTGCACGGGGAGAGCGTCGTCATCCGCCTGCTGGACGGTTCCGTCGGCGGCCGCGACCTGTCCTCGCTAGGCCTCGCCCCGGCGGCGGAGGATTCCGTCCGCCGGCTGGTGGAGAGCCCGCATGGCATGCTGCTGGTGACCGGCCCCACCGGCTCGGGCAAGACCACCACGCTGTACGCCGCCCTTCGCCTGGTCGACGCCGCCACCCGCAAGGTGCTGACCGTGGAGGACCCGGTCGAGTACCACATGCCGCGCATCAACCAGGTGCAGGTGAAGCCGCAGATCGGCCTGGGATTCGCCCAGGTGCTGCGCTCCATGGTGCGGCAGGACCCCGACGTCATCATGGTGGGCGAGACGCGCGACGCGGAGACGGCCGGCATCGCCGTCCACGCGGCGCTGACCGGGCACCTCGTGCTGACCACGCTGCACACCAACAGCGCCGCCGGCGCGCTGACCCGGCTGGTCGACATGGGGGTGGAGCCGTACCTGCTGGCCTCCACCGTGCGCGGCGTGGTGGGGCAGCGGCTGGTGCGGGTGCTGTGCCCGCGCTGCCGCCGGCAGCACGCCCCGGCGCCGCACCAGGCCCATGCCTACCAGGCGGCGGGGATGCGGGTGCCGGACGCGCTGTTCGGCCCCGGCGGGTGCGAGCATTGCGGGGGCAGCGGCTTCTCCGGCCGGGTCGGCATCTTCGAGCTGCTGCCGGTGGACGAGGATCTGCGCGGCCTGGTCGTCGGGCGGCAGCCCACGGGGGCCATCGAGCGCGCCGCCCGCGCCCGCGGCATGTCCACCATGGCGCAGGACGGGCTCGCCAAGGCGGCGGCCGGGATAACCACGGTGGAGGAGGTCGGCCGCGTGGCCGACCTCTGGTGAGCCGGTGCCGACCTTCCGCTACGTCGCCATCACCGCGGCCGGCACCACCGAGCAGGGCCGGGTGGAGGCGCGCGACCGCGCCGCCGCGATCGAGGCGCTGCGCGCCCGCGGCCACCTGCCCGTGGAGGCGGAGCCGGCGCCCGACCGCCCGGCCTGGCGGCTGCGCGCGAGCGCCGCGCGCGGCCCCGGCGCCGGCGACATGGCCCTGCTGATGCGGGAGATGGCGCTGCTGCTGCAGGCGGGCCAGCCGCTGGAGCGGGCGCTCTCCCTGCTGGCGGGCGGGCTGGCCCCGGCCCCCCTGCGGCCCCGGCTGGCGGTGGCGCTGGACCGGCTGCGCGGCGGCTCGGGCCTGGCGGACGCGCTGGAGCGCGCGGGCGGCTTTCCCCGCCTGGTGTTGGCGATGGTGCGGGCGGGGGAGGCGGGCGGCGCGCTCGACCTGGCGCTCGACCGGCTGGCCGACCTGCTGGAGCGGGAGCGGCGGCTGAAGGAGACGCTGGCGACCGCCATGATCTATCCGGCCGTGCTGGCGGCGGTGGCGGTGTTCTCGCTGCTGCTGATGCTGCTCTACGTGGTCCCGCAGTTCGAGCACCTGTTCCGCAACACGAAGGCGGACATCCCCTGGATCACCACGGTCGTGCTGGCGGCCTCGGCGGGCCTCAGGGCGCACTGGACGGCGCTGATGGCGGGGCTGCTGGTGCTGCTGCTGGCCGCGCCGCCGCTGGCCCGGCGCCTGGACCTGCGCCCCTGGCGCGACCGCACCGTGCTGCGCCTGCCGCTGCTGGGCCGCGTGGTCTCCATGGCGGCGGTGGCGCGGCTCGCCCGCACCCTGTCGGTGCTGCTGCGGGCGGGGACGCCGCTGCCGGCGGCGCTGGCGCTGTCGGCGCAGACGGTGGGCAACCTCACCCTGGCGGCGGAGGTGGAGGCGATGCGCGCCGGGGTGAAGCAGGGACGCCCGCTCGCCGCCTCGCTGCCGCCCGGCCACGCCCTGCCCGACCTCGCCGCCGAGCTGATCCGGGTGGGGGAGGAGACGGGCCGGCTGGAGGAGGTCATGGGCCATCTGGCCCAGGTCTACGACGCCAAGGTGGAGACGGCGCTGAAGCGCTTCCTCGCCTTGCTGGAACCGGCCTTCGTCATCCTGCTGGCCCTGCTGATCGGCGGCATGGTCGTCTCCATCCTGCTGGCCCTGGTGTCGATCAATGCGCTCGCGTCCTGAGGACGGGTTCACGCTGCTGGAGGTGCTGGCCGTCGTCGCCGTCATGGCGCTGGCGCTCGCGCTGGTGGTGCCGGCGGTGGGGGCGGGGGGCGGCGCCTCCGCCCTGGCGGCGGACGGGCGGGCGCTGCTGGCCGCGGCACGGCTCGCGCGCCAGCAGGCGATCCTGGAGGAGCGCGAGGTGGTCCTGACCCTGGACCTGGAGCGGCGGCGCTGGTCGCTGCCCGGTGCGGGCGGCGATCTGTCCGGCCGGGTGGCGCTGACCGTGACGGCCGACGCGGCGGAGACGGGGGCGGGTGCCGCCGCCGTGCGCTTCCTGCCCGACGGCGGCTCCACCGGGGCGGAGGTGGTGCTGGCCGCGGGCGAGGCGCGCCGGACCCTGCGCATCGACTGGCTGACCGGCCATGCCACGCTGCGCTGAATCACGCTGTACTGGGCCACGCTGTACGGGGCCACGCCGGGCTGAGCAGGGCTTCACCCTGGTGGAGGCGCTGGCGGCGCTGACCGTGCTGATCGCGGTGCTGGCGACCGCCTACCGGCTGCTGGGCGAGGGGGTGCAGGGCATCGGCGCCGCGGAGGGCCGCGCCGGCGCGCTCGCCGTGGCGGAGGCGCAGCTGGCGGCGGTGGGGGCGGAGCGCGCGCTGGAGCCCGGCCGCTTCGATGGGGAGGGCGGCGGCTACGCCTGGACGCTGGAGGTCACCCCCCGCCGCGACCCGCCCTTCGACCGCGCCCGGGAGGCCGGGCTGGCGGCGTGGCGGGTGGCCGTGACCGTGCGCTGGGAGGGGCGGCGCAGCCTCACCCTCGCCACGACCAGGCTGGCGGGGGCCCGATGAGGCGGGTCGCTGCCGGTGACATGCGCGAGCAGGGCGCCGCCCTGGTGGTGGTGCTGTGGATCTGCGCCGTGGTGGCGTTGCTGGCCGGCGGCTTCACCCTGTCCGTCACGCTGGAGGCGCGGCGCCTGTCGGCGCAGGTGCGCGGCGCCGAGGCGCGCGCGCTGGTGGAGGCGGGCCTCGCCCACGCCGTCATGGGGCTGCGCCAGCCCAACGCGCAACGGCGCTGGGTCCCCGACGGGCGGGAGTACCGGGTGGCGGAGGAGGGGGCGTCGCTGTCCGTGCGGGTCTGGGACGAGGGCGGGCGGCTGGACCTCAACCGCGCCCCGCCGCCGGTGCTGGAGGCGGTGCTGGGCATGGAGGTCGCGGCATGGACGGCGGCGCGCCGGACCGCCGGCCAGCCGGCCGCCAGCATTGCGGAGCTGGCGGGGGCGGGGGGGCCGGGTGCCGCCGCCTACCGGGACGCGGCACCGCTGGCCACCGTGCATGGCGCCGCCGACGGCACCGTCTCCGCCCTGGCGGCGCCGCCGGCGCTGCTGCGCGCCTGGCCCGGCCTGACCGCCGCGGACGCCGCCGCCCTGCTGGAGGCGCGGCGCGCGGGGCAGGCGCCGGGGCGCGAGCTGGCGGGGCGCGCGCAGGCCGCCGGGCTGGCCGTGGACCGGCCGCCGGGGCCGGCCTTCACCGTGCGGGTGGAGGTCGCGGGCGGGCAGGGTGCCCGGGCCAGCGCCGAGGCGGTGCTCTGGATCGCGGTTGACGCGGCCTCGGCATACCGCATTCTGGAATGGCGCGAGCCCGCGCCCGACCTCCACCTTCCCGGGACCGATGCGGGGATGAACCAGCAATGACAGCCGTGACGCCGACCGTGGCCCCGCTCCGGGCCGAGGCGCTGCGCTGGGCGCGCTGGTGGTGGGGGGAGATGGGGCGCCTTCTGCCAAGCCGCCTGCGCGGGGCCGGTTCCGGCACGCTGGTGGCCCTGCCGGCCGCGGGCGGTGCCTTCGACCTGGTCCGCCGCACGCCGGAGGGGATGCTGCCCGCGGGCCGCCTCGACCCGGGCCGGGCCGGCGGGGGCCGCCCGGACCCGCTGCCGGCGGAGGCGTTGCTGCTCTCCGTCGCGTCCCCGCGCCTGCTGCGCCGCAGCTTCCCGCTGCCCGCCGCCGCCGCCGCCCGCCTGCGCGAGGTGGTGGCGCTGGAGCTGGAGCGGCGCACGCCGCTGCGCGCCGATCAGGCGCTGTTCGCCGCGGAGGCGGCGGGTGCGTCGGAGGACGGCCGCATTCTGGAGGTCCGTGTCGCGCTGCTGCCGCGGGCCGCGGTCCAGGAGGCGCTGGACGGGCTTGCCCGCCTGGGGCTGGCGCCGGCCGCGGTGGAGGCGGTGGAGCCGGACGGGACGGCGACGCTGCTGCCGCTGGGGCCGGGTGCCCCGGGCAGCCTGCCGCGCCCCGGGCGCCGGCTCGCCGCCGGCCTGCTGGCGCTGGCGCTGCTGCTGCTGGCCCCGCTCGCCGTCCGGGCGGTGGAGCTGGCCTGGCTGCGGCGGGAGGCGGCGGCCCTGGCGGCGGAGACGGTGGGCGCCCGCGCCGCGGTGGAGGCGGTGGAGGCGATGCGCGTCCGCGCCTTCCACGCGGTGGAGGCCAAGCGGGCGGCGCCGTCCGCGCTGGTCGCGCTGGAGGCGCTGAGCCGGCTGCTGCCGGACGGCACCTGGCTGACGGAAATCCGTATCGAGGGCGCAACGATAGAGTTGATCGGGCTGACCCGCGACAGCGCCGGGCTGGTTCCGCTGCTGGAGGGCTCCCCCCACCTGGAGGGGGTGCAGTCCCGCGCCGCCCTGGTGCGCGATCCCGCGGGCCTGGACCGCTTCCACCTCGCCGCCCGGCTGGTGCCGCATGCCGCTCCTTGACGGGATCGTTGCCGATCCGAAACGGTCACGACGGCTGGCCGTGATGGTCACGGCCGCCCTGGCGCTGCTGCTGGCGGGCGGGGTGCTGCTGCCGCTGGCCGGCCTCTTCGCCGACATGGGCGAAGAGCTGGCGCTGGAGCGGCGGCGGGTGGAGGCCTACCGGCGCGTGGCGGCACGCGCCGCGGCCCTGCCGCAGGAACGGGCGGAGATCGAGGCGGCGGCCGACCCGGCGGACTATCTGCGGGGCGCCAGCGACGCGCTGGCCGGGGCGGCGCTTCAGGCGCACCTGGCGGCGCTGGTGCAGGCGGCCGGCGGGACCGTCGCCAGCAGCCAGACCCTGGCCCGCCAGGGGACCGCCGGCGCGGCCCCGGTCCCCGTCACCGTCCGGCTGGCGGCCAGCGTCGGCCCGGCGGCCCTGCGCGACCTGCTGCATGCGGTGGAGGCGGGCCGGCCGCGGCTGCTGGCGGAGCGGCTGACGGTGCGCGCCGCCGACCCCGCGGGGACGCGGCTGGACCTGGTCGTCGACGTGCGCGGCTGGAGGCTGCCATGAGGCGCCTCGCCGTGACTGCCGTCCTGCTCCTGCTCGCGTCTCCCGCCCGGGCGGAGGTGCCGCGGTTCGACCTGCCGCCGGCCGACGCGTTCGGCGCCCTGGCGGCGCGCCCGCCCTTCAGCCCCGAGCGCCGGGCCGCGCCGGAGGCACCCCCGGCGGAGGCCGCGGCGACGGTCGCCGCCGGCAGCTTCGTCGTGGTCGGGGTGGCGGGCGAGGCCGGCGGGCGGGCGGTGGCTGTCCTGCGGCGGGAGGACACCGGGCAGGAGCTGCGCGTCGCGGCGGGCGACCGGGTCAATGGCTGGCGGGTCGCCCGCGTCGGCGCCGGCACGCTGGTGCTGGAGGCCGCCGGGCGCGAACACACCGCCGCGGTCGCCGAGCGGCTTCCCCCGCCGCCCTGACACCCCGAGGCCTCAGGCGGTCCGGGCAATGTCCGGCTGCGGCGCCGTAGCGCGGGCCGGCGGTGCCGAAAGGGCGGCCAGCATCAGCAGCGCCAGCGTCATCAGTGCCGCCGCGGCCCACCGGGCCGATCCGGCGTTGAACGACTTCGCCTTGCGGAAGACGGGCATCGGACCCCCCGAACCGTATTGCCTGAAACCGATGGTAATGCGCGCCGAGCTTGCAGTCAAAATTACCGGATTACTGTGACTGCGCCGTGAATACCGGCGGGGTTTATTGGCGTTTTCAAATCTAATTTTAGCTTCATTGAAGCGTGCCGGAGCCGTCCGGTCCCTTACGAAAAAGGGGTAGGGCATAGGTCTTCGCCGGATCGGCATCGCCCCCACGCCATAGAATGCACCACTTCGGCGCGGTTGATCATGGCGCCGCACTGGACCAAAACAGAAACCGGATAGTCAATCACCGGAAAATGCGTCCCGGAATGCCCGCTGAATTCAGGATACCCGCTTCGCACTCACCACAATTGCTCATAGAAGTGTGGGTAGTAATCTGAAGATATAGATGAATTACTTAATCCGGGATCGCTGTCGCTAATTGGGGGTAGCGGATATTGACCGCTCAAGGCCGGGGCCCGGGCTCCGGTCCCGCATCCCGCGCCGTCACGGCGGCGGGAAACATCGACGAAGCGGCGGGAAGACGGCCAGCCGTCCCCGCCCAGGCTGGAACCTCTCGAGGGAGTTTGGAAGAGATGAGCATTCGCAAGACGTCCATGACGCTGAACGCCACCGGTCCGGCGACCGAGGGCAACGACAGCCTGGAAGGCGGCACCGGCAAGGACACCATCGACGGCCTGGGCGGCAACGACAGCATCTTCGGCCTGGACGGCGCCGACAGCCTGTCGGGCGGGGCCGGCGACGACTACCTGGACGGCGGCCGCGGCAACGACACGCTGCGCGGCAACGACGGCAACGACACGCTGTTCGGCGGGTTCGAGTTCGACCTGCTGGACGGCGGCAACGGCGAGGACGTCGCCGACTTCGGCCACCGCGACGTGGTCGTGGTCGACCTGTCGAAGGGCACGGCGAAGTTCCCGACCGCCACCGTCCAGGGCACCGAGCTGCTGATCAACATCGAGCACGTGATGGGCGCCAGCGCGTCCGACACGATCATCGGCGCCGCCAACAACAACATGCTGGACGGCCGCGAAGGCGACGACATGCTGCAGGGCCTGGGCGGCAACGACACCATCACCGGCGGCGCCGGCACCGACACCGCCCTGTTCGCCGGCAACCGCGCCG
>DASPKT010000168.1:0-13117 GCA_035627915.1 Azospirillaceae bacterium
CGCCATGAAGTTGACGCTGTCGGTCAGGTCCTTCCAGGTGCCGGCCACGCCGGGCACCTGCGCCTGGCCGCCCAGGCGGCCTTCGGTGCCGACCTCGCGCGCCACCCGCGTCACCTCGCCGGCGAACGCGTTCAGCTGGTCCACCATCGTGTTGATGGTGTTCTTCAGCTCCAGGATCTCGCCCTTCACGTCCACGGTGATCTTGCGGGAAAGGTCCCCGCGCGCCACCGCCGTGGTCACCTCCGCGATGTTGCGCACCTGGGTCGTCAGGTTGGCGGCCAGCAGGTTGACGTTGTCGGTCAGGTCCTTCCAGGTGCCGGCCACGCCGGGCACCACGGCCTGGCCGCCCAGGCGGCCCTCGGTGCCGACCTCGCGCGCCACGCGCGTCACCTCCGCCGCGAAGGAGCGGAGCTGCTCCACCATCGTGTTCAGCGTCTCCTTCAGCAGCAGGATCTCGCCGCGCACGTCGACCGTGATCTTCTTGGAGAGGTCGCCGTTGGCGATGGCGGTCGCGACCTCGGCGATGTTGCGGACCTGGGCCGTCAGGTTGCCGGCCATGAAGTTGACGCTGTCGGTCAGGTCCTTCCAGGTGCCGGCCACGCCTGGCACCTGCGCCTGGCCGCCCAGCTTGCCCTCGGTGCCGACCTCGCGCGCGACGCGCGTCACCTCGCCGGCGAAGGCGTTCAGCTGGTCCACCATCGTGTTGATGGTGTTCTTCAGCTCCAGGATCTCGCCCTTCACGTCCACGGTGATCTTGCGGGACAGGTCGCCGCGCGCCACCGCCGTGGTCACCTCCGCGATGTTGCGCACCTGGTCGGTCAGGTTCGACGCCATGAAGTTGACGCTGTCGGTCAGGTCCTTCCAGGTGCCGGCCACGCCGGGCACCTGCGCCTGGCCGCCCAGGCGGCCTTCGGTGCCGACCTCGCGCGCCACCCGCGTCACCTCGCCGGCGAAGCGGTTCAGCTGGTCGACCATGGTGTTCAGCGTCTCCTTCAGCTGAAGGATCTCGCCGCGCACGTCCACGGTGATCTTGCGGGACAGGTCGCCGTTGGCGATGGCGGTGGCGACCTCGGCGATGTTGCGGACCTGGGCCGTCAGGTTGCCGGCCATGGAGTTGACCGAGTCCGTCAGGTCTTTCCAGGTGCCGGCCACGCCGGGCACCACCGCCTGGCCGCCCAGCTTGCCGTCGGTGCCGACCTCGCGCGCCACGCGCGTCACCTCGGCGGCGAACGCGTTCAGCTGGTCCACCATCGTGTTGATGGTCTCCTTCAGCTGCAGGATCTCGCCCGAGACGTTGACGGTGATCTTCTTGGACAGGTCGCCCTGGGCGACGGCGGTCGCCACCTCGGCGATGTTGCGGACCTGGGCGGTCAGGTTGCCCGCCATGGAGTTCACGCTGTCGGTCAGGTCCTTCCAGGTGCCGGCGACGCCGCGCACCACCGCCTGGCCGCCCAGCTTGCCCTCGGTGCCGACCTCGCGCGCCACGCGCGTCACCTCGCCGGCGAACGCGTTCAGCTGGTCGACCGTGGTGTTGATCGTCTCCTTCAGCTGGAGGATCTCGCCGCGGACGTCGACCGTGATCTTCTTGGACAGGTCGCCGTTGGCGATGGCGGTGGACACCTCGGCGATGTTGCGGACCTGCGCCGTCAGGTTCGACGCCATGGAGTTGACCGAATCCGTCAGGTCCTTCCAGGTGCCGGCCACGCCCAGCACGTTCGCCTGGCCGCCCAGCCGGCCCTCGGTGCCGACCTCGCGCGCCACGCGCGTCACCTCGCCCGCGAACGCGTTCAGCTGGTCCACCATCGTGTTGATGGTCTCCTTCAGCTGGAGGATTTCGCCGGAGACGTTGACGGTGATCTTCTTGGAGAGGTCGCCGTTGGCGATGGCGGTGGCGACCTCCGCGATGTTGCGGACCTGGGCCGTCAGGTTGCCCGCCATGAAGTTGACGCTGTCGGTCAGGTCCTTCCAGGTGCCGGCCACGCCCGGCACCTGCGCCTGGCCGCCCAGCTTGCCTTCCGTGCCGACCTCGCGCGCCACGCGCGTCACCTCGCCGGCGAACGCGTTCAGCTGGTCGACCATCGTGTTGATGGTGTCCTTCAGCTCCAGGATCTCGCCGCGCACGTCCACGGTGATCTTGCGGGACAGGTCGCCGCGGGCCACGGCCGTGGTCACCTGCGCGATGTTGCGGACCTGGTCGGTCAGGTTGCCGCACATGGCGTTCACCGAGTCCGTCAGGTCCTTCCAGGTGCCGGCCACGCCCGGCACGATGGCTTGGCCGCCCAGCTTGCCCTCGGTGCCGACCTCGCGGGCCACGCGCGTCACTTCCGAGGCGAAGGAGCGCAGCTGGTCCACCATCGTGTTGATGGCTTCCTTCAGCTGCAGGATCTCGCCGCGGACGTCCACGGTGATCTTCTTGGACAGGTCGCCGTTGGCCACGGCGATGGTCACCTCGGCGATGTTGCGGACCTGGGCGGTCAGGTTGGACGCCATGGAGTTCACGGACTCCGTGAGGTCCTTCCACACGCCCGTCACCTCGCGCACCTGGGCCTGGCCGCCCAGCTTGCCGTCGGTGCCCACCTCGCGCGCCACGCGCGTCACCTCCGAGGTGAAGACGTTCAGCTGCTTGATCATCGTGTTGACGATGGTGGCGGAGCGCAGGAACTCGCCCTGCAGCGGCCGGCCGTCCACGTCCAGCGGCACCGTCTGCAAAAGGTCGCCGCGCGCGACAGCGGTGATGGCGCGGGTCACCTCGGTCGTCGGCCACAGCAGGTCGTCGATGAGGGTGTTGACCGACGACTCCATCTCGCTCCAGGCGCCGGTGGAGAGGTTGAACTTCACGCGCTGGCGGGTCTTGCCCTCGCGCCCCACCACCTGGCCCACCCGCTCCAGCTGCTGGGCCATGCGCTCGTTGGCGGCGACGATCTCGTTGAAGGTGTCGGCGATCTTGCCGATGACGCCGACATGGTCGCCGGCCATGCGGACGGAGAAGTCGCCCGTCTTCACCGCCTGCAGCGCGTGCAGCAGCTGGTAGAGCTCGCCAGGCGCACCGGCGTGATGGCCGCCGTCGGGCGCCGCCGGCGGCAGGTCGGTTTCGGGCAAGTCGGCAGCGGGGAGGTCGGCAGCGGTCTCGCGGGTCTTGACGGCGGCGTCCTGGTCGAGCTGCACGGTCGAACTCCTTGGCCCAAGCGGGTTGCGTTGAACTGGACTGTCTGGCGGACTGATCACGCGAAGCACCGCGACCCCTGCCGGCCGCGGCGGCGGCGCCGATTACCTCGGCGGCTCCGCCACGGCGGCCGTCACCCCGGCGCCCTGTTGGCCTTTACTTGCTTTCCGACGGTTCCGGCCGGCGGTTCCACTTGGAATTTCGAGCGATCGAAAACGAAAGTGGAGGGTGCATTCGCGAAATCTTTCGGTTCGCAGACTTAAATCAAAGGTCTAGCACTCCGGAAGCCTTGGAGAAAACAGGCCTGAACGTATAGGCACGCTTATGACCTAAGCCATACGCCTGCGCTCCGGGACATAGACTTGGCCGGTCGAATTAATCCATTCTGGGCAGGCGAACCGCCGGAGAGCGGGCAGGAGAGGGAGGGGACGGAATGCGCATGGTGCGGGTGCTCGCGGCGGTCCTGCTGGGTTTCGGGCTGGCGCTGCCGGCCCTGGCGGCGGGGCCGAAGGGGCCGCTGGTGGTGGCGGGCGGGGAGTTCGGCTTCGCCAACCCGGGCTGGCGCCGGCTGGTGGAGCTGGCGGGCGGCGCCGGCGCCCCGGTCCTGGTCGTCCCCACCGCCAGCACCGGGCCGGAGGCGGCCGGGGCCCGCATCGTGGAGCACCTGAAGTCCCTCGGCGCCGCGGCGGAGCTGCTGCCGCTCTACCCGGGCGGGGAGGGGCGGGCGGACGCGTCCGGCACCGCCTCGGACCCGGCCTGGGTCGCCAGGGCGCGGGCGGCGCGCGGCTTCTACTTCACCGGCGGGGACCAGACCCGCATCACCGCGGCCCTGCTGCGCCCCGACGGCGGCCCGACCCCGCTGCTGGAGGCGATCCGGGCGGCGCATGCCGGCGGCGCCGTCGTCGGCGGCTCCAGCGCCGGGGCCGCGGTCATGTCCGACCCGATGTTCCGCGAGGGGCCGGAGCCGCTGGACGCCTTGGCGCGGGGGCTGGAGCCCGGCCGCCACACCGGGCGCGGCCTCGGCTTCATCGGCGACGGCTGGTTCGTCGACCAGCATTTCCTGGCGCGCGGCCGCATCGGCCGCATGGTAGTGGCGCTGCGCGACCTCGGCATGCGCCGCGGCGTCGGGGTGGAGGAGGACACGGCCCTGGTCGTCACCGGCGGCACGGCGGAGGTGGTGGGCGCCAAGGGCGTGGTGCTGGTCGACATGGGCCGCGCGCGCCCCGCCCCCGGTGCGCCCTTCCGGGCGGAGAACGTCCTGCTCTCCTTCGCCGCGGCCGGCGACAGCATCGATCTGGCGACGGGGGCCGTCACCCCGTCGGCGGCCAAGCGCGCCGGCGCGGCGATCCGTCCGGCCGACCCCGGCTTCAAGCCCTACTGGGACGGGGAGGCGCCGGCCTGGTATTCCGACATGCTGGGCCCCGGCGCCCTGTATGAGGCGATGGCGCGCACGCTGGACGGTGCCGCCGGCCGGGCCCGCGGCATCGCCTTCGGGGAGCCGGGGCGCCCGGGCGACGACCTCGGGTTCGAGTTCACCCTGTCCCGCACCCCCGACAGCGTCGGCTGGTTCGCGTCGGGAAGCTGGTACACGGTCCTGAACCTGCGCCTGGACGTCCGCCCCGTGACCATGGCGCGGCCGCTCTACACCCCGCGCGACTGACCGGGGCGGCGGAGCACCGTCAGGGCACCGCCGCCGGCGCCGCCAGCGACAGCGGCGCCACCACCGCCCGGTTCCGGCCGTCCCGCTTGGCGGCGTACAGCGCCTCGTCGGCGCGGGCCACCAGCGCGTCCATGTCGGTCAGGCGCAGGGCGGGGGCCTCCACGAAGACGGCGCCGATGCTGATGGTGGCGGCGATCTCGCGCCCGTCGTGGCGCACCGGCCCGCCGCCGCCGACCGCCTCGCACATGCGCCGGGCCAGGTCGAGCGCCATGGCGGCGGTGCAGGCGGGCGCCACGACCAGGAACTCCTCCCCGCCCCAGCGGCCGACCGCGTCGGTGGCGCGCACGGCCCCGCGCAGGCGCCGCACAGCCTCGGCGATGACGGCGTCGCCGGCGGGATGGCCGTAGGTGTCGTTGATCGACTTGAACCGGTCGAGGTCGCCCAGCGCCACCAGCAGGCCGCCGCCGGCGGTGCGGGTGCGCGCCGCCTCGCGCTCCAGCAGCAGGGCCATGCCGCGCCGGTTCCAGCAGTTCAGCATCGGGTCGATCAGGGTGCGCCGCTCCGCCTCGTCCAGCGCCGCCAGCAGCTGGCGCTGGCTCTCCCCGATCTCGCGCCGGGCCAGAAGCAGCTCCAGCCAGCCGGCGAGGTCGTCCAGCGCCAGCCGGTCCTCGGGCCCGAACCGGCGGGGCCGCCGGTCGATGACGCAGAGCGTGCCGACGACCATCCCGTCTGCGTTGCGCACCGGGCGGCCGGCGTAGAAGCGGACGTGCGGTTCCCCCGTCACCAGCGGGTTGCCGGCGAAGCGCGGGTCGGCCGCCGCGTCCTCCACGACCAGCATCGCCTCCTCCGCCGCCGCGTGGCCGCAGAAGGAGACGTCGCGCCCGGTCTCCCTCAGGGGCAGCCCGACGCAGGACTTGAACCATTGCCGCTCGGCGTCCAGCACGCTGAAGAGGGCGATGGGCATGTCGAACAGCCGCCGCGCGGTCCTCGTCACCCGGTCCAGCGCCGCCTCGTCCGGCGTGTCGAGCAGCCGCATGGCGCGGACGGAGGCCAGGCGCTCCGCCTCGTTCGCAGGCAGCGGGGCAGGCAGGTGAGCGGCGGGCATGGGACGGCCTCCTTCTTCACGCTCGTCGTTCCGGCCGGCATACCGGAGCCGCCTTACGGCGGGCTTAAGCGGTTTCCTCGGCCAGGGTATAGCCGATGCCGCGCTGGGTCGCGATGCGGACGCTGGCGCCGGCCTCCGCCAGCCGGCGGCGCAGGTGGTGGACATGCACCTCGATGGAGTTGGAGGCCAGCTCGTCGCCGAAGGCGTAGAGCCGTTCCTCGATGGCCGGCTTCGGCACCGGGCGGCCCCTGGCCTGCAGCAGGATCTCCAGGATGCCGGCCTCCCGCCGGGTCAGGGTCACCGGCGTCCCGGCTACCCGCAGCTCCCGCGATGCCGGCGAGAAGGAGAGGTTGCCGCATTCCAGCGACGCCGCGTCCAGCGCCCGCGGCCGGCGCGCCACCGCGCGCAGGCGGGCCGCCAGCTCGCGCGGGTCGATCGGCTTCACCAGGTAGTCGTCGGCCCCGGTGTCGAGGCCGGCCAGCTTGGCGTCCAGCCGCCGCTCGGAGGTCAGGATCAGGACCGGCGCGCTGTTGCCGGCCCGGCGCACGGTGCGCAGCAGCTCCAGCCCGCTGCCGTCGGGCAGGCCCAGGTCCAGCACCACGGCATCGTAGTTCACCGCCCGCAGCGCCGACTCGGCCTCCTCCACCGTGGGGAAGCTGTCGACCGCGAATCCGGACGCGTCCAGCCCCGCCCGCAGCAGGTCCGACGTAATCGGCTCGTCCTCCACCAGCAGGATGCGCAAGGCCGTCCCACCCCGTCTATTCCCGATCCGGTTCGTCCCGAACCGCAGGGCCGAGAGCGCGTCGCAGGACCTCGGCGCCCTCCCGAGTCCTATTCTCCGCCTCCGCCAGCAGGTGCGCAACCGCGCCTTCGTCGGACCCGGCGCGGCAGGCCTCCTCGACCCGGCGCCAGGCGGCGGCGGTGGCGTCCAGCGCCAGCATGCCGGACTGGCCGACCAGCCGGTGCGCCGCCCTCTCCAGCGCCGGTCCCGGAGCGCGCGGCACCGGCTCCGCCAGCCCGGCCACGTAGCGGTCGGCGAAGCCGCGCAGCCGCTCCGGCCCCATCAGTTCGAGCAGGCGGCCGAACCGGACGGGGTCCAGCGCCGGGGCCTGCGCGTCGTCCTCGGCCATGGAAGGCCTCCTCCTGCGCCCGTCGGACCAGCAAGGTGGCGGTCCTGCCGCCCCGCGGCAAGCCCGCGTCCGCGCATGGTAGCTCGAAGGGGGTAGGCTTTGCCGGATGCGCGACCGGCACGGCTGGGGCATTCTCCGCCCACACCTTCCCGCCCGACCGGACCTGCCGTGACCCCTCCCATGCCGCACCCCCGGTCGCCCGCCATCCGGACCTACCTGGTCCTCCTGGCGCTGGTCTGCTTCCTGCCGCCGCTGGGGCTGGTCGTGATCTCCGAGGTGCGCGGCTACCACCGGCAGACGGAGCGCGCCGGCGCCCAGCTGCTGGAGACGGCGCGGGCGCTGACCCTGGCGGTGGACGGCCGCATCGAGGGGCAGGTGCGGGCACTCCAGGCCCTCGCTTTGTCGCGGGACCTGCGCGACGGCGACCTGGAGCGGTTCCGGGCGGAGGCGCTGGAGTTCCTGGCCAACCAGCCGCCGGGCAGCAACATCATCCTCTCCGACGCCGGCGGACAGCAGCTGCTGAACACGCTGGTGCCGCCCGGCCGCCCGCTGCCGCAGCGCGGCACGATGGACGCCACGCGCCACGTCTTCGGCACCGGCACGGCGTTCGTCTCCAACCTCTACACCGGCGCCGTCACCAGGGCCGCGGCGCTCAGCGTGGACGTGCCGGTCCTGGTCGGCGGCAAGGTCGCCTACGACCTGACGCTGGGACTCACCCCCGCCTCCTTCGAGGAGCTGCTGCGCCGGCAGCGGGTGCCGGAGGGCTCCGTCGTCACCATCCTGGACCGCGGCGAGGCCAGCGTCGCCCGCGTGCCCTCGGGCGAGCAGTTCGTGGGCAAGCCGGCCTCCCCGTCGCTGCGCACGCTGATGCGGGCCGGGGCGGAGGGCATCGGCACCACCCGCACGCTGGAAGGCAGGGAAGTGGTGACCGCCTTCAGCCGCTCCTCCGTCAGCGGGTGGAGCGTGGCGGTCGGCCTGCCCAAGGAGGCGCTGCTGGGGCCGCTGCGCCGCAACGTCTCGGCGGCGCTGGCGGTGGGGTGCGCGCTGCTGGGCGGCTGCGCGCTGCTGGCGCTGTTCCTGGCCCGGCGGGTGTCGGTGCCGATCCGCGCGCTGCCCCGCTACGCCGGCGCCGTCGCCGCCGGGGAGGCGGTGCTGCCGCCCGCAGGCGTGGCGGAGGTGGAGGCGGTCGCCCGCGAGCTCGCCGCCACCGCGGCGGCGCTGCGCGACAGCGGCCGCCAGCTGCGCCTGGTGGCGGACAGCCAGCCGACGCTGATCTCCTTCATCGATGCCACGCTGCGCTACCGCTTCGTCAACCGCGCCTACGAGGACTGGTTCGGGGACCCGGCGGAGCACGTGCTGGGCCGCGCCGTGCCCGAGGTGCTGGGCGAGGCGGCGTTCGAGCGGGTGCGCCCGCACATGGAGGCGGCGCTCGCCGGCGAGCGCGTCGCCTTCGAGGCGTGGATCCCCTACCGCGGCGGCAACACCCGCTACGTCCACGCCACCTACATCCCGCACCGGACGGAGGAGGGGCGGGTGGCCGGCTTCTTCGTCGCCGTCGCCGACCTCAGCGAGCGGCGCCGGTCGGAGGAGCGGCAGGCGCTGCTGGCGAAGGAGGTCGACCACCGCGCCAAGAACATGCTGACGGTGGTGCAGTCGGTGCTGCGCCTGACCCGGGCCGACAACTACCGCGACTTCCTGCGCACGGCGGAGGGGCGGCTGGCGGCGCTGGCCCGCGCCCACGACCTGCTGGCGGCCAACCGCTGGGACGGGGCGCGGCTGGACCTGCTGGTGCGCGACGAGCTGGCGCCCTACGCCGCGACGGGGCGGGTGCGCCTGTCCGGCCCGACGGTGGAGCTGTCGCCCGACGCCGCGCAGTCGCTGGCCATGGTGGTGCACGAGCTCGCCACCAACGCCGTCAAGTACGGCGCCCTCTCCGTCGCCGGGGGGCGGCTGGACGTCGCCTGGACGCTCGAGCCCGACGGCGCCCTGTCGCTCGCCTGGACCGAGCGCGGCGGGCCGCCCGTGTCGCCGCCGGCGCGCACCGGCTTCGGCTCCATGGTGCTGGAGGCGAGCCTGACCCGCCAGCTGGGCGGCACCGCCCGCATGGACTGGCGGGCGGAGGGGCTGCGGGTGGCGATGACGGTCGGCCCCGGCTTCGCCACCGCGGCCCGGGAGGAGCCGGTGGTGGCGTGACGCCTCAGGGCGCCGTCGTCTCCCGCGCGCGCCGCAGCGCGTCGACCAGGGTGGAGAGCTGGTAGGGCTTGGAGAGGACCTGGAAGTCCTGGCCGGCCGCCACCTGCTCGCTGTAGCCGGTCATCAGCACCACGGGCAGCCGGGGCCGCAGGCGCCGCGCCTCGCGCGCCAGGTCGACGCCGGTCAGCCGCCCGGGCATGACGATGTCGCTCAGCAGCAGGTCCACCGGCGCGTCGCCGGCCAGCAGCTGCGCCGCCTCGTCCCCGCTAGCGGCGCGCAGCACGGCGTAGCCCATGTCCTCCAGCGTGGCGCCCAGGACCGAGCCGACGATGGGGTCGTCCTCGACCAGCAGGATGCGCCCGGTGTCGCGGCCGGCGAGGTCCGGCGGCAGGGCGGCGGTCCCCTCCGGCACCTTGTGGCAGCGGGGCAGCAGCATCGTCACCGCCGTGCCGCGGCCGGAGGCACTCTCCAGCCGCGCCTCGCCGCCGGACTGGCGCACGAAGCCGTAGACCTGGCTCAGCCCCAGGCCGGAGCCGCGGCCGACCTCCTTGGTGGTGAAGAAGGGCTCGAAGGCGCGGGCCAGCACGTCGGGCTCCATGCCGCTGCCGGTGTCGCGCACGGTGATGCGCACGAATTCGCCCGCCAGCCCCGGCGCCTCCGCGTTGCCGGGCTCCAGCCGGACGTTCGCCGCCTCCACCACCAGCTGGCCGGCCGCGGGCATGGCGTCGCGGGCGTTCACCGCCAGGTTCAGGATGGCCAGCTCGAACTGGGTCGGGTCCACCTCCACCGCCCAGAGGTCGGGGGCGAGGTCGATGTCGAGCCGGATGTCCGCCCGCAGCGCCCGGGCCAGCAGCTCCGACATGCCGAGCAGCCGGTCGCGCACGTCGATGGCGGCGGGGCGCAGGGCCTGGCGGCGGGCAAAGGCCATCAGCTGCTGGGTCAGCTTGGCGCCGCGGTCGATCGCCTGCTGCCCCGCCTCGAAGATGGTGTCGAGGCCGAGGTCGCCGGCCCGCCGCCGGATCAGCCCCAGGCAGCCCGACAGCGCCTGCAGCAGGTTGTTGAAGTCGTGCGCGACGCCGCCGGTCAGCTGGCCCAGCGCCTCCATCTTCTGGCTCTGGCGCAGCGCCGCCTCGGCCTTCTCGCGCTCCTCGATCTGGACGCGCAGGTTCTGGTTGGCATCCGCCAGGTCCAGCGCGCGCCGCTCCAGCAGGGTGTTGACGCGCGACAGCTCCGTCTGCGCCGCCCCCAGGATGGCCACGATCAGCGTGGCCATGACCAGCAGCAGCGCCGTGCCGCTGTAGCGCCCCAGGCGCCGCGCCATCGGCTCCGGCACCGTGCGCAGGAAGACGGTGCCCAGCCGCTCCCCCTCCTGCACCACCGACGCGCTCACGGCGACGCTGTCGTCACGCGCGGCCTCCTCCGCCAGCGCCTTCCCGTCCGGCGGCGGCAGCGCGCCGGAGCGCACGTAGCTGGCGACCAGCGCCCCGTCGGCCCGGTAGACGGCGGCGGCGGCCACGGCGGGGCTGGCGCGCAGCGCGTTCACGTATTCCTGCGCCGCGGCCGCGTCGTCGAAGGCCAGCGCCGCCGTCACGCTGGCCGCCAGGATGCTCGCCTGCACCCTCATGTCGTTCAGCCGCGACGCCTGGTAGGCCCGCTCGCTCATGAAGGCGACGGCGGCGCTGGCCAGGACCAGCAGCACCGCCCCGCCTAACGCTATGCGGGGGATCAGGCGCCAGCGCTCCGATATCCTGGACAGGCGTTCCATGGTCCCCCCTAGCGCCTGGTCCGGACGGAGAGCGCGATGCCCAGCAGCTTGGAGCTGAGCGTCAGGCGGTGGCGGGCGGCGGCCTCCTCGTCGATGTGGAAGCGGACGCGGTTCTCCTCCACGACGAAATGGACGATCCCGCGGGTGCGCGCGTCCCGCGACGCATCGGTCACCGTCAGCACCGGCGCCCCCTCCAGCCGCTTGAGCGCGTCCGCCACCGGCTGCGCCGCGGACCCCGAGATGTACTGGACGTGGCAGCCGGACGGCCCGTCGACGCGCTGCATGCGCACGATCTCCACCGGGTGGCCGGCCGGGGCGGTGCCGGACGCCACCTCCTCCAGCACCGGGCCGAAGGGGTCGTCGCCGGAGACGCAGAGGCGGAACGGGCTGTCGGCCGACGGGAACGCCCCCTCCGGCCAGGCGACGAAGGGCGCGAACTTCAGGAGGTAGGCGGCCTTGACCGGAAACTCCAGCGAGTCGGCCGCCGGCGCCGGCGGCGCGTGCAGCAGGGCCAGGCCCAGGGTCGCCGCCACCGCCCGCCGCATGGTCACGCCCCCCGCCGGACGGGGCGCGCGGCTTTCCCGCCGGCCGCGCGGCACGCGTCCGGGGCGCGCCGCCGCGGCCCCGCGGAAGGAACCATGGCGGCCGGTTCTGGCCTGGCTGAAGTCGTCACGTCGCAAATTAGTGAATATCGGGGGTAGGGATGTTAGCCGTCCCGGGGCGAAAGCGGGAGCCAATACTTACCCGGGCAGGCGATGGTTGCCGCCGGCCCTTCCGGATAGGGTCCGAACGGGAACGGCACAATTCACATGTCCAGCGCGTGGAATGGCCGAGGATTTCGCTTGTTCATCCCCTCCAGCCGGGCGTAAACCGGTCCGGCACGCAATTCCGTCCGCCGGGAGAACCCGATGCGCCGCCTGTCCCGGGCCGTCCTGGCCGCCGCCCTTCTCCTGTCCGCCGGCCCCGCCGCGGCGGAGATCCGCATCGCCATGGCCGGCGCGCTGACCGGCCCGGTGGCGCCGGTGGGCGAGCAGGTGCGCAAGGGGGCGGAGGCCGCCGTCGCCGACCTGAACGCGGCCGGCGGCCTGCTGGGGCAGAAGCTGGTCCTCACCGTCGCCGACGACGCCGGCACGGCGAGCCAGGCGGTCGCCGTCGCCAACCGGCTGGCGACCGAGGGGGTGGAGATGGTGGTGGGCCACGTCCAGTCCAGCACCCTGATCCCCGCCTCCCAGGTCTATGCCGACGAGGGGATCATCGCCATCACCCCCGACGCCACGGCGCCGGAGGTGACCGAGGCCGGGCAGGGCTGGGTGTTCCGCACCTGCGGCCGCGACGACCAGCAGGGCGAGGCGGCCGGCGCCTTCCTCGCCCGCACCTTCGCCGGGCGCAAGGTGGCGCTGGTGCACGACCAGACCACCTACGGCAAGGGCATGACGGATGCCACCCGCGCCTCGATGGAGAAGGGGGGCCTCAAGCCCGCCGTCTACACCGAGCTGACGGTGGGCGAGAAGGACTTCAGCGCGCTGGTGACCCGGCTGAAGGCGGCGCAGGTGGAGGCGGTCTATTTCGGCGGCTTCTTCAACGAGGCGGGGCTGCTGGTCCGGCAGATGCGCGAGGCCGGGCTGAAGGCGCTGTTCCTGTCCGGCGACAGCCTCGCCAACGACGCCTTCTGGGCCATCAGCGGCCCGACGGGGGAGGGCGCCATGATGACCTTCGAGGCTGACGTGCGCGGCAGCCCGGCCGCCGCCCCCATCATCGCCCGCCTGCGCCAGCGCACCGGCGAGGAGCCCGGCGCCTTCGTCCTCTACGCCTACGCCGCCGTCCAGGTCTGGGCCCAGGCGGTGCAGAAGGCCGGCACCACCGACGGCGAGAAGGTCCGCGCCGCCATGCGCGACGGCGCCTACCCCACGGTCGTCGGCTCCATCTCCTACGACGCCAAGGGCGACCGGCGGGAGAACAACTACACCCTCTACCGCTGGAGCGCCGGCAAGTACGCCGAGGCGGGGAAGTAGGGGCGGGGGGGTGCGGGAACGCGGCGCGTCGACCCGTTAGGCCCCATTCCCGGCCGTCATGCCCGCGGAGGCGGGCATCCAGGTAATGA